>CAYMUX010000012.1:0-12358 GCA_964393845.1 uncultured Nitrospiraceae bacterium
GATATTTTATATCATCTGATTCCTTTAAACCATGAGGGTTTTCTTCTTTTATTTGCTTCCTATCTCTGTTCTTGGGTCCATCAGAAGTTCCCAAAAATTTTTTAACCACATCGTGATTTCCTATATAACAGCAATCTTCACAAACACATAATGACCTCCCCCTTTGGAAAAGGGGGATTAAGGGGGATTTTATGGAAATATTTAATCAAAAAATCTCCCCTCGCCCCTCTTTACCAAAGAGGGGGATAAAAATAAAATTAAGTTTTTCTATTATGTTCAGGTTTTTTTAAAACGTATAATGGCTTTTTCTGACCTTCATGATAAGAGCTGACAAGCATCTCTCCAAGAAGCCCCATGCCGATAAGTTGTATTCCGATTATTACTAATAAAATACCGAGAAGAAGTAACGGTCTGTGTCCTATCGGCTGTCCTGAAAACCATAAGAGCATAAGGTAAAAATTAAGAGTGAAACCCGCTATGCCGCATGCTAGTCCAACGGGTCCGAATGCTTGCATAGGCTTGGTGGAAAAACTCTGAAGAAATTTAACGGTTATCAAATCGAGAATGACCATCAAAGTTCGTGATATCCCATACTTGGACTCCCCGTGGCGTCTCGGATGGTGAATAGTTTCAATTTCAATTATCTTTATTCCGTACCAGCTTGCGACTGCAGGAATGAATCTGTGCATTTCTCCGTACATATTAATATTTTTTACGACCTCTGCCTTGTATGCCTTGAGGCCTGATCCGTAATCACGGAGTTTGACTCCAGTCACCCAGCTTATCAGCCAGTTGGCGATAATTGATGGGAATCTTCTAATAACGAAAGGATCTTTTCTCTTCTTTCTCCAGCCGTTGACGACATCATATTCGCCGATCAAAGAAACCATCTTCGGGATGTCCTTTGGATCATTCTGGAGGTCTCCGTCGATTGTTACAATAACGTCCCCTTTCGCGTAGTCAAACCCTGCCGCCCATGCTGCTGCCTTGCCGAAGTTGCGTCTGAAGGGCAGCAGTCTTACATTTGGATCTTTTTGTGCAAGAGGTTCAAGAAGTTCAAGTGTCTTATCAGTACTGCCGTCATCGATAAATAACAATTCATAATCCCTGCCATCTTCATCCATAACTGATTTAAGCGCATTATAAAGCTCTTCGATATTTTCTTCTTCATTATGCAACGGGACCACGACGGAAACTAACATGTATTCCTCTCTTTCAATATGAATTAAAAAATTCTGTGATAATTATAACTCACTGTCAATACAATAAAGAACCCTGCAGGGCCTGCAGGGTTCAGAAAAAACCTATATCGTAAACCAAGTAATGGATTTATACCTTTGAAGCAAAAATCGTGTTATATATAATTCTCACGCTTTCACCGGCAGAAACTTTATAAGGATATATTCTGTACCTGTAAACATACCCCTTCCAGAACTTTCTTATGCTGTTATACACGGGGCGAAGAGGCAATTTTATTAGAACGTTTTTGATCAAAGGCATCAGCCAGGGGAATTCAACGGCAACACCGAGGAGATGCATGAAATTTTCGAGCTGAGGCCTGTCCTTCAGGTTTAATATTATTCTTTCATGGTAGGTTTCAGGAAATTTCATGTTTGGATCAAAAAACCCGTTTGCTACTGAATAATCGTATATCTCTGTCTTCGGGTATGGAGTCATAAGGAAGGCATCGCAGAATGTCGGCTTGCATTGCACAGTTAATTTCCACGTCTCCATGGCAGTCTCCAGTGTCTCATGGGGTGCACCGATAATGTTATACATGGAAAACATTACTTTCTTATCCCTGAGGATTTTCATGCCTTGTATGATCTGCTCCTTTGTCATTTTCCTGTTTAAGACTTTATTTCTGATAAAATCATTTCCCGACTCTACGCCGATTCCTACATAAAAGACACCGGCTTTTATTAAATCGTCGATAACCTCTTCTTTAATGATCTCAGGCCTCATGAGACAGTAAAAAGGTATTCCTATTTCTTTTGGATATTTTTCGGCAAATTCTTTGATCCATTTCGGTTTTACAGTGAGTATTTCATCTCTGAATATCAGATATTCAATCTTCGGATAATCCCTTTTTAATTGCTTAAGCTCTTCAATTACATGGTCGACGCTTCTCTGGCGGAAAATCGGGTCTCCCTTTACACGCATTTTATGGAGTTGATGGTTATGACAGTATGTGCAGTTAAAAGGGCAACCCTGGCTTGTCATTACAGTTGCCGTTCTAGCCAGACGGTAGTCCTTGTATCTGTCATAAAGGCTTCTGTCAGGCGGAGGGAGTATATCAAGATCTTTTATGAGTGGGCGTTGTTCATTTTTATAAATATTACCGTCAACCTTTACCCACCAGTTCTTGACATTAGTAATGTCCTCTCCTTTTTCCAGCTTATTAACGAAGTCCGGCATTGCCTCAAAACCTTCTCCACGACAGACAGCATCTACTCCATCTTCCTCTACCATTTCAGGGGAAAAGGTAACGTGAGGTCCGCCGAACATAGAGTAAATTTTAAACTTCTGCTTTAATCTTCTATTCCAGTCCAGATAGATGTTTTGGCCGCCGCTGAATGTAGTATAAGCAACAATATCAGGTTTAAACTCCGCACAGGTTTTCTCTACTTCATTATAATTTACACCTGCAATAGTGGTTTGATGTCCGTCACGCTTAAGTACTGCCGATAACCACATTGGCCCGAAGGTGACAAATCCACCACTAAGTAACATTGTTCTATCGATGTGTGCAATAAATAAAATACGACTCATGATAATAAGCCCCCCTTAAGGCGGATTAATAAGATTATTAGGTTATATTATCCATTTTTTCACTCTCCATTGTCAAGAAATTTTACGTAATTAAACTAATGACTTAAATGATATTTACGTATTTGCATAAATGATAATCCGAAGAATTCATCTGATACTTATTCGGTGGAATGAACTATATCCTTTAGTGTTCTTCCTTTAAGTGAGTCTGAAATTGCCGAAGAAATTTTTTTTCGAAATGCAGGGTGCAAGTTTCAGATTCAAACGCTGCAGGGTTCCTTGATGTAAAGGCTTTACCTTATTTCGGTATGCCACATGTGAGGGCTGTGAAATGATTTAATTAACATGTAGTATTATGCTTCCACAGATGCTGTTTTCTTTCTCTTGCTTTGCCCCCAATAAATAACATAGCCTAATGCTAATGTTCCTAGTCCGGCTATTGTGGAGACAGGTTGTGATTGGATACACCAGACAGACATCCAGATTGTAAATACCAGGAAAATAAGAGGGGTAAACGGATATCCCCTGCATATCCTAATATACATATCATTCTGTTTTATCATTCCCAAATTCAAGAAAATAATGATATTGAAGCAAGTCATGAGATTTAATCAGGTGATAACCGGCCTTATTCATTTCTTCATGAACAATCTCTTCTGCAAGTTTATGGTCACGCGGGGGGCCGAAATCTGTATTCTTAATAAAATCAACTATTACTACCCTGCCGTTGGTCTTCAAGCTCCGAGAGACATTCCTGAAATATTCCACCCTGTTTTCAATATGATGGTATGTATCACAGATAAAAATAACATCCACCGAATGCGGCGCCAACTCCGGATCATTGGTTTTAACAACACGTGCATCATAGTTATTGAGATTCAGCTTCCTGGCGTCTTCTTCCATGTATTTCACCATACCGGGTTCGATATCAAGACCGACAGCCTTTCCTGATGGACCGACTGCAATTGCAAGATGCCTGGTAAAGTATCCGGTCCCCGCTCCGATATCGACCACTACATCACCGGGCCTCAAGTTCATGGCCTTTACAACTTCCGCAGGTTTCTGCCATTTGTCCCGCTCAGGAGATTCAAACCTCTTGACCCATAATTCGATATCGTCGAATCTTTGCTGAGTTGCTGTCGTGTGGTGTTCTTGTTGATTGACGCACCCCGTCAGTAGAATCAAAATAAATACTGTAACAATCGATGTGCTTCTAAATGGTACTCTGGTCATAATTCCTCCTTATTTCAGTTACAGGCATTGTGAACACCTAATAAAGATTCAGTTAGTCAATGCATAAAAAGCTTATATGTTAGAATTAATCATGCTGGTATTATCTTTCAGAAAAGACCGTGCTGACATAATTATCGCGGAGGCATTAAGTATACTTAACAAAGGGGGGATTATAGCCTATCCTACAGAGAGCTTTTATGCCCTGGGAGTCCTTGCAACAGATGTCGTTGCCGTTAAGAAACTTTTTGAACTTAAAAAGAGACCGGCAGACAAACCCCTTCCGATAATTGTCGGTGATGCGGACATTCTTTTATCAATTGTAAAAAGCGTCCCTGACCAGGCAAAGGATTTGATTACAAGATACTGGCCGGGTCCTTTAACAATAATATTTGAGGCTCAAGACAACGTTCCTGCTTTGTTGACGGGATGGACGGGAAAGGTTGCAGTAAGGATTCCCGGTGAAAGCATTGCCCTTGATCTGGCAAAGTCGTTAAAGATGCCTGTTACGGCTACAAGCGCTAATCCTTCAGCAAGCCGACCCGCTGAAACATCAGAAGAAGTTATCAACTATTTTGGAGATAAAGTAGATTTAATTATCAACGACGGAAAAACTCCAGGCGGCAAGCCCTCAACGATTATTGATGTGACCGTAATTCCTCCCAAAATATTGAGAGAGGGAAGAGTTTTGCTGAATTCATTCGGTAATTTGTAGAGTTAAAGAAGTTTGGAAGATACCTGCCTCAAAATTTGATATCAGTATTCCTGAATATATGAATACTTTTTATTTTTAAGGCAGCCAACGGCTTTTGTGATAAATTCAGTGGTTTCGTGGAGAGTCTTTGCATAGGTCCACTGCCTCAAGAGGCGCGTAGTTTAACTTAAATAGCACTGCCCTGTCTGCACTGGACCATATTAAATCTACCACATCATCTATCCGGCACACGAGGGCGTGAATATCTTCTCTATCTATAGGGGTCAAAAAGGTCTTATTTAATTTTCGCATGACCTCATGGGTAAGCATGTCTCCTTCCTGCTCTGCTTCATATATTTCTTTTGCCTTTACTTCACCAGTCGATAGATCCTCCATCATTTCAACGAGCAGTTTAGCGCTTTTATTGACATTCAGCGCTGCTTTCTCAAACATACTGAAGAAGTCGGTTTCTTTTGGAAGGAATTTCTTTAACATTACTTGATCGCCTTTAGGTTTTCCACATTTATCGGTTAAAAGGATACTAAAATATCAGGTTAAAGTCAACAGCGAACAATTGATTTATCGAATTTATATAACTACATTTCACGACCTTAATACAAATTACTTATGGGTTTATTTTTTTACTCACATGCTCCGTTAATACAATAGTAAAAACCTTGACACCCGTATTTCTTCCTGACGTCACATATACCGCAATTACATCCTTTTTTAGCCTTTGGAGCGCTGCTCTTGCCCCTCGCACAGAACAATGCCTCTCCTTCAATTCCAGGATAAGTCAGACAAGGCTCACAAAATTTCAGGCACGTATCCACATTCTCTTGAATATCATCTACTTTCGGCATTTTTAACCTCCTCAATTATTTAGTTTGATAAAATCCGGACTCGCTTCGAGCTTACAGACCTAAATACTTTTTCTTTTGGACAACAGTGAGCCGGCGGCTTCATCCAGAAGGAAAATCAACTTTCCTTCTTTGGGCTTCACCATTGCTGCCGGCAGTAAACTGTTTTTTTCTTTAATGACTTCTCTTACGATTTTTGCTTTATTCTCTCCGGCTGCCAGGAAAATAATATTCCTTGCGTTATTAATAACCGGCAAGGTAAGGGTTATCCTTTCCCTTTTTGTTTTATCAGAAGGGGTAATACATACAGCAAAACGCTGCTTCTCTTTTAATGCCGGAGTATCCGGGTAAAGAGATGCCGTATGACCGTCCTCACCGATACCGAGTACTATAAAGTCAAATTGGGGCAGCTTGGTGCGGACGGTTTTGCAATAGGAGATTATATCTGCTTCATATCTTTCTGCTGAAGTCTGAGGTGAAAATTCCGAAGTTAAAATCGGATGAATATTCTTGGGTCTTATACCGACATGGCGCAATAACATTCGGTTTATCATATGATAATTATTTTCATCGCTTTCATATGGGACAAAACGTTCATCAACTATAAAAATGTGCGTATTATCCCATGGCAAGGTTCCCCCCCCGGAAAGTTTTTTATAGAATGTAACAGGTGTTTTACCGCCTGATAATGCAGCGGAAAAATATCCTTTATTTTTTATTTCTGCATTAGAAATATTTGCCCATTTCTCAACGGCAAAATCCGCCATTTGTTCTATGTTTTTGAACATATGGATTTCTTTAATAATATCAGTCACGGTAAATAGAAATTATAAGGAATCGTATTGTTTTTAGAGATATGCTTAACGCACATATCTAATTACAGCATATCATAAGTTATTTTTTGATGGAATATTATTTATTTTTTCTTCCCCGTTTAGAATATAAGACACTTCAAATTACATTGGAAATAATTTAGAGCAACCCCTTGTAACTGAGGGGTTACAATTTAGACAAAAATTATCTTGCTTTAAAAAAATAATTTGTGCACAATATAAAGCTATTTGATTTTTTAATACTGTGAAAAGAATTATAGACTTGCTTGGTTTAATGGATAACAAAAGAAATGGGTTTGGCCGAATAGGTCTTTTCCTGATTTTGCCTGTTATTATTATTGTTATTGCTTTCGCGGCATATCAACTCTTTTTCATTCCTACCCCCTCGGTTAAAGGTATAGAGGCTTTTAGTTATCTGACTGCCGACAAGACTGTTAAACTTAGCAGTGAAAACATACAGTCTATCGAGATATCCATTAATCAGCAAGGAAAGAAAATTGATTTATTGAAGGACGTCCCTGCAACAGGGGAAAAAGTATATTCGTTAGAAATAAAACCTAAAGCCGTCGGATTGACAGACGGCAAGGCTGTCGTAACTATCAAGGCAAAAGCCGGTATATTAAAAAAGGTCCAATATGATATTGAATCAGTAATTGATACAGTACCGCCGGAGATTGATGTTGAAACGGCCCCTCCATTCATATATCCGGGCAGCGGGGGATTTAGTGTGCTGAAGGCTTCGGGGGAAGACTCTGTTTTTATTAAACTTGTTGATAAGGACCGGTCCGTGGAAGATAAGACCTTTAAAGCATTCAGGCTCACATCGGGTCCGGAGAAGGCTGCCGGGAATATTTATTATGTGTTCTTCCCTGCCCCTTTTGATCTTAGCGATGGGAGTTTGTTTTATGCCGTAGCAACGGATATTGCGGGCAACCGGAGCATAAAAACGCTTCCGACCAGGTTGAAGATGACAGAATATAATATGTCATCGATCAACATTGATGACGATTTCATAAATAGAGTGGTCTCCCCTTTACTGAATGAAACTAATGTTCATGACCCGGCAGGCGCCTTCAAAAAAGTAAACGAGGAATTGAGGAAACAAAGTCTGAATAAATTAATAGATATTGCGGAAAAAACAGAACCAGGGATCCTGTGGGAAGGAAGTTTTCTACAGTTAAAGAACAGCAAGGTAATGGCTGTGTACGGTGACAGAAGGACCTATCTTTATAATGGTAATCCCGTAAGCAAAAGCGTCCATCTCGGGTATGATCTCGCATCTAATGAACGTGCGCCGGTGGAAGCTGCCAATTCCGGGACCATCAGATTCGCTGGTGACCTCAGCATATATGGCAACACAGTGATAATAGACCATGGGCTTGGGTTTATGAGCCTTTATGGGCACCTGTCTGCAATTGAGGTCAAGGAGGGCCAGAAGGTTTCAAAGGGCGAGATCATAGCAAAGACCGGCGCTACCGGTCTTGCCGGAGGGGACCACCTCCATTTCGGCTTGCTTATGCACGGTTATGAGGTATCGCCTTTATACTGGTGGGATCCGCACTGGATCAAGGTTAATGTCACGGACCAATTAACACATTAAGTATTTAAAATTATTGCATCGAAAAAAATAATAGACAAATGACAATAGAGAATATAAACTCATTAAATAAAGGATTGAAGAGGTAAAGAAATTTATGGATCGTCAAGTAACAAAACATGAAGTTCCTTCATACGATATAGTCGAAGAAAAAATCAAGGAAATCGATGCTTCGATTATAGTGCTTCGTATCTTCTATATTTTTATGCAGATTGTTTATAAGTTTCAGCTTATAAAGAATGATAAATCATGTACGGTTGAAATTCCCCGGAAACTGCTTGAGGGATTAGAAGGCAGGAACCCGATATTAGAAGAGAAATTAACTGAGATACTGGATTCGTCTCTCCAGCAGTCAGATTGCTGGGTTAAGGTCTGATAAGACGGGAGCGCTTTTTATTCGTATCTGATACAGATGTTGCCGCCTTTTCCTTTTGCTTGATATAAGGCTTTTTCTGTTTGATTAATCAACTCAAAGATACTGATACCCTGAGTCCCGTAAGCAAAAGTGGCGGTAATCCCTATACTGACTGTGCGGAAGATGTTCTCGTGCTTTTCGCTATCTCTCTTTCTCACAGGAAAAGAATTGATCTCAAAACCTTTACGTATTCTCTCTGCGACTATATATGCCATTGTTAAATCCGATTCCGGCAGAACCACAACAAACTCTTCTCCGCCGTATCTGAAAGCCCGATCGAATTTTCTGGTGTTTTCTTTTATCAGGGTGCCGACAAATGAAAGCATATTATCGCCTGCCTGATGACCGTAAGATTCATTAAAGCTTCTAAAATCATCTATATCTATCATTATCAATGCAATTGGACGGCTAAATCTCTGGCAGCGGGCAATCTCATCTTCAAGTACTGTTACCAGATGCTGCCGATTAAATAAGGTAGTAAGTTTATCGGTAATCATTATTTCCTTAATTTTTCTTTCCTGATTTTGGAGTTGTTCCAAAACTGTGTTCAGCTCTCCATGAATATTTGAAATATGCTGCTTATCCTCCAGAATCTTTTGTTTTTGTTCATAAAGTAAAAATGACAGGTTGTTTAAATATTCCCCTATCTCTTCAACTATTGTCGGGCAGGAATCTTTAAATACCTTACAGTGGCAGCACTCATTATATTTCTGAAAGATGTCGCCTTGCGGCTTCCTGTTGCAGCATGCGTCAGCAGCTTGCCAGCAGCGTTCAGCATTGGAGCCATTATCACGGAGGGGACAGTCAGTGGATTTGCAGTCCAGAATTTCCCAGCAATTTGCTAAATTAGGATTTGAAAAAGAGTCATTGTTATTTGACATGACTTTTTCAAACAGAGTAATAATTTCCTCTTGCAGTCTTGTGACGAGATTATTAAATGTTTCATGCTGTTCTGATGCCATTAGTCGCGTCCTTTTTTTCTTATGGATTATACTACTATAATAAGAAATTACCGACAACCTTTTTTGTACATAAAAACTTTAATTCTCTTCTTATGACCCAAATCATAGAATTATAATTATTTTATGAATAAACTGTAAAATATTAAAGGGGTAAAAATGTTCAAAAACGAGTGTCCTGGCAGTCAGGATATAAAACAACCTAAACCAGAAGACATCAAATGTCGTCACTGTGGCGCAGACATAGAAATATGGAGCGATGAGACCGAGACAAAATGTAAGAAGTGTGAAAAGATGAATTCACGTCTTATCGGTCCTTCATGCCTGGATTGGTGTGCCTTTGCAAAAGAGTGTGTCGGCGAAGATAAGTACAGGAGAATAAAGGCCGGCGCAAGCAGTAAGAATTAATTCCGTCCCCCGTGAACCGTAATCCGTTATTTCACGGACACGTTAACCGGACACGGATCACGTCTTTTCTTCTTCCGACTTTTTCTTTTTATTAAATATTCTTGATGCCCATATTCCCGCTTCATACAATATGATTATAGGAACTGCCATAAGAGTCTGATTAAAGGCATCAGGGGTAGGGGTCAGCAACGCGGCTGCAACGAATGCAATAAGCGCCGCATATTTCCTGTTTTTTGAGAGAAATTCAGACGTCACAATCCCCATCCTTGTAAGAAATACCAAGACTACCGGTAATTCAAAAATAGCGCCAAAGGACAGAATAAACTTCAAGCAAAGATCTATATAGTTTCCCACTGAAATCATTGGCGTCAGATTTTCAGTCTTATAATTGAGAAGGAAATTCATTGCAAAGGGAAGTACAATGATGAAGCAAAAAAGGGAGCCGATCAAAAAAAGGAATGTAGTTGTAAAAATAAAAGGCAGTGCATATTTTCTTTCTTTTTCCAAAAGGCCGGGGGCAATAAATCTCCAGATTTCAAAAAAAATAAGAGGGGAGCAGATTATAAATGCACTGATAAATGCTATCTTCATGTGCATCCACAGCGCCTCAGCGGGCGCCAGAAAAACGAGCTTGATTTCAGGCGTTTTTGAGGGAATAAAAGATATATAAGGTTTATGGAGAGAAAACTCAAGGGTTTTATGCAGCGGTGATGTTAATAAATGGAATATATACTCTGAGTAGTAAAAGCAAATACCAAACGTAATAGCAACAGCTATAAGCGATACCACGATTCTGTTTCTTAATTCACCGAGGTGTTCTGTAAGTGGAGCTTTATCCATCCTTGTCCGTTTCTTTTTTTTCTTTAACTTCCTCCTCAGATGTCTTGCTCATTTCGTTACTTGTCTTAGCTTCGCTGTTTTCTTTGACTTCTTTTTTTTCCTCAAAATTAGCTTCAATTGATTTGTATATAGATTTTTCTAAATCGGATTTTACTCCCTTTATCTCTTCTGTGACATCCGGTACTGCTTCTTCAAAAGAATCTTTTATGCCGCGCATCGCAGTTTTCAGCTCCCGGATTCCCTTTCCAAGCGTCCTGCCCAGCTCCGGGAGTTTTTTTGGGCCGAATACTAAAAAAGCAACGATAAAAATTACAATAAGTTCCTGAGTCCCGAGATCAAACATTTAATAAACTCTTATTTATTTATTATTAATTAAACGTATAACAATTAACATATAACGAATAACAAGTTATATTTTACATTGAAATTATTATAAAAACTCAATAGGTATCAATTTAGAGTTATTTTTCACTTGACCTTAATTCAGAGTTTGCCATAAACTTTATTATTCATAATAACAACCGGGTATATAGGAGGAACTATGTTTAAAGGTTCAATCGTTGCAATAGTTACACCGTTTAGAAATGATAAGCTTGATGAAAAGGCTTTCAGTGAGTTGATTGAATGGCATATCGCCGAAGGGACCAATGCAATTGTGCCATGCGGCACAACAGGAGAATCCGCCACACTGGACTACGAAGAACACTACAGGGTGATCGAAGTGACAATCAAGGTTGTAAACGGCAGGATCCCTGTTATTGCCGGCACAGGGGCAAACTCAACAGATGAGACAATTATGATGACCAGGAAGGCAAAGGATATGGGTGCAGACGGGGCACTCTTGGTGGCGCCTTACTATAATAAGCCGACACAGGAAGGTCTTTACAGACATTATAAGGCAGTTGCAGAGGCGGTTGATATTCCACAGGTTCTCTATAATGTCCCTGGCCGGACAGCAGTCAATATACTTCCTGAGACAGTTGCAAGGCTCTCTGAAATCGAAAATATTGTAGCAATCAAGGAAGCGACTGGAAACATGGCACAAGTCAGTGAGTTATTGCGTCTCTGCGGCGACAAAATAACTGTTCTATCGGGAGATGATTTTACTACTTTTTCATTAATGCTTCTTGGGGGTAAAGGTACAATATCCGTTTCAGCTAACGTGGCTCCCAAAGATGTATCTGGTATGTGCAAGGCTTTGCTGGAAGGTAAAATTGATGAGGCAAGGAGACTGCATTTTAAACTTGAGCCGTTAAACAAGGGCATGTTTATAGAAACAAACCCCATACCGGTAAAAACCGCGCTCAGTTTAATGGGGAAAATTCAGGACGAAATGAGGCTGCCACTGTGCGAAATGAGTAGTGGTAATAAGGAAAAATTAAGAAATATTCTTATGGATTATGGGCTTAAGGTGAAATCAAGTTAGATTTGCTGCAATTTGCGAGTTGCCGGGTAAGGGCAAAACCTCACGCACAACCGGCAATTAGTTATCTTGATTAATAACCTTCTTTTCTGTTATAAAAGAAGAAAATAATGGAGGTTTGCCTGCCTTGTTTGTGACTGGAATAGAAACTTTTTCCTACATTCGAGAATTTGGGAGTCAGAGAAAGTTAAGTGTTGTGCGCCCTGATACGTCAGGGATTATGCCTGATCTTGCTTTCGAGACGCCCACCTGTTTTTACAGGGATTCAAGTTTTTGTTCTACACGGCAAGGTGGGTCTCCTAATCTCGCAGTTGCGGGACCGAGTAT
>CAYMUX010000012.1:12368-44866 GCA_964393845.1 uncultured Nitrospiraceae bacterium
TAATCTTTTGCTTTGACAGTTAAGGTTTCCTGGGAATGAATAATTATAAAAGCAACTATCAAATTTCAATACCTCACAAAAAATTTGTTAATTTTTTGTTTTCAAAAATTCTTCTATCACTTAAGAATTTTAATGAGGTTAATTTTATAGATTCCGGATTATCGCATAAATTATTCTTTCCGCCCGTGTAAGATTCCTTCTGTCGTAAGCCTTTCAATGGTCGCCGCACCCTGCGTCAAAGGGACGCCGGGTAACCCCGGTAATATAATGGAACTTTTTAATTCAGACAGAAGTGCACCTCTTGCCTGGAGGATGCAGCCCCATAATTTAGATGAATTTGTAGGGCAGTCACATTTACTTGGACATGGCAAACCTCTCAGAGAGGCTGTTGAGAGGGATTCTATAGTCTCACTTATACTTTATGGTCCACCCGGTACGGGAAAGACTGCGCTTGCACACATAATTGCCGGAAAAACCCGGGCACTTTTTATAGCCTTAAATGCTGTTACTTCGGGAGTGGGTGACATTAAAGAAGCAATAAATGGTGCGAAAAAAGTAAACAGGGCTATTCTTTTTGTTGATGAGATCCACCGCTTTAACAAGCTCCAGCAGGATGCGCTGCTGCCTGATGTTGAAAGTGGAATAGTGACACTAATAGGCGCATCAACCCAAAACCCGTTTTTTTCCATAATCCCGGCACTCTCTTCAAGGTCCATGATCTTCCAGTTTTTCCCATTAAGTGAATCTGAAATTAAAATTTTGCTTCAAAGAGCTTTGCAGGACAAAGAGAAGGGACTTGGTGAGTTAAACATTAAAATAGATCCTGATGCCCTGGACTTCATTGCAACATCTTCAGAAGGTGATGCGAGGAAGGCATTGAATACACTTGAACTGGGCATTTTTATAATAAAAAGTACTGAACGAACAAGCTATGACATTGAGCTGGCAAAAGAGGTTTTACAGAATAAAGCCTTTTATTACAGTGAGGATGAACATTATGACACTATTTCAGCTTTCATAAAGAGCATGCGGGGCAGTGACCCTGATGCAGTCCTGTACTGGCTGGCTAAGATGATAGAGGGAGGAGAAGATCCACTTTATATTGCACGCCGAATTATCATCTGCGCTTCTGAAGATGTGGGAAATGCCGATCCCGGAGCGCTTCAGATTGCTGTAGCAGCTATGAGCGCAGTTGAATCAATCGGGATGCCTGAGGGGCGAATTCCCTTAGCACAGGCGGCGCTATATATAGCAATGGCCCCAAAGAGTAATGCGTCCTTCACCGGTATAGAAAGTGCATTGTCAAACGTCAGGGAAGATAGACTCAGCCCTGTTCCTGCTCATCTGAAGAGTACGGGCTACAAAGGTGCAACGCGTTTGGGAGCAGGGGTAGGGTATAAATATCCTCATAATTATGTTGGACACCATGTAGATCAGCAATATGTTGCGAAAAAAAAGATATTCTTTTTCCCATCAGAGGAAGGTTACGAAAAAATATTCAGACAAAGACTACGTGAAAGGAGGAGCAGATAATGGATATATTGATCAATGTTGTTCTTCTGGCTGCAGGGCTGATTGTTGGTTTCTTTTCAGCGTACTTTTATCATAAAGTAAGCACACGCAAAAAAATGGAAGAAGTAGGGGCGAAGGCCGAGAGGCTGTTAGATGATGCCAGGAAAGAAGCCGATACCATAAAAAAAGAAGCCCAGCTTGAGGCCAGGGATACAAGTCTCCGTTTAAAGACCGAGACCGAAAAAGAATTGAAAGAGCACCGTTCCGAGCTGACACAGCTCGATAAAAGGCTTAGACAAAGAGAGGAGATGTTTGACCGAAAGTTAGATCAGCTTGATAAGAAGGAGTATCATTTCAACAAGAAAGAAAGAGAAATTAACAACCGGGAAAAAGCCTTACAGGACAAAGAGCGTGATTCTGAGGCGCTTATTAAGAAACAAAACGAAGTGCTTGAGCAGCTCTCAAAGATGAGCGTTGAAGAAGCAAGAACAGAACTTTTGCAGAGGGTTGAGAATGAATCGAAATTCGAGGCCGCAAAGATAGCAAAACGTGTTGAGGACGAGGTACTTGAGTCTGCCGACAGAAAATCCAAGGAGATTTTAAGTCTGGCTATTCAACGTTATGCCAGTGAGTATGTAAGTGATCACACAATTTCTACTGTCAGTCTGCCAAGCGATGAAATGAAGGGCAGGATAATAGGAAGGGAAGGCAGAAATATCAGGGCGCTTGAAGCTGCTACCGGAGTTGAGTACATCATCGATGATACTCCGGAGACGGTTTTGCTGTCATGTTTTGATCCTGTGAGGAGAGAGATAGGAAGAATTTCCTTGGAAAGGCTTATCGCTGACGGGAGAATACACCCTACAAGGATTGAAGAAATTGTGGAAAAAGTGAAGAAAGAAATTGATGCGACGATAAAGGAAGAGGGAGAGAAAGCCATCTTCGACCTTGGACTTCATGGCATACACCCTGAACTGGTAAAACTGGTTGGAAGGCTTAAGTACAGGACATCATATGGACAAAATGTCCTGAAGCATTCTATAGAAGTAGCTTACCTGGCAAGTATCATGGCAGGCGAGCTGAGAGTGGACCCGAAGCTTGCGAAAAGGGCAGGTATTCTGCATGATATCGGGAAAGCTATTGACCACGAAGTTGAAGGATCTCATCAGTTAATTGGAGCTAATATAGCCAAAAAGTACGGAGAGAAAGCAAAGGTCGTCAATGCAATACAGGTCCATCATGGGGAAGGTGACCCGATAACGGTGGAGGCTTCACTCATAGCTGCCGCAGACGCCCTTTCTGCTGCTAGACCCGGCGCAAGAAAAGAGACGTTGGGGGATTACATAAAGCGCGTCGAGAAATTGGAGGAAATTGCTACTTCTGTTGAAGGAGTTAATAAATCATATGCGATACAGGCTGGAAGAGAAGTGAGAATTATTGTAAAGCCTGAAGAAGTCAGTGATGAAGTCTGCGCTCAGATTTCCAGAGATTTGGCAAAGAAGATAGAAGCTGAACTTACTTATCCGGGACAGATTAAAGTCACTGTGATAAGAGAATCAAGATACGTGGAGTACGCGAAATAAGCTGATGAGCTATTGGCTATCAGCTTATAGCTATAAAAAATGAAAATACTATTCATTGGCGATATCGTCGGGAAGCCGGGCAGGAATGCAGTAAAAGAGGGGCTTCCCGGTCTTATCAATAAACTGAAGATTGATTTTGTAATTGCAAATGCCGAAAATGCCGCCGGTGGATTTGGAATAACAAAATCTATTGGAGAAGAACTCTTTTCTCTCGGCATCGATATTCTGACTTCAGGTAATCATATCTGGGACAAAAAAGAAGCGGTCTCATACATTCAGAAAGAAAACAGGCTGTTAAGACCTGCAAATTATCCTGAGGACGTCCCCGGTGCGGGCAGCATTGTTATGAATACATCAGCCGGAGAGAAAATTGCAGTACTGAATCTTTCCGGCAGGATATTTATGCAGCCACTTGACTGTCCTTTTCAGGTTGCAAAAAGGGAGATACCTGTGCTAAAGGAGCAGACAAAAGTTATTATCGTTGATTTTCATGCAGAGGCAACATCCGAGAAATCCGCAATCGGATGGTTCCTCGATGGAGAAGTGAGCGCTGTTTTGGGTTCACATACCCATGTTCAAACGGCTGATGAAAAAATACTCCCGAAGGGCACTGCCTTTATAACGGATGTTGGAATGACGGGACCAACTGACTCCGTTATAGGTGTACAGAAAGAACAGATAATAAATAAATTTCTAACTCAAATTCCTGTCCGTTTTGAAACAGCAAAAGGAGAATCTCTGCTTTCCTGTGTTGTAGTTGAGGTCAATCCAAAGACAGGGATATCAACAAAAATACAAAGACTGCAAATCCTTTTTTCTTAATCAGTCCGCTTTATTAATTCTCAGCCAAGCCTTTCCCAATATAACTTTCCCGGGGTAACTTACAGTCGGATACCTTAAAGTTTTTTTAATATCATACCGATACTAATATCAATATAGGGATTGCGGCTTTTATTTCAAAATATAGATAATATTTAAATTTTATGTCCGTCATCCTGAGATTATTTTGATTTGGTTCAGTTTGATAACCACTGGAACAGAGATCATCATAAATGAAACCAATAAAGATTTAACTTAGAAAACTTCAAATAAATGAGCAGCGGAGGGACAAAAATCATACGCGGTAAATTATCGTTGTTTTTTTCCCGTGGCATAGTAGTTTTAAGCTCGGGTTTATTATTAATAAGTTGTGGTGGAGGCGATTCAGGCGGATCATCAGCTTCCTCGGTCAGCGCTTCATCCGATTCCCTGGTCCCATGGTTAATTTCCTGGCCGTTCACAAATTCAACTGACTATACATACGATACAAGTAAGATTCAAATCATCGGGGGTATTGCAAGTTTAATACTGGCTGACCAGATGGATAATGATAATACATCAGCCGGATTTGGCGGAGGCACACATAATATGACGCAGTGGGATACGGATAACAACCTTGTAAAGCTTCAGGCAGCTCAAACATCGGGAGATTTTACCTCAAGGATAATGGACGCTGGGGCATCAACCTCTTGGACAACCTTGTCATGGACACCGCAGATGCCGTATTACAAAGAACTTCCTGGTAATAATGAAATAGAAACCGGTTACCCTGAAGGCAATGCTGATATGAGCGGAAACGTGCTGTTGATTCATATGAATGAAATAAGCTGGAACGGCACTGCAGGTGAGGTGGTAGATTCTTCAGGAGGCGGGAATCACGGCACGGCATATAATGGGGCGACTACAACGACTAATGGAAAATTCAATGGGGCCGGAAATTTTAACGGGGTAAGCGGTTATGTAAAGGTTTTAGATTCAAACAGCCTGGATATCACAGGGCCGATGACTATTACTGCCTGGATATATCCCAGAAGTACAGGCAGCGCTAATCAGGGGGGGATAGTCAGTAAAAGTGGTGGCGCCTTTTCCGGAGGATATAAATTCAGCATTGACGAAGGCAATTGTTATACACGATCTTTAATGTTCAATTGGTCATGCAGCGACCCCGATGTCTTGACATATAATCAGTGGCAGCATGTGGCGGTTGTTTATGACGGGACCAACGCCTTTTTTTACGTCAATACCGCGCCTGCGGGAACCGACCAGCCGTATCCAAGAGCAGCCAATGCACTTAGCATTGCAATCGGCAGTTGGACGAGCAGCGGAGCAGTGAAAATATTCGACGGGTATATCGATGAAGTCGCTATCTATAACAGGGCCTTATCGCAACAGGAAATAACAGACAATTATAAGAGAGGGACCGTGCGGCTGAAATATCAGGTCCGTTCCTGTAATGACAGCGCATGTACCGGGGAAAGTTTCATCGGGCCTGACGGTACAACTTCAACTTATTATTCCGAGTTAAGTAATTCATCAACAGACCTGCCGTCTTTATTCATAAGCAATGTTCCTGATAACAGGTATTTCCAGTACAAGGTGTACTTTGATACAGACAATGCCTCTTATTCACCTGAATTAAAAAGTGTTACAGTTGGTCCGCCGCATTATCCGGGAGATAATCCCACAGTGGTAAACAATATAGGGCAGACGTATTCTCTTCTGAGTAACTTTACTGAAACGTTATATGGAGACAATTCAGGAAGTGTCAAATATCAAATCTCCAACAATGGAGCGCACTGGTACTATCACGATGGCATAAGCTGGGAGCCGGCCACAGCAGGTTATGAGCATACTAATGCTGCATCGGAAGTTAAAGTAAATATATCGACATTTCACAGGCAGGCGGTGCCGGGGGCATTTTATTTTAAGGCTTTTTTACATTCGGATACGTATCAACAAGTTGAATTAGACGAGGTGAAGCTGGACTATACAAATTAATCTGAGTAAAACGGCTTGAAACTTATCTTATTTTATGAATTAAATAGGCTATTGAATATATCTCAAGGAATCCCGAAGAGGACTCCTTGAGATTAGATTAGAATATTACTTTATTGCTTGCTTGAGGGCCTTTCCAGCGGAAAATTTCGGAGTCTTGGAAGCGGCAATTTTTATGGCTTCACCTGTTCTGGGGTTGCGGCCTTTTCTTGCTTTTCTTTTTGCAACGGAAAAAGTTCCGAAGCCGACAAGAGTGACCTTCTTCCCCTTCTTAAGTGATTTAGCAATTGTACCGGTAAAAGAATCAACGGCTTTTGCAGCAGCTGCTTTTGATATTTCCGCTCCGGCTGCTACTGCATCAACAAGTTCTGCTTTGGTCATAGATTCTCTCCTTTCTTTTTAGAAAATTAGTATGTTTGAAAACATCAATGATGAAAGATACCAGCAGGCATGCGCCTTTGTCAATACTTTTGTGCAATTTATCCAAAATTAAATTTCGCAAAAATTTTGCTGACGACTACAAAGAAAATCATGGAATATTTTACTTATCATCTGCTTCGGACTTGTCTTATTTCCGTGAACTAATTTGCGAAGCATGATTCCTGTTTTCAGGTTTGTTACCATCCATGCTTACGGATATTCGGTAAGTTGAGTGGCAATAATTGTTCGGATTAGTACTTTAGTTGTTCAATATAGTTCAAAGCTTCTCTTTTTCGCTCTATATTGTTATCTTTTTCGACTACAACTTCGAAGTGTTTCAATGCCTTGGCCTTCTTGCCGGTTTTGAGGTAGGCCTTTCCCAGTTCCCAATGGGCATCTACATAATCAGGCAGAATGCCTATCGCTTTTTTAAACTCTTCAATGGCTGCCTCCTCATTATTAGTTTTAATATAGATTAGTCCGAGGATGTAAATTGCGTTGGGGGAAATAGGAATTCTTAAAAGGGCATCCTTGATGGCATTCTCTGCGTTTACATAATCACCTTTTTTATAATAGGCATAACTCAAATTTGTATAAGCCCATGCGGGTGTGAGGTATACTGAATTGTCCAATGCGGCCTTAAAGTGTTTAATTGCCTCATCCCAATTTCCCATTTCTGTATAAATTACTCCAAGGTTATTCGTTGCTTCTGCGTAATTCGGATATATAGATAGAGCGCGCTTATAATAAGATATAGCTTCAGGAAACTTTTTAAATATGCTGCTTATGTATCCCAGATTATAAAGAGCCTCCTTATCATTGGGATTTAAGGCAAGGGCTTTCTGGAATTCAATGAATGCTTCATTGATCTGCCCGTTGTCCAAATAAGAGTATCCTATTTTGGTGAGGGTCTCAGCCTTTTTTATATTTTCCGAGTTTGGAACAGAGGCGCATGAGATTATAAGTAGAACAGAGATGAGTGAGCAAACGACAAAGACCGATGTCAGCATAATGCGTGATAAAGAATTGCCGGAGTCAGCATAATCCGTGGTCCGGTTCTCACTATGTGTATTTGCCGAAAAATATTTTATCAAATAATAGCCTCCTGATAGGCTAACTTACCAGAAAAGCTTGAGAGAATTCAACTAATTTTAATTAAAGTTTAAGATAACTGCTTTTATCGGCAAATCGAGTGAGGAACTTACCTGTGCTTTTCAACCCCGACCTTTTTGCAAAACCTTTCAATACCGCATTTGCTGCAAATAGGAGATATTGGTTTGCATATGTTCTGGCCGAAGGCGACAAGAAGCCCGTTTATATCAAGCCAGTATTTTGGCGGCAGTATTGTTCTCAGTGCAAATTCTGTCTGCTCCGGAGTCTTTGTTTTAACATACCCCCATCTGTTTGTTATCCTATGGACGTGCGTATCAACGCATATCCCCGCTTTTTTGTAGCCGAGAGTGAGGACCAGGTTTGCGGTCTTCCGTCCTACACCTTTAAGTTTAAGCAACTCATCCAGATCATCGGGGACCTTTGAATCGTAATTATTTATAATTACCCTGCATAGTTCCTTGATTCTGCCTGCCTTAACCTTATAAAAACCGACCGGATAAATTGCCTTTTCAATTTTTTTAACAGTCAGCTTTGATAATGATTCGATATCAGTGGCCAGTTTAAAGAGTCTCTCTGAAGCTTCACCTGTGGTTTTGTCCTTGGTCCGAAGACTTAAAATGCAAGATATAAGCACTTTGAAAGGGTCTCTGTTTTTTTGATCCTGATTAACCATATTCTCAAGCCATGGTACATCAAGACTTTTTACTTGGTGTTTTAATGTTATCAATGCGTTATGTATATCGCCGGTATTCATTCGACACTTAATCAGAAAAAAAGGCTTGAATAAATGATGTCACTACTTTTTCTTTGGTAGTTTTTTAGCAGTCTTTAGTGCGGTCTTTTCAGGTTTTTTTAATGTAGATTTTTTAACGGGTTTCCCGGTTGTCTTGGAAGCTGTTTTCTTTACCGCTTTTGCAGCAGTTTTTGGTGCGGAAACTTTTTTCTTTGCAGCAAACTTTTCTTTCTCTGTCTTTTGCTTTACAGCCCTTGTCTTCACGGGTTTAGGCTCTGACGACATGGTTAGTGATTTTGGAATGGTCCTCTCAAGAATTGCTATGAGTTCGAGTGCATTTTTGGGTGCATATGCAAAGGAGTCATTGTTAAAATAATAATATACGTCCTTCCCCAGCTTCATATACTCTTTTATTTTTTTTGCGTCTTCTGTTAGTTGATCAGTAGAATAATTGGTTGCATAATTTCCATCCTCGCCGTGCCTTCGTATATAAACAAAGTCTGCAGTTACCGGTAATTCATTAATAAATTCAGGCCAGTCAGCCATGCAGACGGCTATATTAGCAGAAGAAAGCAGATTATATACCTTTTTAATAAGCCAGCTTTTATGCCTGAACTCAAAAACATGACGTACAGGATATTGCTTAAGATTTTCCACAAAATCTTCAAGATTTTTCATGTTGAGTTTTAAATTCGGCGGCAACTGCCAGAGAATAACGTCCAGTTTTTCCAGAAGAGGGGCAGTGGCATTAAAAAAAGTTGAAAGCGGGAGTTCAACATCTTTAAGTTTCTTTACATGTGATATGAAACGACTGCCTTTAAGACAGAATGAGAAATCAGGAGGGGTTTCTTTATACCATCTTTCAAATGCCTCTTTTTTCAGCAGCCTGTAGAAAGTAACATTCAATTCAACCGTCTTAAACTTTGTCATGTAAAATGACAACCATCTCATATGAGGAAGCTCCTCAGGATAAAAGGGGCCTCTCCATGAATCATACAAGAATCCGCTGCATCCTATCTTATATCTAGGCATTTGCTAAGTATACACTGAAATATTAAAAAATTAAACCCAAAATTCTATCCCTTAAAAAATATGGTACAATTTTATTCAATTATCCCTCCACCTATGACAAAATCTCTGTTGTAAAATACCGCGCTCTGCCCGGAAGCAGGCGCCCATTGAGGGTCGTCAAACTCGATTAATACCCTGTTATCTCTTTGGGGATGTATTGTTGAGGGTTTTTCTTTCATCGTAGAACGTATTTTAACATGAGCCCTCATGGGGGCCGAAATAGAATCTATGTATATCCAGTTTAAGTCCTTGACTTTAAGATTTTTCCCCATTGCATCATCCCTTGAGCCGACTTTTATTGTGTTGTTTTTATGATTAATATCGACTACATAAAAAGGCTTTAATGATGATATGCCCAGGCCTCTTCTCTGTCCTATGGTGTAAAAAGCAATCCCTTTATGCTCCCCGAGCACTTTTCCGCTTGTGTCTAAGATCATACCTGGCTGAAGAGCCTCAGGCGAGAATTCCTTTATAAAATCAGCATAGCTATCATCGCCGACAAAACAGATTTCCTGACTTTCAGCCCTTAATGCATTGGTAAGTCCAATATCTTTGGCAATTTGCCGGGTCTCTTCTTTTTTCATTTCGCCCAGAGGGAAGAGGGTCTTTACAAGCTCCTCCTGCTTCATGACATATAAAACGTAAGATTGGTCTTTTACTGGGTCAATACCCTTGAGTAACAAGTTGCGAGTAGGGGCGAGTCGGCGACTCGCCCCTACAGGTCCGTGTTCCGGTTTCTCTATTCTTGCATAATGCCCTGTTGAGATAAAATCGGCATCCAGTTCTCCGGCTTTCTTGAGGAGGAAATCAAATTTAATATATTTATTGCACAAGATACAGGGATTTGGCGTAACCCCTTTGATATAGGATTCACAAAATGCTTCAATCACATGACTATAGAAAGCATCACGTACATCTACAGTGTAGTGCTCTATACCGAGCTTATTTGCAACAGATTTAGCAAGCTCTATAGTTTCAAGAGAACAACAAGCACTGGAAGAGCTCAAGTCCCTCCGGTCCCAGAGTTCAAAACTAAGACCAATTACATCGAGTCCTTGTTTCTTCAACAAGTACGCGGCAACAGAGGAATCAACCCCGCCGCTCATGGCGACTATAACTTTCATAACAGATTTATTCTATCACAGCCGCTATTCTTATAAGGTTTTTGCAAATGTCCTCAAGTCTGTCTATAATTCTTGCAGGCACATAAAATTTATGAAGATTAAATATAATAGATGAGATATTTCTAATTCCTGCTTCTTAAAATGACTAAAAAGAAAAGAGACAGATCCGGTTTTTACGAAATCAAGAGACTCTCGTTCCCTATAGATGAGAGAAATCATTCATGGCTTAAGTTGTTACTGGACGGTTATCATATTGTCGATAAAGGGGTTGCCAAGTCAATTGAAAGAGAAAAAAAGAAAGGCAGAAAACCGGCCTGTACTAAAGGGTGTTCGCACTGCTGCAGCACTCATCAAGATATTCCCGTTTATCCTCTGGAAATTGTGGGCATCTCATGGTATGTAACTGAAAAAATGGCTGGTGATCTTAGGGGCGTTCTTAAGAAGCAGCTCTTCAGTTTTAATAAAAATGACTCCTGCCCCTTTCTCATAGTAGGCGCCTGCTCAATACATCCAATGCGGCCAATGGCATGCAGGCAGTTTAACGTCTTCGGCAAACCTTGCGAAGAAGGGGAAGACGCCTATTATACAAGACGTGAAGATGTGCTGGACCCGGTTAAGAAGCATGTTGATCAGGCTTTTTTCATAATGCTGCCTTTTTACGGAGTAGAAAAAGAGCCGGAACGGATTAAGATTATTGAGACCGGGGCATTTCACAAAATGGTCAAAGAACTTCAAGCCTTCAACTGGAAGGAGCTTGCCGGGAAGATGGAGAGACGGGACAGAATAACGGAAGAGTAGAAGAACAGAAGTTCTATTGCAGTATTTTTGACATTTAATATTTTAATTGTATATAAATAACACATGACAATTCAGCAAAAGCTCTCTCAATTGCCTCAGGTTGATGAATGTTTAAAGAGTCCTTATGGCGGGAAATGGCTTGAGGCACATTACAGATCTATTGTCATCCGTTCAATTAGAGAGGTAATTGATTCGAAGCGCAAAGAGATACTTGCCGGCGCAGACCCTGAAATAACCATTGATGCTATTGCAGGGGAAATTGAAAAGGCAATCAAAAAACATTCTGCATATAAGCTGCGTCCCCTTATAAATGCGTCAGGCGTAATTATCCATACTAATCTTGGCAGGGCGATTCTCTCCGACAGGGCCATCGAAAATGTCGTGGCTAATGCCGGAGGCTATTCCAATCTCGAATATGAAATTGCCAAAGGCAAAAGAGGCAAGAGATATTCACATATAAAGGATATTATTAAAGAATTAACCGGCGCGGAAGATGCAATTGTCGTGAATAATAATGCAGCAGCCGTGCTCATCTGTCTTGATACATTTGCAAAGGGGAAAGAAGTTATTGTGTCACGCGGGGAGCTTGTTGAAATAGGCGGTTCTTTCAGGATTCCCGCAGTTATGCAGGCCAGCGGCGCAATCCTAAGAGAGGTGGGCACGACAAACAAGACACATCTGTCTGACTATGAAAATGCTGTGTGCGGCAACACGGGATTGTTTCTGAAGGTCCATCAGAGCAACTATAAGGTGATCGGCTTTACCGAGGAAGTTCCGATAGAAAAACTTGTGAAGCTGGGGAATGAGTATAATATCCCGGTCGTGGATGACCTTGGAAGCGGCTGTTTGATAAGCCTTGAGAGATTCGGGATATATGGTGAACCGACTGTTCAGCAAGTCATCAAGTCAGGAGCCGATCTTGTAACCTTCAGCGGTGATAAGCTTCTCGGCGGCCCGCAGGCAGGCATAATTGTCGGTAAGGAAAAACTGATACAGAAGATCGAAAAGAACCCCATGCTCAGGGCATTGAGAATTGATAAAATGACCTTTGCCGCGCTTGAAGCAACCTTTATGCAGTATCTTGATGAAGAGAAGGCAATACTGGATATTCCAGTATTGAGGATGTTGACCCAGTCAGAAGAAGAAATTAAAAAAAGGGCGAGAAAGATAATGACCGCATTAAAGAAATCAATTACCGGTCAGGCAGATGTGAACATTGTGCCGGACCACTCACGTGCAGGAGGAGGTTCCCTGCCTGAAACCGATTTCCCGACATATGCGGTATCAGTTAAACCCCTGAATATTTCCGTCAATGCACTTGAAAGGAAGTTGAGACTGGGGGATACCCCGGTAATCGCAAGGATTCAGGGAGACATGCTGCTTATTGATGCCCGGACGGTGCAGGATAAGGAAGTGAAGACGTTGGTACACTGCATTATTGCTGCCATAATCAATTAAAAAACACGAAGAAGAATCTCAGTGCGCAGACCTTAAATAGTGTCTGTCCATGAATTGCAACTTTTCAATTTCGTCATTCCCGAAGTCTGTAATCGGGCATCCAGAACTTATTAAGAAAACTGGATTCCCGCTCAACAGACTGCGGGAATGACGGTTGCCATACGCTCATGAACAATGGAGTCCTTTGCAAAAAGTGCAATCTCCCTTTTGAAAATAATCTCAATAAGGGTGCATTACTTTTGGAGGCGGTAACGGTAAGATTTGAAATGAGGTTGTGACTTTGATAATGAAGCGAGGATGATAAAACAGGCTGACTTTTAAGAGTCTCAATGAAAAAATGGGTGGGTAGACCGACTTTAAATCTTACAGGGAGAAAGAAAGATATTTTTCTATAGATATTTTCTCTTTGAGGATTGCCGCTAAATAGTTTCAGAATTTTTTCACACCCGGACTTATCGATACTTCGCATGTATCATGAATATTATTTTTAGTCAGAGCAAAAGATAAATTCCTGAAGTCAATTATTGACAGACCACTTAAATAATAGTAGATTACAATTGTTAAAAAATAGTAATTAGAATTTTACGAAAAGAAAGATGAAAAGAGGATAGGCATGAAGTGTTTTTTTTGTAAACAAGATATTAACCCAGACCAAAAAAATACTCATATCATTGTCAAAGATGTGGTCATGTATACCTTGATGAAGATTGTGCTGAAGATATTGATGGTGAGAGATTTAAAGATCATGAGAAAAATATTATTAGCATACGGATTCGGAATGAGTATGAAAAAAACAGTCGAAAAGATTTTACTAAGTCTTTATCTATAGTAACGGCATTAAATTAAAATACATCTTAAGCATTTAATTAGCTGTAATATAAAGGAAATATCATATTTTAACTTAAGTTATTTATTGCCGTTACTATATAACAGAGTTACATCAAATTATAGAACAATATCGCCCGCTAGATCCTTTAGATAAAATAGATAATGCTTTATTAAATATTGAAAAAGAATCTAAGTATGTCGCTGAAACTATAATGATTAAAATACAAAACGATTATCCATTTTATCACTGCATTATTCAAGAGGAATTACGTAAAATCATCATGCTGTTACATGAGCAAGATTTAATCATAGCTCCTGATAAGGCAAATCCTCAAAATGTATTAAAAATTACAGCTAAGGGATATCAACGGTTAAGAGAACTGAAACGACCGGGCAGGGATTCGCGACTATGTTTCATTGCTATGTGGTTTAGACCTGAAATGAATGATGTTTACGAAAATGCAATAAAACCAGCGATTGAATTTATAGAAGAAGGTGAAATGGAACCACGTTTTCATGCGGTCAAGATTGACAATGTTGAACATGTAAATGACATTAATGATGAAATAATAGCCACGATAAGAAGAAGTCGTTTTATGGTATGCGACTTGACCGGCTATAGAGGAGGTGTTTATTTCGAAGCTGGATTTGCTTATGGATTAGGATTAGATATTATCTATACTTGCAGAAAAGACTGGATAAAACCAGAAATTTTAAAAAATGCAGATAAAGAAGAAATTAAGGTCTGATACGATAACAGAAATAGGCAAATTGAAGTAAAAAAAGAAGGTGTTCATTTTGATATAGAACATAGAAATCGTATTGAGTGGGAAGAAGACAACCTCCCTGAGTTTAAAGATAAATTAGAAAAACGTATCAAGGCTGTCATTATTTAATTCCGCCGCATGGTTGTTTATGGATTCATAACTTATCAAACCATTGAGTGTCTGAAGATAAACAGGTGTTATCATCCCATTCAGCTTAGTTCCAGAATTATTGACATGCAGGTATTGCCAATAACAGTAACCATATCTGAATAGTAACGATACCTGGTTGTTATCGTTGACCATCGACCTTCAATTTATATTGACACTATCCAAATATCATAATTCAGTTCTGTTTAGTCCCTGCCGAAACAGGTAAACTTAACAATTTCTATCGGGACAAGATCCGTTTTATCGCGGAGAAGATGGGGTCAAGTCTTGCATCGTGCATTTTCCGTAAAAAAAGAAACCTGACCCCAGCGAAGTCCCTCTAGGCAATGTCAACGCCAACCGAAAGGTTTTTCATCTATCAGACTCCAAAGCCTTGAGCACCTCAGGAAGAATCATATCAAGGAATTCCGAGGGGCTCAGGATTTTAAATGAATATTTTCCTGTTAAATGGATAAAGTCTTTTTTGTCCCCTGTTACAAGGAAATCAACATTGCCATTGATGGCTGAAGCAAGTACAGGGATGTCTTTGGGGGAAGTGGCGCCACTTAGCTTAGCGATATCTCTTGCCGAGGGAAGAGGTATGATGTTGAGATTCATCAATGGAAGATATTTACTATAAACCGGAAGCGCCTCAGGCATCTTTTTTCTTAAGTTCCGTTCAATCTCAATGATATTATATCCCCCTGTTGCCCCGGTAAGCTGAGGAAGTCCGAGCGATAAAAGGTCAAGAATGACGCGAGGCGCCCCTTTATCAGAGAATAAACCCGATATGATGACGTTTGAATCAAGGAAGATCTTAACGCTTTTTTTTGCCATAGGTTTCCTTGTAAAGCAGTTCTCTCTCTTCTCCAATCCCCTTGAGCAGTTCTTTTTCTGAAAGCCCCGATGTTTTCATTATCTTTCTGATCTGCCTGCGCGCCTCATCAAGCTCAAGCCTTTTCGGGGTGATTATGACAGAGTCGCCCACAGGGATGATAGAGACTACCTGTCCTTCTTCAAGATGACTTGATTCTCTTATTTTCTTGGGGATGGTCAACTGGCCGCGGGTTTTTATTTCTGCAATAGCTGTTTTCAGGGTATCCATTTTAAACCTCCATTTTTGTCTTATTTTCTGAATTTAGAATATCAGAATTCAGATAAATCATACCACATTATTAACCATTCAGTGGATGAATTTCAACCATAAAATAGTGGATTGCCTTTAAGGCGATAACCTATGGCTACGATTCCGGGAGATGCGTGTATAAAGAGAACTGCCTGAGTACCTGAAAGATTAAAACAACAGTTCTCGTATTGTTTGCAGGAAAAAGCTTTTAGCGGTATGTTGCGGCATAGATCCTTTCTTCTTTCATAGAGAAAATTTAATGGCGGCACTTCCTCTATTGTTATGTGTTTCCCTAAGATTCCGCCATTGCTTCTACATGCTTCTCCGAATACAGTTCGAGGATAAATGTAGTGCTTTCATTTCATTCTTCAAGGCATCTGTCCAATATGGTACTGTGGTATGGCCGGGGAATATCGATCTTGCACCCGAAACACTCTGGATCCGATCCGTGCAGGCATAAGATAGTCTATCCTACCTTTCGCTCGACCCGATAAACTGGTTAGCTCATTGTTATAATCAATTTCAACCTGTAATCATCGATTATTAAATTGCTCATGAATGGACTTCACTACCCGAGGGGATTGAATGCGCTTTTGGTGAACACTTTTACGTCAAACGTATCTCCATCCGCATTCACACAAATTATTCTTTTGCCGACATTGATCAGGTTTGTCCACTTCATTCCCCGGAAAATGATAGAATAATAGAAAATTTTTATTGACTCTGGAATTTAATTTTATTTACGATGGATCGCTACGTAATTCTTGGAACAGCAGGGCATATTGATCACGGCAAAAGCGCGCTGGTGCTTGCCCTGACGGGCACTGACCCGGACCGGCTCAAGGAAGAGAAGGAAAGAGGCATTACTATTGATCTGGGTTTTGCGGACCTGGCCTATCCCGATGGGCTGAAGGTCGGCATTATTGACGTTCCGGGGCATGAGAGGCTTATCAAAAACATGCTTGCCGGCGCAGGCGGCATTGATATTGTTCTGATGGTAATAGCCGCTGATGAAGGAATTATGCCCCAGAGCAGGGAACACCTCGACATCTGTAATCTGCTGAAAGTCAAAAAGGGATTAATTGTAATTACCAAGTCGGACCTTGTTGAAGAAGACTGGATCAGTCTTGTTGAAAACGAAGTCAGGGACTTTGTTAAAGGTACGTTCCTTGAAGATGCTGAAATTGTTTCAGTCTCCTCAAAAACCGGGCATAACATCGAATTACTGAAAGAAAAAATCAGGGAGCTCGCAATGAATGTGGAGCCTAAATCAGACAGCGGTATCTTCAGGCTTCCTGTTGACAGGATTTTTACCATGAAGGGGTTTGGCACAGTTGTAACCGGCACAGCCCTTTCAGGGAGTATTTCAGTCGAATCAAATGTTGAGATACTTCCAAAAGGAATAAAGTCCAAGGTGCGGGGGCTGCAGAGTCACGGGAAGGAAATAAGAAAAGCACGGGCCGGCCAGCGGGTTGCAATGAACCTTCAAGGTGTCGCAAAAGAAGACATTCAGCGCGGTGATGTCATAGCCATTCCTGATAAGTTGAAGACAACGTACTTTATTGATGCAGATATTGAACTTTTAAAAAATGCCCCTATCAAGAACCTGAAAAACAGGAGCCTTGTTCACTTTCATACAGGGACAACTGAACTGACCGGGAGAATCATTATCTACCCCGCTAAAAAAGACCCCTCTTCCGACATTTCTACCCCGGTACATGACAAAGTGGAACTCAAGCCCGGGGCAAAGGCTTTTTGCCAGCTCAGATTTAAAGAACCGATCACGATAATGGCCGGCGACAGATATATCATTCGAAGATTTTCTCCTATGATGACAATCGGCGGCGGTCAGATCCTCGATGTCTCCCCGAAAAGAAGAAAAAGAGATGAAAGGATGAAAGACCTTGAAGTCCTTGAACAGGGGAGCCTTCAGGAGAAACTTCTGGTCAAGATACACCAGGGCGGGTTAAATGGAATTACAATGGCCGATATTTCCGGGTGGATCAAAGTTGAAACCCCTGAACTGCAGCGTGAAATCACTTCACTTGTAAAGGCAGGAGAGCTTATTCAGTGTGAAGGAAGGATAATTAATAAACAGGTCTTCGACGAATTTTCACAAAAAATAATTTTAACTCTAAAAGCTTTTCATAAAGACAATCCCCTGAAACCGGGGATTGCAAAAGAGGCCTTAAGGGCAGACTTTAAAGGTCTGGACCAGAGGGTCTTTGAGGCGCTCCTCCGTCTTATTAAAGAATTAGTGATTGAGAAAGAGATTATCCGGCTGGACTCGTTTAAAATTTCCCTGACTGAGGGCAGTAAAGTTTTAAAGGACAGGATTTTAAAAGTCCTTGAACAGGCTGAATTTCAACCACCGTCAAAAGATGAGCTTGCAAAAGAAATCTCAATAAAACCCCAGGAAACAAATGAGCTGTTAAAAATCATGGCTTCTGAAAAAAGCCTGGTCAGGATAAATGATTCAACGTACATAACAACGGGCAATTATACAAAAATGATTGACAGCCTGAAGAATTTTTCCAGCGCCAAAAACGAAATGACTGTCGGTGAATTTCGTGATATATTGAAAACGTCAAGAAAATATGCCCTTCCGTTTCTTGAATACCTGGACAGCAATAAAATTACGCTTCGGGTTGGAGAAGTGAGGAAATTTCTCGCTAAAAAATCGTGAACTAATTTTGGACCGTTCCCCCGTATTTAATTATCCGTTTTACTGACACGGGGGACGGGATAAGTTGCCATACTCTTAGAAAATTCAGTATTATTATTAACACTGTGAAGCGTGCCCGTCTTCCAAGTTTCTTTATACGGTCACGGATAACGGAATTGGGAGTGTATAAGGTTCTGGTGTCCTTCCCGGACTTCAAATCCGGCGTTGCCCGCCACAAGCGGGCATGGTGGGTTCGATTCCCACACGCTCCCGCCAACATACTCGGGCTCAGTCAAATTGTGACTGTAGCATACAATATGGTCCACGGTTGTCGGAGATTTATTTTATAAATCCATAACTTAACTTCTTAATAGATGTCCCTATAGTATTTTTACCAGGCAACTAAGGAGAAAGGCAGGTTTGAGTACTGATAGCTGAGATGTCCCATAATGTAAATTAATTTCATCGACTACTTGATTTTTTTTATTACATAGTTTATTATTTTAGTGCGCTATTAATTTACACATCCTTCTAAAATTGAACAGAGGATGTTGACCACTGATTTAAAAGGTTATTTATTCCTGCCTTAGAGCCCAACCTTTACTTCAGCCATGTCCCCTAAACATCGGTCAACATCCTCTTCTTATTTAAAGACCAGGCAAAATTGGGCATAATTAGAAAAATCAGGGCTTATCGAAATCTCATTTTCAACCAATGTGCCGATAGACACTATTCTATTCGGTGATGACAGGATAATCCACTATGTCAAAAATCAAGTGTTTCAAAAGGCGGTAGGGCAATAAAAATAAGAACAAAAGAGCAGAAGTACGTAAGCCGCGATTGAACGACGATAGACGAACAACTGTCAGTCAGTTATTATCTTTTTGTCTATCCCGTATTTTTTCAGTTTGTGTCTTAATGATCTAAAGGTGAGATTGAGGAGTTTGGCTGCCTCTGTTTTCACCCCGTTTGTCTTCTCAAGCGCTTTCAAGAGGTAGGCTTTTTCGGTATTATCCATCAACGTTTCGATATCCATGCCTCCTGCGGGTACTACAACTTTTTCAGCTTTCGAGACGGAGCTTATTTCTTCCGGCAGGTGTTCGACGTCAATAACTTCACTATCGCAGAGTAAAACCACTCTCTCAGTGATATTCTCAAGTTCCCTTACATTCCCCTTCCACTGATAATTCTTGAGGAGTTCTATTGCTTCTTTAGAGAATCGCTTTTTATCACCGGCAAATTTCTTCAGAAAATGAGCAACTAAAAGGGGAATATCATCACGGCGTTCCCTTAAAAGGGGAATTTTTACAGATAATACATTGAGCCTGAAGTAAAGGTCTTCCCTGAATTGTTGCAACTCGATCAGATCCTGTAAATTCTTGTTGGTGGCGGATATTATTCTAACATCAACATTCAGGTCCGATACTCCTCCAACTCTGCGGAAAGCGCCTCCTTCAATAACTCTCAGGAGCTTTGCCTGTAAACTCATCGGCATTTCACCTATCTCATCAAGAAAAAGCGTGCCCTCATTTGCAACTTCAAACAACCCCTGTTTGTTAGAGGCGGCGCCTGTAAAAGCCCCCTTCATATGCCCGAATAATTCGCTCTCAAGCAGTCCCTCAGGGATTGCGGCACAGTTTATGGCAACAAAGTGGTTGTCTTTTCTCGGACTGAGACTGTGAATGGCCTTTGCAACCAGTTCTTTACCAGTGCCGCTTTCGCCGGTAATAAGCACGCTGGCATTGCTTTCAGCGGTTTTGGAGATTATTGAAAACAATGTTTGCATTGATTGGCTCTTGCCTATAATGTTTTCTAATGAAGGCGGTTTTAATTGTTGTTTCAGGATTGAGACGTCTTTCTGGAGCTTTTGTTTTTCAAGGGCGTTTTTAACAACCAGCCTGATATCAACCATTTGAAATGGTTTCTGTATATAATCATATGCCCCAAGTTTCATAGCTTCAACAGCTGACTCCGTAGTACCAAAAGCCGTTATTATAACAACCGCCGTATAGGGCGTGATTTGTTTTACGTTTTTTAAGAGCTCCAACCCGCTGACTTTAGGCATTTTCATATCTGTAATAATGAGATCAAAGATGTCTTTTTTTACGGCTTCTATTGCCTTTTCCCCGTTTTCTGCGACCGAAACGGCGTATCCTTCACTTTTAAGAAAGATTTCGAGTATCTCCCTCATGCTTTTTTCATCGTCAACTACTAAGATGTTACCTTTTATTTGTTTCATGGATGTTTATAATTATTGCATGTATGGCTATGAATTGTTTAACGGTAATATAACCTTGAAGGTTGCGCCCATTCCGGTTCCTTTGGACTCAACCACTATTTTTCCTCCATGTTCTTCTGTAATCTTCTGGGCAATGGACAGTCCAAGTCCTGTCCCTTTTTCTTTTGTTGTAAAAAAGGGATAAAAAATATTGTCTATGTCACTTTTATTTATTCCCATTCCACTGTCGCTGAAAACAACCTCCACGGCATTTTTGCTCTCTCTGGTGTAAATATCTATATCTCCCCCATCATAAACAGCATCTATGGCATTTAATCCAAGGTTCCAGAAGACCTGCTGTATCTGCCTGGAATCTCCTGTGATAAATAAGCTGCCGTCTAATTTTGTGGATATTGTAACATTTTGCCCTTTTGACTCTGAACTCTGCAAAAGAGTTATTACATTTTTTAAGGATTGATGGAGGTCAAAAGGTTTTACGTTTAGCTCCTGGGGCCTTGCATACAGTAAAAAGTCTGTTATTATGCCGTTAAGCCTGTCCATCTCGGACAGCGCTATTTTCATGAGATGGTCTGCATGCTCCTGAGAAACTTTATTTTCACGCAGCATCTCAATAGCTCCCTTAAGCGAGGCGAGGGGATTTCTCAGCTCATGCGCTATTGAAGCAGAAAGTTCACCAATAAATGCCCATTTCTCTTTCCTTTTCACTTCTGCTTCCATGGCCTTCAGCTCGGTAAGGTCCTGAAAGACTCCTATCTCTCCAATGGGCTTTCCGGAGCCGTCTTTGAGCTTTGAAATCCTCATGCCGATAGGGAATGTTTCACCATTGCGCTGCAGCTTGCCTTCCACCCTTTCCGGAGAATGGTGATTCCTGCTGAGAAATGGGAATACCTCTTCTGGTGTCATACCGACGACATCCGCATGACGTAGTTTTGTTATTTCCTGCGCGGCAGTGTTAAATGAAACAATTCTATTGTTAAGGTCTGTGGTAAAGATGCCGCTCGGCATACTTTCTATAATATACTCACTGAATGCCTTAAGGTCGCTTAAGACAGTATCTCTTTCCACAAGAGATATTGTCGCCCTGTGCAGTTTTTCAGAGAGATATCCGCTAAGATAACCAACAAGATAGAATGCTGTTATATGAGCAAATATGTTATAAAAAAAATCTTTCTCAGTATAAAGGACATCTACTGAAGTTAAAATAATTTTGTATAACTGAAGGTCAAGGAGAAGGGCGTATAAAATACTGCTTAGTGTGGCAATGACGAAACATGCACGTCTGTTGAGAACAATGCCTGCCGCAAGAATGCTCAATGGGAACAGGAACGCAAACATGCTTTCTATGCCGCCCGTCAGGTAGATGAGCGCTATCTCAGCGATAATATCAATAACGATCTGTATATATGCAAAGAAAGCAAATTGAGAGTTTGTCTTTATCCTGCGCAGAACAAGGGCATAAACAATAGTGAGTAAATAGAGAGATGCTATAAAATAGGAAAAACCCGCAGGATGGGATAATTTGTCGTACCCGATCTTGAAAATATATAAAGAATCAAGAAGGATGGTAACAACGACTACCCTGATAAAAATTAAGGCGTTTACTTTCTTTACAAGGTCTTTATGCATTTTATCTTAAAATAAACTTATTAGAGTCATTATTCCACTATGGAGTCTATTCAAAATAATTTGAACACTATTGTCATGTTATTTTGAATAGACTCCTAAGCGAACTGTACAGATCGCGATCATTTAATGAGTGTTATAAGTTTAAATATCGGCAGATACATCGCTACTACTATGAAACCGACAGTGCCTCCGAGGAAAACCATAAGAATCGGCTCTATCATTGAAGTTAAAGCGCCGACAGCAATATCAACCTCGTCATCATAAAAATCTGCAATTTTTTCAAGCATGTTGTCCAGCGCGCCTGTGGATTCTCCGACTGATATCATCTGTGTAACCATTGGAGGGAACACTTTTGATCTGGACAGGGGTTCAGCGATAGTTTGTCCTTCAGAAACACCCTGCCTGACTTCAAAGACAGCCTTTTCAATAACTTTATTACCGGCTGTCAAGGCTGTTATGTTAAGACCATCAAGTATAGGCACACCGCTGCTTATGAGAGTGCCAAGTGTACGCGTAAATTTTGCGACGGCAACCTTTCTCAAGAGGATGCCGACAATCGGTAATCTTAATATTATCCTGTCAATAATTTTTTTCCCTGGCTCCGTCCGCTTGAATTGAGTTATAAATACGATGATACCTATAATGGTTGCAAGACATATCAGTCCGCCGACACCGCCGAGAAAGTTGCTCATATTAATGATAAGCTGAGTGGGCGCCGGAAGATCTCCGCCGAGTTGTGTGAACATTTTGCTGAAGGTAGGCACAACGAAGACCATGATAATTACTATAACCAGAATGGCGACTGAAATGACGACAGCGGGGTAAACCATGGCGCCTTTAACTTTTCTCTTAAGACTCTGCGCCTTTTCTATATAAGTGGAAAGTCTGATAAGTATTGTGTCAAGAATTCCTCCAGCCTCTCCGGCTGCCACCATATTTGAATATAAATCAGAAAAGATCCGGGGATATTTTTTTAATGCCTCTGCGAACGTAGAACCTCCTTCAACGTTATTCTTTATTTCACCTATAACGGTTGCAAAGAACTTGTTTTCAGTTTGTTGTGAAAGAATTTCAAGCGCCTGCACAAGGGGCAGACCGGCGCCGATCATTGTGGCAAACTGTCTTGTAAAAATAACAAGGTCTTTGTCCTTTACGCTGCCGCCGAAACTAAAGAGCGGCTTTGATTTCTGAGATATATTTGCTGGTATTATGCGCTGTTTTCTCAGATAGGCTTGTACTTCTTCCTTGGAAGCAGCTGTCAGCTCACCTTTAACTACGGCCCCTTTTGCAGATTTGCCGGACCATTTATATACTGTGGCCATTTTTATCTCCCTTTTCCTACCGCAGAAGAAGCCTTCTGCATCATATTAAGTAATTCGTCCGGTATAGTGGATTTGGACAGGGCTTCTTCATGGGATAGGTCACCTTTTTTAAATAATTCAAAAAGAGACTGATTCATTGTCTGCATATTATACTTTGACTGACCTGCCTGCATCATCGAATATATCTGGTGGGTTTTGTCTTCCCTTATGAGGTTTCTGATAGCAGGAGTCGGAACTAAAATTTCAACTGCAAGCACCCTTCCATTCCCCGATCTTTTCGGGATCAGCTGCTGTGCTATTATACCTTCCAGGACAAAGGAAAGCTGTACTCTTATTTGTTCCTGCTGATGTGCCGGGAATACATCTATAATTCGGTTTATTGCCTGGACGGTGTTGTTTGTATGCAGTGTTGCGAAGGTCAAGTGACCGGTTTCTGAAACAGTAATTGCTGCTTCAATGGTTTCCAGGTCTCTCATTTCACCAACTAGAACTATGTCGGGATCCTGTCTTAAAATGTACTTCAAAGCATCTTTAAAGGATGCTGTATCTGAATTAACCTCTCTCTGGTTAACCAGACAGTTTTTATGGGGATGCAGAAATTCAATGGGGTCTTCTATGGTTATTATATGCTCTTGGCGCTCGCTGTTAATCTTATCAATAATGGCTGCCAATGTTGATGATTTTCCGCAACCTGTAGGGCCTGTTATAAGAATAAGGCCCCTTGGTTTCTTTATAAGTTCATTAATAACAGGAGGAAGCCCTAGTTCCCTGAGAGTCTTTATCTGAAATGGGATCATTCTGAACGCCCCGGCAACTGCTCCCCGCTGCATAAATATGTTAGAACGAAAACGGCTGAGCCCTTTAACGCCAAAAGAAAGGTCAAGCTCATTATTCTCCTCAAACTTATGCTTCTGGGTGTCGGTAAGAATGCTGTAGCATAATGATTTTGTCTCTGCCGAGGTCAGATTTGGCTCATTAAGGGGAACAAGTTTTCCATCAACCCTTATTCGCGGAGGCGTACCGGTGCTTATATGAAGGTCTGAAGCATTTCTTTCGATCATGGTTTTCAGTAAATCATATAACGTCGCCATCGCCTTCTCCTATGGTAATTTCAATAATATACTTCAACGACATTTATTGTTTCCATCTTTAATATGATTATATATGGTTCCAGCGCCCCGATCAATCGGCAAATGTTACCCTTAGAATTTCTTCGACAGAAGTCATCCCTTCCTTAACTTTTGTCAATCCGCTCATTCTTAGTGTTTTCATGCCTGCTTTCATTGCAGCCTTTTTCAGGTCAGTGGCTGATGAACCTTTAACAATCATTTCTTTTATATCATCTTTCACAGGCATGACCTCATACAACGCTATCCTTCCTTTATATCCGGTGTCGCCACAAGCTGCGCAACCCTTACCCTTCATACATTTAAATGTGTTAAGTTCATCTTGTGTAAAACCTATATTCAAGAGGGTATTTTCAGGTACTTTCTCTTCTTCCTTACATTTTTCACAAACTTTTCTGCAAAGCCTCTGGGCTAATATTAAAAGAACTGAGGCTGAGATAAGGAACGGTTCAATCCCCATATTTAAAAGTCTTGATATAGTGCCTGGCGCATCATTAGTATGGAGGGTGCTGAATACAAGGTGGCCTGTAAGCGCTGCCTTAACTGCAATTTCAGCTGTCTCAAAGTCTCTGATTTCACCGACCATAACAATATCAGGGTCCTGCCTCAGAAACGATCGGAGCGCGGCTGCAAACGTAAGACCAATATCTTCCCTGACATGTACCTGGTTTATGCCTAGAAGGTTATATTCCACAGGGTCTTCTGCGGTCATGATATTTACATCTACCTTATTAACCGTACTCATGGCAGAATAAAGCGTCGTGGTTTTACCGCTCCCGGTAGGGCCGGTTACCAGCACCATGCCGAATGGCGAATGTATTGCTTCAGTAAAATCCTTTAAGGGCTTTTCTTCAAAACCGAGTTTTGTAAGATCAAGATTCAGATTGCTTTTATCCAGGATCCTCATAACGATTTTTTCACCGAAGAGTGTGGGCAGCGTTGAAACACGGAGGTCGACTGCCCGGTCTTTTATCTTTAACTTAATCCTGCCGTCCTGGGGAAGCCTCCTCTCTGCGATATCCAGTTCCGCCATAATCTTTAATCGTGATGAAAGTGCGGCCTTTAATCTAATGGGAGGCTGCATTACATCATAAAGCATGCCATCAACTCTGTATCGAATCCTTAAGGATTTTTCATAGGGTTCCAAATGAATATCACTGGCGCCTCTTGCTATGGCTTCACTAAGTATAAGATTTACGAGTTTTACTACGGGAGCTTCCTCTACAGCGCTCTTTAGTTCACTCATATCAACGTCATCATCTGACTCCTGTATGAGGTCTAAGTCGTCATTGTTCAAATCTATGCCGCTCATAGCATCTTTCAGGTCCGATTGCTCATAGTGTTTGGATATGGCTTCTTTAATTGCGGATTCCGAGGCAACAACAGGCTCCACATCGTAACCGGTCATAAACTTAACATCATCAATCGCAAAGACATTGGAGGGATCCGTCATTGCGAGTTTCAGTGAAGCGCCGTTTTTGGAGATAGGGAATATCTGGTATTTATGAGCTACATCATAAGGGATAAATTTAATAATGGAAGGGTCTATGTCCTGGCTTGAAAGAGAAACGGCAGGCACCCCATGCTGTTTACTGAGAAATTCTACCAATGACTCTTCTGTTAAATAACCCAACTTAATGAGGTTGGAACCTACACGGCCGCCATCTTTTTTCTGTAATTCAAGGGCCTTGTTTAACTGATCTTCAGTAATAATTTTATTATTGACAAGCAGCTGTCCTAATTTTGGCGCCATTACTGCTACTACCTCTGATTTTATTTTTATATCAAATAATCCAAGGCATTAATGTGATTTCTTTCACAATGCGCAAGAATCTCACTATTGCATATATCTATTCGGCAATGTCTTATCAAATCTAAAGTGTAGAAAACAGATTGGCGGCAGTGCCTGCAAAGGCCCTAAGTTAACGATTTACAAGTAAAGATTGAGGAGATAAGCAAACTATAGAAACCGGTAATGAGAACTACAGTCGATACAATTATCCCCCTGTTTCCGGGTATCTAGGTTAATAGCATTATCGCTGTGAATTTTATATGGCAGGATTAATTATGCCTGTTAATATCCTGTCAATTTCATCTTCATCATCAGGAGGCATCGGGATGTTATCGAAGAGTTCCCATTTTTCCGTATGTTCTACAGAGGAATTTGGTTCCAGTTTTGTAAGCGGGGAGAGTGTCTCTAACTCAAGCATGAAATCATTGGCATATGTTTCATATGATACGCCAAAATCCGGATATCCGACATTGTTTTCGTGTACATAATATTTAATAAATAAATGATTATGATTGAAGTAAACTGCCCACCCATTCTCATTGGAAGTCCCGATCTTTAATGGCTGTTGAATGTCAGGGTCCTGGCGTATAACAATATATTTGTTGCCAAATATTAATCGAGGGTCGTTAAGTTTAGTATAAGGCCAAAGGGCCATTATCCTGTTTGGAAGCAATCCGGTATTTGTACTGGTTTGGGGAATGACTTCTTTGCCCCCGGTTGCCATTGCGGAAATACTCCATACTGATAATTCTACGGGCCGTAAACCCGCATTTGTGAGCCTGTGAAGAATTCTAACGTTAGTTCCCTCGGAGGAGAGCTGTATTTCCATTTCTTTCTTAATCCTCGTGGTCGGTTCAATGCCCTGTGATGTTATAACGCCATTCGGGATTTCCTCCCAGGCAACAGGTGAATTATCAGGTTCGTATGTCCTGGATCGGTCCTCGGGGCTGTGCCAGAGCCGATGTCCTCCGTATATTCTCCATTCATCTCCTCCTTTTAAACCCAAAGTTGACCCGACTTCGCACATTTCATTTTCCTGTCCGATAAAACCGTATCGAATGATCCGGGGGCCGATATCCGTAGTTATTATCAGGTCAACTATCCCGTTTGTTATTTGTAAGCAATTGTCCCACCCCCCATAAGCTACCTTCTGCACTTTTGATTTCGGCATAATAGTCCTCCCTGAACCCCTAATATAGATTTAGAAATCAGGTAAGAAATAAAACCCCCTTCTGTTTAAAGGGACTTGTAAAATATCACCCAACAGGTTACATAAAACCAGGAAAGGGTTAACGGAATGATACAACAAACGATATTTCCATTCAAGTTAGATCGAGAGATTGATGCTCAGTGAGACTACCGAGTGGCACGGGTTGATAAGCTTTCATCACCTTGAGCCGCCGGGGTAAGTAATAGTTTCTTCCAATAAAAGAAAATATTTCATATAATTTCTTTCACGTGAAGAAAAATATTCTTAAAGGTTGGAAAGTTCATAAGGCAATAAGGTCAAAAAGGGTATAAGGTTTGTAAGCTTAAACTTTATGGACTGATAATTGCCAGAAATTCTTCAGGAGTGAGGACCGGCAGGATGTCTGCCTTGAAGTCACCTTTGTTTCTTGTAATGAGGCAGTCTGCTTTTGCCTGAACAGCGGAGTAATACTGCACGGCGTCTTCGAAATCCCTGAAATTTGATGTGAGAGAAAGATCGATCACCCGCTCGTTAACTGCTGCGACATGAAATACGATCCTGACTTTTTCGAGAATCTTTATTGCCTTTTCCCGTTTCAGTTCCTTCGACAGCAGGTAAAAAAGAGTCGGGAAGCTGAGAGAGCAGATATAACCTCTCAATTTCTTTTCCTCGATCCTTTTAAATACGCCGGCAGCCGGAGCATAAAAAGGTTCGCGCTTAAGGAATATATCAAGAAAAAAATTGATGTCACAGAGAACGGATTTCAACGATATTTTTCCTCAAGATGCTTTCTGTATTCCGACAGCGGCTTCTTTACGCCTGCGCTGGATGAAAGGACGCCTGCTATTGCCGACAACACCGGTGATTCCGGTGTCTTCGTTTCTTTCCGTGCCGCAAGAGACCTGAAATAATCCTCTACTATGCGGGACAGGCTGACACCTTTGGCGCGTGCTGCCTTCTTTGCCCGAGTTATAAGTTTATCATCTATCCGTAGAGTAAGTTTTGTGGTCATGACATCCTCCTTTGACGTATTTATTTTAATTTCTTATACGTCTGATGTCAAGGACTTGCCTGGAAAACCGTAACTCCCGGCGTTACCTTATCCAACGGCCAGGTCTATTATCTTCACCTCTATCACGGCAACTGCTCGCATATCGCTTGAGGAGCTTGAAAAGAAATTGTCTTGAACTGTGATTACTCAGATTTATTGATTACCTATGATTAAAAATAACTACTAATTTCTTTTATCATAGTCGATCAGTCAATCAGCTTAATCTTAGTTCAAGACAGCGATTATGTCAAAAGAGTGAATTCAGAATTCAGAAGATAAGAAAAAGGCAAGGTGGGCTGTAGGTTTTTGATTCTGACTTCTGACTTCTGTATTCTCGATTCTTAAAATTCTAATTGCTTTCCATTCATTCTTCTTGGTAACATTTTGATCATATAGTAACGGCAATAAATAACTTAAGTTAAAATATGATATTTCCTTTATATTACAGCTAATTAAATGCTTAAGATGTATTTTAATTTAATGCCGTTACTATATATTAAGGGCTCCACCCTTTGACAAAGGGGGGTGAGGGGGGGATTTTAATATGCCGGTATCCCAAAAGACATTTCGAGTATTCGTAAGTTCGACCTTTACTGACATGCGGGCGGAGAGGCGGGTTTTGCAGGAGACGGTATTCCCGCGTTTGAAGGCTTTATGTGAAAGCCGGGGGACGAGTTTTCAGGCTGTGGATTTGAGGTGGGGGGTTAATGAGGAGGCGCAGCTTGATCAGAAGACGATGGATATCTGCCTCAATGAGATTCACAGATGTCAGAAGCTGTCACCCAAGCCCAACTTCATAATCCTCCTTGGGGACAGATACGGGTGGCAGCCAGTGCCCGGAAAAATTCCTTCTTCTGAAATGGATGAAATTCTTACCCGCCTGCCTGACAATGAAAAAGATTTTATAGAGAATTGGTATAAAAAAGATTTAAACGCAGTACCGTCCGAACATGTACTTCAACCAAGGGAAGGTGAATATGAGGATTACAACAACTGGCGGGTTGTTGAAGACCGTCTGAGGGAGATATTAAGAGAGTCTGTCATGAAAACCAATTTCACAGAAGAGCAAAGGGTCAAATACTTCGCCTCCGCAACTCATCAGGAGATAATAAGGGGTGCGCTGAATCCGCCAGAGGGGGTGATAGATCCTGAAGAGCATGTCTTTGCGTATTTGCGAACAATGAGAAACCTGCCTGAGAATATTGAGGCAAAAGACTTTATTGACCTGTCCGGAAATAGCAGAGATCAGTATGCAAAGGATCAGTTGAAAAAACTGAGGACAGATTTAAATACCAAATTACGGAAAGAACATATCTACGAATACGAAGCTGAGTGGGAGAAAAAATGCAAAGTTGATGACATCGAGGCATTCGGTGAAAGGGTATATTCAGACCTTGAAACTATCATAAAGGCGCAATTTGAGGAGATTGCCATTGATGACCCCGCCGTGAAGGAAATAAAGCTGCATGAAGAGTTCAGGCAGCAGCGGCTTCAACATTTCACAGGCAGAGATGAAGCGCTGAAGGCAATAAGAGATTATCTTCAAGGCAAATCCCAAAAGATATTTTCAATAATTGGTGCATCAGGTTCGGGCAAGACGAGCATTATAGCCAAGGCAATTGAGGAGTCATTGAAAAATCCCCCCATCCCCCCTTTGTCAAAGGGGGGTACTGAAGAATCCTCTGATTCCCCCTCTTTGGGAAGGGAGAGAATTGAAGGGGACTCCGATGGTTCCCCTCTTTGGAAAAGAGGGGGTAGGGGAGATTTTTCGACAAATGAAGAATTTCCGGGAGTATCAGTTTTCCGCTTCATCGGCACAACCTCAAACACCTCAGATGCCTTCAAACTGCTGACCCAGATAATCAGACAGATCACAGACCAATACGGGGTGGAGATGAATTCACTTTTCAAAGAGGGAGAGGATGAAAAGAAGTTCTCAACACTTCATGGGCTTAAAGAACTCTTCCAAAGATGTTTGAGTCTTGCAAGCAGTGAAAAGCCGCTCATAATATTCCTCGATGCGTTTGACCAGTTGTCCGGAGACCTGTCATCGCTGTCATTGGACTGGATGCCGAAGGAGTTACCTGAAAATGTAAGGATGGTGGTATCGGCGCTGCCGGAACTGAGAGACAGGCTGTCATATACAGAAGTATTTGAGTTAAATGAGATGAGTGAAGAAGACGCCTCGGAACTTCTGAAGAAATGGCTTGGTTCAATTCGCAGGACTTTGCAGGACAATCAAAGAAATGAGGTCATAAACAAATTCACTGCCAACGGCACCCCCCTGTATCTCAGGCTTGCATTTGAGAAGGCAAAGAACTGGCGATCTTATACAACGAATACGGTTTTGAAGGAAGATATAGATGGAATATTGGGAGAATATTTTGATGATCTTCAGAAGAATCATGGTGAACTTTTGGTGGAGAAGTTCTGCGGCTATGTGTTAAGCGGAAAATATCAGGGGCTTACAGAGAATGAATTGCTGGATTTATTTGTGTTTGATCCGGAATACTGGCCTCACTTTATAGCTGACTGCCATCCTGATCACAAACAAGAAGTAACTGAGATGGGCAAACTTCCCGTTATCGTATGGTCACGACTCTTCCTCGATATAGAGCCATATCTGACAGAGAAAGATGCAGACGGAGTTCCGATTATATCCTTCTATCATCGGAAGTTTATTGAGTATGCGCGAGATAGATATCTGCATTACCCCACTTTGGATAACGCCCCCGCCGTCGGCCCCCCCTCTTATTTTAAGAGGGGGAAGGGGGAGTTACTTTCGTCATACCACAACACCCTTGCCGACTATTTTGAAAAAGCACCCCTCTATCTTGATGAAAAAGAAAAAGTACCAAATGTCAGGAAGGTTGTAGAGCAGCCCTATCAGCAGACGATGGGAGGGCAATGGGAAGACGTAGCAGACAAGACATTGGCTAACTTCCCCTTCCTCATGTCAAAGACAAAGGCTGATATGGTTGAGGGGATTCTGAATGATTATCACTTTACATTCGCAAGTGCTCCACAGGAGACAAAGGAGAAGTTGAATTTGTGGGAAGCATTTTTCAGAGAGAGAATGCATATCCTCCGACGCAGAAATGACGAATGGCCAGCATACAAGATACTTCTTCAGCTTGCTGTTGAACATGCTGATGATAGCCCCATTACACAGGGTTCTGAACAATATCTCAAGGACGGCAAGGTTGACTGGGCCTGGATAAGGAGAATGCAGAGAGTCAAGGAGACAGGAATAGACCCCTGTAGTGCTGTGCTTGAGGGGCATACAGATTTTATAAGAGGCGCGCTTGAGTTAAAAGACGGGAGGATACTGTCATGGTCAAGTGATAACACTCTTCGTCTCTGGGACAGAGGAGGGGCATTGCTTAAGGTGCTTGAAAGGCATAAAGATAGAGTAGAAGGCGCGCTTGAGTTAAGAGACGGGAGGATACTATCGCGGTCATGGGATAATACCCTTCGTATTTGGGACAAGGAGGGGAGATCGCTTAAGGTGTTTGATGGTCATACAAAAGGGGTTGACGCCCTTGAGTTAAGAGACGGGAGGATACTTTCATGGTCATGGGGAGATAAGACCTTGCGTATTTGGGATATCAAAGGTAGTCAAGAAACCGTTCTTAAAGGACATACTGGCAGTGTACACGGAGCCCTTGAATTGAAGGATGGCAGGATACTTTCATGGTCAGAAGACAATACCCGTCGTATCTGGAACAAGGAAGGGAAATCGCTTAGGGTGCTTGAGGGGCATGCTGATACTGTAGAAGACGCACTTGAGTTAAAAGATGGGAGGATACTGTCTTGGTCATGGGATAATACCCTTCGTCTCTGGAATAAGGAGGGAAGATCGCTTAAGGTGCTTGAGGGGCATAAAGATAGAGTAGAAGGCGCGCTTGAGTTAACCCGAATAATGCATTTGAAAAAGACATACCTGTAGAATCAGGCCCATCAAGGCTTTCCGCGAACCGTTCTTGTCAAAGC
>CAYMUX010000013.1:0-42696 GCA_964393845.1 uncultured Nitrospiraceae bacterium
TCCTGAAAACCCTCGGCGGGGAGTTTGAGGAATTAAAAGACCATCCGATACTTTCAGGCATCTGTTCAAAGAACGGGATGCATACACTCGATGATTACATGAACAAACTCGGATTTAAACTTAAATACGCTTGGACCCCGAGGACCAAGCCGGTAAAGGGGATCGCCCACAGAGACCACTATTTCGCGAGGGTTTACGATTACCCTGACGTTTATAAAGACAGGGCACTGGGAGAAAGGGAAGACCTGCTCCTGAAAACAAGATTGGCCCTCAGGAAATTGGGGGAGAACGATGAGTCGATCATCGTATTTTCCTTTTACCCCGACATCCTTACATTGAAAGAGGTCGGGGATCCGCTTGAGTTGTGCGAATTTTTCGGCCTCGATAGATCGCCGCTCAAGGCAAAGATTATATTGGCACAGGGCAGACAGAATACAAATTACGCCATTAATCTCTATGCCTGTCACCCGTTTTTTATTCAGGGCTACGGCTCTATGACAAACGGGGAGAACACCGCATTCGTTCCTATTCGTGAATTCTTAATGAGCAGAGGCTTCCCCGGATACCTCGGCTATAACAGCGACAGTGAGGTCTTCTGTCATATATTGCACTATGCATGCAAGAAGCTCGGTTATCCGCTTACATATTATAAGGATGTTATTACTCCGCTAAAATCAAATGAGATAGACGCGCGGCTGGACAGTGAAGCGCTAAGATTACTGAAGATATCGCTAAGACCGCTTTGTATAGACGGACCGAATTGCGTTATTGCATTCACGCCTGACGGGACCGTCTTCATGGTCCAGGACGCTAAAAAACTGAGACCGGGTGCTGTAGGAGGGACAAAAGGCAAATACGGCTTGATGTCGGAGGAATGCGGTCTTGACAGCGTAGTCCCCATGAGGGACAAATCGCAGGACATTTTCCCCATGAAATACGATATGGTTATTATCAGGCCCGGGGCTGAGGAGGTGACGGTATGGAACCAGCTTCACGGTTAGACCATAATCATGAATTGTCAATAAAGGACTTCCCTTACATCGTCAGATGGCGCGACGACAGATGTAAACGCTGCGGCAGATGCACTGCGGTCTGTCCCATGCTGTCAATAGAGCCTACCGTTGTCGTGAAACGCGTTGTGCAGTCCGAAGGATTGACTCCCGAACCAAAGGCAGTTCGATACGCAACCACTATGGTCAAACAGACAACTAACATTGAACGCTACTGCATCGGCTGCGGCACCTGCACGCTTGTTTGTCCGAATGAGGCCATAGAGCCGGAATATAATCCCCAGCACAAATTTAATTTCCATAAGAACAAGGGCGGGCATCCATACAGAAGGGGTGGACGCAGAAACGACCCCATGCCTTCAACGCTCGACCGCCTGAGATTCACCAGAATATCGATGCTTACCGACCCTGCTCTGGATGCGGGAAGACACGAGTTCAGGATAAGGACATATCTCGGGAGGATCCTTCCTGCCGAGGAGCTGCCGCTAAAAATGGTGAGCGGAAAGCTTGAAGTTGATAAAACATCAGGCAAATTCATCCCGCCTGTCCGCGAGATTTATCCTGTAATGATAGGCAGCATGTCCATAGGCGCTCTCTCGCCCACAATGTGGGAAGGGCTCGCAATGGGCATCACTTACCTGAATGAGGTTGAGGGAATGCCGGTTGTCATGTGCTCCGGCGAAGGCGGAATGCCGCAGAGCCTTTTAAAATCAAGATTCCTGAAATACTTTATACCCCAGATCGCCTCCGGTTATTTCGGCTGGGATGAAATAGTACGCGCTCTCCCGCATATGATCGAAGACCCCTGTGCGATTGAGATCAAATACGGACAGGGTGCAAAACCCGGGGACGGCGGACTGCTCATGGCGCACAAGGTATTGAAATTGATCTCCGAGATCAGGGGAGTACCGATGGGGGTAGACCTTCCGTCACCTCCGACGCATCAGACCCAATACTCGATTGAAGAGTCCGTTGCCAAGATGATCCAGTCCATGTCAATGGCGTGGGGCTTCAGGGTTCCTGTTTATCCGAAGATATCAGGCACAAAAACCGCCAAGGCCGTACTGAACAATCTTGTTAGGAATCCATATGCTGCAGGACTGTCGATCGACGGCGAAGACGGAGGAACAGGGGCGGCATACAATGTATCAATGGATACGATGGGACATCCCATAGCTTCAAATATAAGAGAGTGTTATCTCGACCTGGTTGCCCAGGGAAAGCAGAACGAACTCCCTTTGATCGCTGCAGGCGGCATCGGTAAAAAAGGCAACCTTGCGTCGAATGCGGCAGCGTTATTCATGCTCGGTGCATCTGCCGTATCGATCGGGAAATATATAATGCAGGCCGCTGCAGGATGTTTCGGCGATGAAATGAACCGCTGCAATGTCTGCAATCTCGGCAAATGCCCGCGCGGTATCACCACCCAGGACCCGAAACTATACAGAAGACTCGACCCGGATGTAGTCGCTGAGAGGGTTGTTGAGGTCTATAAATCGGTTGATGTGGAATTGAAAAAGATATTTGCGCCGATGGGAAGGAGCACGGAACTGCCGATAGGCATGTCCGACGGCATCAGCACCGACGACCACGCAATTGCAGAGAGGCTGCAGATTAGTTATGTATGTTAGAAAAATCCCCCTTCGTCCCCCTTTTCCAAAGGGGGAGATATTGTTCCCCTCTTTGGTAAAGAGGGGTTAGGGGAGATTTTATGAAATTATATTTTGACTATAAATATTTTATTCAGATATGAAAAAAATAACGATAAAAGGAAACATTAAAGGCAACCGTACCCCCTCAAGGATTTTTGAAGAAGAAATCCAGGATGCTGTCCGTAACGGCGCAAGGAATCTGCAGGTCATTGCCGACGGCCAGCACGGCATCGGCGGAAGGATCTGGCCAAGAGGCGAAGGAATAAAAATAACTGTTGAAGGCCCTGTCGGGCAGCGGCTCGGCAGCATGGGCATGTTCGGCACGGATATTGTAATTAATGGAAGCGTTTCTGATGATGCAGGCTGGATAAACTGCGGCGCTAAAATAACCGTGCTTGGCGACGTCACAAACGGCGCTCACAATGCCGCTGCACAGGGAATACTCTATGTGCAGGGCGGCGGCGGCGCACGCTGCGACACGATGACAAAGCACAATCCAAGATTTGATCCCCCTCAGTCATGGTATTTCCGGGACGTTGGAGACACATTTGCCGAGTTCAAAGCAGGCGGCATTGCGGTTGTCTGCGGAGTTAATCCGCGAAATCCAGAAAATATCCTCGGCTACCGTCCATGCGTCGGGATGGTCGGAGGAGTGGTATATTTCCGCGGGCCGATTCAGGGTTATAGTGAAGGCGATGTTCAGCTTCTTGACCTCACAGATCAGGACTGGCAGTGGCTGACCGAAAATATGCCGCCGTACCTTGAGGCAATAGAGCGAACAGAATATTATGATGAGCTCACCCATTCAAGAGACACCTGGAAAAAACTTATTCCCTTCACCGCACAGGAACGTGCTAAGAAAAAGGTCTTGAAGATGTCTATTACGGAATTCCGCTCAAACATCTGGGAGTCTGGCGTCGGCAAGGGAGGGATTTTTGCAGAATATTTAAATCATCCCTTCACAGTCCTTCCATATGTCACAACCGGAGAAGACAGGAGATACAAGCCTGTATGGAATAATTACAAGTATGCCCCGCCTTGCGAACATGCGTGTCCAAGCGGTATACCGACGCAGAAACGCGCTCAACTTATAAGGGAAGGAAAACTGAAGGAGGCCCTTCAGCTCGTGCTTCAGTACAGCCCGCTTCCTGCATCCGTATGCGGTGAGATATGTCCCAACCTCTGCATGCAGTCATGCACAAGGGCACAGGTTGATACACCGTTTAATGTCAGGGAGCTTGGAAAGGCAAGTGTGGATCTCAAGCTTCCCAAACGCGAAAAAAAGACCGGCAGGAAAGTCGCTGTGATCGGCGGCGGCCCGGGTGGATTATCTGCTGCCTGGCAGCTTGCTCTAAAGGGACATGACGTTGCCCTCTATGAGGCAGCGGAAAAGCTCGGCGGCAAGCTTGAGCTCTGCATCCCGCGCGATAGAATGCCGCAGGATATTCTTCAAAAAGAGCTTTCACGCTTTGAAGAGATCGGTATCAAAGTCCATCTTGGCACGATAGTGAACAAGAAATCATTTAATGACATATACAAAAAGAACGATGCAGTTGTAGTCGCTTGCGGGGCCCACAAACCGAGAATGATGAATGTCCCCGGATCTGATGATATAGTCTCTGCATATGACTTTTTAAAGGGAATAAATATCGGCGATGTTCCTGACCTTAAAGACAAAAGAGTGGTCGTCATAGGAGCGGGCAATGTCGGAATGGACGTTGCAGCACAGGCATTCCACTGCGGCGCAAAGGAAGTGACCGCTGTTGATATCCAAAAACCTGCGGCCTTCGGCAAGGAGCTGGAGATTGCCCAGGCACTTGGGACAAAAATCGTTTGGCCTAAATTTACGGAGAAATTTGTGAAGAAGGATAAGAAGATATACTTCACTGACGGCTCATCACTTGATGCAGACATTGTCGTTGTCTCCATCGGTGACACGCCGCTGACGGAATTCCTCCCGCCCTCAGTAAATACAAACAAACAGGGCTGGATCGAGGCTGACGAGGTCGGACACACGTCCGACCCGAAAGTTTTCGCCATCGGCGATGCAACTAAACTCGGCCTCGTAACACACGCCATCGGTCACGGAAGAAAGTCAGCGGATGCCATTCACGCACTGCTTTCAGGGAGGTCTTTTTATATGCCGGCCCCAAAACCGATGGTCGCATACGATAAGATAAAAACCTCATATTACGACATCTGCAAAGGGGAGCCGTTCAAACCCAAGACAGAGGCCAACCGCTGCATGTCCTGCGCCGTATGCCGTGACTGCCATATGTGCGAGGCCACATGTTACTATGGGGCAATAAACAGGAAAGAGCATGAAGACGGCTCATACGAATACGTCGTTGACGAAAACCTCTGTATCGGCTGCAGCTTCTGCGCCGGCATCTGCCCCTGCGGCGTGTGGGAGATGGCGGAGAATAATTAACTTGCTGAGGTATAATGCGTTATGCCTCTGTTTATCAGACCTCCAGCATTTCCCTGAGCGTTCTTAAATTCAAGACATCCTCTTCGTTATATTTCAACAGCCTTGCAAGAGCGCCCCGGTCGCCGTCGTTGACGTAATTCCACCATAACTGCACAGCGATCCAGCCGTCGATATCGGTCAATTCCCTTGCGATCCCGAGCTGTCTTTCAACGCTCTTTAATCCGCCTTTCAGATTTTTCTTCCAGCAAGCATACATCAGGTCTTCATGAAGGCAGCATTCCGTGAGGTCAACATTGAGCTTTGCCTTAATAAAGGGCAGATCAAACCGTGATCCGTTATACGTATAGAGCTTTGTTACATTCCCAATCGCCGTTATCAGGCTGTCGGACGATATATCGTCACCGACCAGCTGCATGACCCGGCTGTCATTTCCGTTTTCTCTATAAATCCCAATTACTGTTAATTCACTCTCAACGGGACTTAAACCCGTTGTCTCTATGTCTAGATATGCACGATACTGCATTCAGCCCTCCAGTTCATTTCAAATTCTATAGATTCGGGACATATCAAGTCAAGAAATTCTGAAGAGGCGGCGCAGCTATTTTTATTGCGATTCCCATTTTGTTACACTTAAGCAATGAGACCAGATATTCAGGAAATCACCGTCAGATCGGTCCTGACCAAATCCGGCATCCCTGGCATGAAATACTGTGTCAATCCCTATGTGGGATGTGTGCATGCATGCAGCTACTGTTACGCGACCTTCATGAAGAGGTTTACAGGCCATCTTGAGCCGTGGGGCAGTTTCGTTGATGTTAAGATGAATGCACCGGAAGTTTTGCGGCGTCAGCTCAAGCGGGCTGAAAGAGGCACGGTAATGGTGAGTTCAGTGACTGACGCATATCAGCCGGTTGAGGCAAGGTATGAGCTCACCCGCAAATGCCTCGAAATTCTCTCACTGTTTAAATTCCCTGTAAGTATCCTTACTAAGTCCCCGCTTGTTTTGCGGGACATAGATATCATTTCAAAACTGGACGATACTGAAGTCGGTTTGACCATTACAACAGATGATGATCAGATGAGAAAAATCTTTGAGCCCTGCGCCCCTTCGATCCAGTCCCGCATAGATGCATTAAAAAAACTTCACAAAGCAGGAATTAATACCTATGTTTTTATCGGACCCCTTCTCCCCATGAATCCTGAATCACTGGCAAAACAGATAGACCCGTATGCAGACAGCATTCTCATTGACAACATGAATTATGTCAGCAAAACGGAATGGCTGTACAGAAAAAATAATTTAGAAAAATGGCTTGACACAGACTTTATTGACGACATCATTTCTCGTCTAAGGAAGAACCTTTCAACAAAAGATATATCCGTTATTTGCTAACTAACTGTTTTTAGTTGCTATTCTAATATTTTTAACTTTTCCCCGGTAAAGAAAATATCATATGTGGTTCGAACTCAACCTCCTGAAGCGCTTATCTCATGGCATTAAAGCTTTTCCTAATTTTATCCGCTATAAGTAATAAAGATCATTAAGGTGGCTGCATTCAGGCCAATGTAGTATTGGCTTTTTAAGCTGTCATAGAAGGGAATGATATTATGTTTAAAAAGATAATGCCTAAAAATAGATCTGTGCGACATATTCTTTTCGCTTGTATAACTATAGGAATACTAGTTCCGCTGATTAATCTATTTTTCATTTACCCAGCAGTGACAAAAAAAATATTGATAAAAAATACCGAAGGTGATGCGATGCGTATGGCAATGATCTTATCACCAATGTTCAAACAAGAATATGCAGAATTAACAAAAGATTCCGCGCCTCCTGATTTAATAGAAAAGGTTAAAATGTTTCAAAATGATTTCCAATTTATAAAGCTTACACTCTTCTCGAAAAATGGCGAAATAATTTATTCTTCTGACTCCAAAGATATCGGAAAAACAGATGATAATCCTTACTTCCACGAGATCATAGCAACGGGGGACCCATATTCAAAAACTATAAAAAAAGACACCATATCACTTGAAGGCAAGGCAGTAACTGCTGACATTGTAGCTACATGCGTCCCGATAATGAGAGCTAATACATTTGTCGGAGCTTTTGAGATTTATTCTGATATTACCCTTAGAAATCAAGCGCTCAATAAAATATTACTTAAAGCGTCAGTTTTACCTTTTCTAATGATGTTAGGGGGGTTTGCTTTCACAGTGGCCATCCTGATTCATCTGGATAAAAACATCACCAGGCAAAAAGAAACCGAGCAGGAACTTCAACTCTTTACCGAAAAACTCAAGCACAGCAACCGTGAACTGGAGAGTTTTGCTCATATTGCCTCACATGACCTGCAAGAACCGTTACGAAAAGTAATAGCCTTTGGAGAACTACTGGAAACGGAATACGATGATAAGTTGGACGAGACGGGATGTGATTACCTTAGAAGGATGCGAAGCGCATCAATACGGATGCAGACTCTTATTAATGATCTACTGACATTCTCCCGCATCACAACCAAGGCCCAACCTTTTGTCTCAGTCAACCTCAACACTATTGTAAAGGAAGTGTCATATGACCTGGAATCACTTATAGAACGGACAGGCGGAAAGATAGAAACGGTAAACCTGATAACCATTGATGCCGACCAAATGCAGATGCGTCAATTATTTCAGAATATCATCGGCAATGCCCTGAAATTCTACAAAGAGGACGTACCACCCATTGTAAAGATATCCGGAAATTTGACTCATGAAAACATCGGCGATACTGGTAAGGAAGTTTCGGATAATGACTATTTTCAAATTACCTTTGAAGATAACGGCATAGGATTTGAAGAACAATATGCAGATCGCATATTTGCTGTCTTTCAACGTCTTCATGGCAGGAAAGAATATGAGGGAACCGGGATAGGTCTTTCGATTTGCCAAAGGATTACCAACAGACATAATGGAAAAATAATAGCAAAAAGCTCACCTGGTAAGGGGACATCATTTATAGTCACCCTGCCTGTTAAACAGAAAAATGGAGGGAACAATGGATGAGAAAGTCAAATCAATTACAATCCTGATGGCCGACGATGATGAAGATGACCGTATGATGACAAAGAATGCATTAAAAAAAGCCCGATTGGCCAATGAAATACGTTTTGTCGTGGATGGGGTGGAACTCCTTGATTATCTGCATCGCCGTGGCAAATACACCGATCCGGCTGATTCACCGCGTCCCGGCCTGATATTTCTTGATCTGAATATGCCCAAAAAAGACGGGCGGGAGGCGCTTAAAGAGATCAAGGAAGACCCCGATCTTAGGAGAATTCCGATAGTAGTGCTGACAACATCAGAAGCTGAGGAAGATATCTATCGCAGTTATGACCTCGGCGTAAACTCCTTTATCACAAAGCCGGTATCTTTTGACGGATTAGTCTTTGTGGTAACAGCGCTGGCACAATACTGGTTCCAGATTGTCCAGCTGCCACATAACGGGCCCAAAGATTGATATGGATGAAGAAAAAATAAAAGTACTCCTTGTTGATGATGATGAAGACGACTATATCTTAACAAAGAAATTACTTTCGCAGGTCAAAGGGAGATCGTACGAGGTTGCGTGGGTATCAACCTATGATGCTGCGCTGGAATCAATCAGGAACAATAATCACGATGTCTGTCTTTTTGACTATCGATTGAGTAAGCATACAGGACTCGAACTTTTGAATGAGGCAATTGCAGCCGGATGCAAAGCGCCAATAATTTTGCTTACCGGTCAGGGAGATCATGAGGTAGATTTAGAGGCAATGAAGGCGGGTGCAGCGGATTATCTGAATAAAAAAGAAATAAACCCTCAATTACTGGAACGTTCAGTCCGATATGCTATTAAAAATAAAAAGGCAGAGGAACGTATTCTCCGGATGGCATATTACGACAGTTTAACCAATCTGCCAAATCGATCCCTGTTTCAGGACCGGCTGAATCAATCGTTAGCACATGCTGAACGCTACGAGGTAATTTTATCGGTATTATTTCTTGATCTGGACAATTTCAAACGTATCAACGATACCCTTGAACATCGTGTAGGAGACCTGTTGCTGAAGGGAGTTGCTGAACGGTTGACTAATTTCGTCCGTGCGGCTGATACCGTTGCCCGTAAAGGAAAGAACTCATTACTTAATACCGTTGCCCGTCTGGGCGGAGATGAATTCATCGTCCTGCTGACTGAAATTAATTCTTTACAGGATGCAGCAAAAGTGTCGCAACGTATTCTGAATACAATATCTCAGCCGTTTTATCTGGACGGTCATGAGGTATTTGTGACTGCCAGTATAGGTATAGCCACATATCCATCTGATGGAGAAGCGATGGATAGTCTTCTTAAAAATGCTGATACAGCAATGTATCACGCCAAAGATCAGGGAAAAAACAACTTTCAATTTTATAAACAATCCATGAACGCTACCGCAGTCAAAAGGCTGACCATGGAGAACAGCCTGCGTAAGGCATTGGAACGGGAGGAATTCCTTCTTTATTACCAGCCGCAAATGGATATTCGTACAGGCCAAGTTGTTGGTATGGAAGCACTGATACGGTGGAATCACCCTGATAAGGTGTTAATTTATCCTTCGGAATTCATTCCGCTTGCCGAAGAAACCGGCCTTATCCTGCCCATAGGTGAATGGGTTTTAAAAACCGCCTGTGAACAAAACAGCATCTGGCATAGATCAGGTTCTTTGCCTGCGCGTATCGCTGTTTCCATAAACCTTTCAGGGCAGCAATTCAGACAGGAAAGCATGATAAAAATTGTCGAAAAAGTCCTGAATGATTACGAACTGAAACCTGAATATCTTGAATTGGAAATAACGGAAAGCATCATTATGAGTAATGCGGAAACAACTATCACCATGCTGAATAAATTGAAAAACATGGGAATAAAACTCTCGATAGATGATTTTGGCACGGGGTATTCTTCATTCAGCTATTTAAAACGCTTCCCTCTGGATATTATTAAAATCGACCGTTCCTTTATTCGGGATATTACAAAAAATCATGAAGATGCAGTCATTGTCAAGGCAATTATTGCTATGGCCCACACCCTGAAATTGAGTGTTGTTGCCGAGGGAGTGGAAACAGAACAGCAACTGGCAATCTTACGTGAACTCGGCTGTGATGTGATGCAGGGATATCTGTTAAGCCCCCCGGTCCCTGCCGAAGAGGCCTCGAAGTTTTTAATTAAAGAACGGTTAAGGTTTATTTAATCACTTATATAGGGATAACCAAGTAATACATTATACTATTTTAAATGAAAAAGAGACGATATAAAAGATTCCCGGTTACTTTAAAAGCCAAAGTCATTTCGAACGGTAAATGTTATGAAGGTATTATAGGGAATGTTTCAGAAGAAGGCGTAGCACATATAATAACAACTTTTGTTCAGACATCAGAAGATTTTACTCCTAAAAGAGAAATTGAGCTGAATTTTAAAATCCCTTCGGGGGAAACATTGAATCTGGATTGCGAAGTAAGGTGGTTTTTAAGACCTTCACACGGTGAGAACACAATAGTCCTTGGTATGAAAATTGTAGCCCCCTCTGCAGAGTACAGGGAATGGTTAAAAAAAATCGAAGGGTATCAAGGGTAGCCTCAAGATTAGTCTATTCAAACTTCTTTCGTTAATCCTGCGTTTTTCTAAATATAACCAGCCCATGAATCCGGAAGCATTTGCATAAAAAGACAAGACCTTACGTAAACAGCATTCTTATTGACCGAATGAACTACATCAATAAAACAAAATGGCTGTACAGAAAAAATAATTTAGAAAAATGGCTTAATGAAGGATTTGTTGCCGACATAATTTCGCGTCTTAAGAAAAGCCTGTCATCAAAAGATATCTCTGTTATTTGCTAAAATAACTGGTCCTGCCCTGCGCAATTCCTTACACCCTAAAGTTTTAGCCCCTTTTGTCCGACAAGTGTACTTATATAAAAGATATTTTATAAAGCGGGACATTAATCCTGGAGGGGACATGGTTTGTATCATTATTAATTAAGGTTTGAAAATGGGAAAAAGGCTTCTAACGGCTTTAATTATCGGTCTGACGGCATTATATCTTCACGGATGTGTACAGGATAAAAAAACCGTAGAAAAAACCCCCGGCATTACTGATACTGAAATCATTATCGGCTCCTCATCCGCATTAGGCGGGCATGCGAGCTTTCTGGGCACCCAGACTATCCACGGGTCCCTGGCATATATTAATGAAATCAATGAACAGGGCGGCATTCACGGCAGAAAAATAAGGCTCATCACTTATGATGACCAGTATGACCCTCCCAAAACGGTAACCAATACACAGAGGCTCATCAATCAGGATAAAGTTTTTGCATTATTTGATTATATTGGAACTCCTACATCCGTAAAAATAATGGATATCGTTCATGAGGCTGAAATTCCCGCACTCGGTTTCTTTACCGGAGCTGAAGCATTGAGAACTCCGTACAGGCCGTATATGTTTCATGTAAGAGACTCATATTATTCGGAAGCAGAAGGAGCTGTTGCGTATTTTATTGACAAGCTCGGTCTTAAAAGAATTGCCGTTATGTACCAGGAGGATGACTTTGGCCTGGCCGTTCTTACGGGAGTCCAACTTGCCCTCGAAAGAAGAAATATGGAAACAGTCGCAACAGCAACTTATATCAGGGGGACAATGGATGTTGAGGAAGCCGTTCAAACCATAAAGAAAAGCGGAGCTGATGCAGTGGTAATGGTCGGGACTTACAGCCCGTTGGCCAAGTTTATCAAAAAATCACACGCTGCGGGATTCACGCCGTATTTCCATACGGTATCATTTGTCGGTTCAGAGGCCTTCGGAAAAGAGATAGTTGAAACACAGAAAATTGACCCTTCCCGGTATGACAGGATCATCGTAACCCAGGTTGTGCCGTGCCCTTTCTCTGATCATCTGCCAGGAGTAAGAGAATATCTGAAATTAATAAAGAAGTATTATCCGAATGACAATCCCAATTTCGTGGCGCTGGAAGGCTTCATAAATGCAAAGGTCCTTATCAAAGCTTTAAAGGATGCAGGGCGTGATCTGACGCGTGATAAATTCATTGATGCGCTGGAATCAATTCACAATTATGATGTCGGCATAGGCAAAGGAATAACCTATGGCACACAGGACCATCAGGGACTGGAAGGTATCTATTACTCAAAGGTAACAAAAAACGGGACCTTCAGGCTCTTTACGTCCTTATGACAAGCGGCATATAAAATGAAATTAACGTTCAAGACAATTTTATGTTTTATCCTGTTGATACTGCTGGTCAGTACGGCAAATATTTATTCAACCTCATATGTACTCAAAAATCTCCAGAAGGAAAGACTTGAAACAGCAGAGGTTTTATTTGCCAGGAGCCTTTCCAAACGGCTTTTCAGGGCTGTCATAGATCAGAAAATTAACAAAATTACGGATGTCCTGTTTGAAGAAAAAGGTCTGAGGGAAGAAAAAATAGAATATATTCTGGTATTTGATAAACAGGGATATTTATTGGCACACACTTATTTGATCAATATACCCGGGGAACTTTTAAAAATTAAAAACTCTTTTACAAAAAACGAAGAATACAGACTGGAGAAAATAGAGGACGAGAAGTTGTCTGTTTATAATATTGCCGTTCCTGTAATGGAGGGGATAAAACAGGTCGGCACTATCCATGTCGGCATCAGGTCGGATTATGTAGAAAATATTGTTACTCCGACAAAGACTGCATCGGGTTTTTCATTGATTATAACACTCATAATTACACTGATTGCAGTTGTTATCGCCATACCTTTATCACGGACCATAACAACCCCCCTCTTGAGGTTAAAGAGCTTTGCAGAGAAAATCAGCAGAGGCGAGCTGGAGACTCAAATAGACATAAAAACCAGGGATGAGATCGGAGATCTCGCCGGGGCCTTTAATAAGATGGGCGCCGATATGCTGAAGACGATTACGTCACTTGACCGGGAGATTTTGGAGCGTAAAAAGGCAGAAGATGAAATAAAGAGCAATTACCAGGCCCAGACTGTTATAAGCAAATTACTGAACATCTCATTACAGGAAATCTCCCTTGAAGAACAACTGAAAATTATCCTGGAGCATATAATTTCCATATCATGGGTTTCTCTGGTATCAAAGGGGGCTATCTTTCTTGTTGAAGACGACACCGGGGTGCTCGTTATGAAGGCCCAGCATGACCTGGCCGCTCCATTACTGAAGTCGTGTGCCCGGGTCCCGTTCGGCAGATGTATGTGCGGCAGGGCGGCGGCGTCAGGCAAGATCGAGTTTGCCGATCGTATCGATGAGCGCCACGACACGCAATATGACGGTATTAAGCCCCACGGTCATTACTGTGTCCCCATAATGCATGACGAAAAAGTGCTGGGAATAATCAATCTTTATGTGAAAGAAGGACACAAGCGCGATCAAAGGGAGGAGAGATTTCTCCGTGCAGTAGCAGACGTTCTGGCCGGCATTATCAGGCATAAGCAGGCGGAAAAACAGATTAAATACCTTGCATATTATGATGATCTGACCGGCCTGCCGAATCGTGTCCTGTTTAAAGACAGGGTGGAACATTCTTTAAAAGAGACTCAACGTTACAACGGACTTGTAGCGGTATTGTTTCTTGACCTGGATAATTTCAAAAAGATAAACGATACGCTCGGACACAGGATGGGAGACCTGATGTTAAAGGAAGTTGCAAGGCGACTAAAGACGTGTTTGCGCGAGAGCGATTCAATAGCCCGAAAGAACGAGACCATATCAGAAAGCATATTGGCCCGTCTTGGCGGCGATGAGTTCACAGTATTATTAATCAATATTATGCACATAGAAGATGCGGCAAAAGTATCACAGCGCATCCTGGAAGTAATATCCCAGCCGATTACATTAGACAGCCATGAGGTCATTATTACCGCCAGCATCGGTATTTCCACATGCTGCATTGAGGACGAAAACGTTGACAGCCTGCTTAAACATGCGGATACGGCAATGTATAAAGCCAAAAAAGACGGAAAGAATAATTACAAGTTTTTTAACCAGTCCATGAATACCGCCGTCATGCGGAGGCTTGACCTGGAGAACAACCTCCGCAAGGCATATATTAACGGGGAATTTATTCTTTACTACCAGCCCCAGTTTGATATCGTTACCGGAAAGATGGTCGGCATGGAGGCATTGATACGCTGGCAGCATCCTGAAATGGGAATGGTGCCGCCGATGGAGTTTATCCCGCTGGCAGAAGAGACAGGCCTGATATTACCGATCGGCGAATGGGTGCTGAACGCTGCATGCGCACAAAACAAGGCATGGCAGGATGCGGGTTATTTACCAATTAAAATATCGGTGAATCTGTCCAGCCGGCAGTTCAAGAACAACGATATAATAAAAACCATATCAAAGGTACTGAAGGATACCTGCATGGACCCCCGATACCTCGTATTGGAAATAACCGAAAGCATTATCATGCAAAACAAAGAGAAGACTATCTCAATGTTGAATACATTAAATACAATGGGGCTGAGTCTTGCCATGGATGACTTTGGGACAGGATATTCTTCTCTGAGTTATTTAAAACGTTTCCCTGTAGACGTAATAAAGATCGACCGTTCCTTTATAAAAGACGTTACCGGCAGCAAGGAAGACGCAGCCATAGTCAAAGCCATCATTGCCATGGCACACAGCCTGGAATTGAAAGTTATTGCAGAAGGGGTTGAGACAAAGCAACAGCTTAAATTTCTACTGGAACACGGATGCGATGAAATACAAGGTTATCTCTTTAGCCGCCCTTTGCCGGCAGAAGATGCCTCAAAACTTCTAAAGAGAGGTTTGGTCTCACCCGTGCCCCGTTAGAGAACTATGTCCTGTAGCGGGACAAAAAAATAAAATTCCCTGCCTTTAGTTATTACCCTAAAGTCTTTAAGCGCTTTTTCCGATAAAGAATAACAAATAAGGATAAATGCAGATTGCGGCAATATAAAGTAAAAATAGCCAACAGCTTATAAATAACCTCATTCAGCAAGGTTATTATTTATATATCTATTCAATAGTTTATAATGATGAAACATCAACATCCTCATCCGTTAATATGAGTAATAATATGAAAAAGCATCAAAAAGAATTTATTCTTCCTGAAGACCAAAACAACGGTGATAAGACAAAACTAACTCCGGCACATGATAAATCAGAGCAAAAACAGCGCGGGCTTATCGAAAAGAACGAGGGGTTGAATGATTTTTCCAAGCAGATAGAGATAGCAAAAAAAGAATGGGAAAAAACCATGGACTGCGTAGGGGACATGATAATACTTACCAACAGTGACGGGGTAATACAAAGGGTCAACAAAGCAGTTAAAGATTTTGCAGGAAGATCTTATAAGAGAATCCTCGGTAAGACATGGGAAGACTTAATAATTGAAAATGATCTTGAGGCAATGACGCTTTATGCCGGCTGCACAGAGCTCCGCCATAATCCCACCGGCAGATGGTTTGAACTCAAGGCATACCCCTTTGAGGACAGCGAACTGGGATTTTCAGGCAATGTATTGACTATACACGAAACAACTGAAGTAAAACTTATGACGGAGAAACTTGAAAAAACCAGCAAAAAAATAGAAAAAAACAGAAAGAAACTCCAGACCGCTCTCACTGAAATATGTTCATTAATGCAGAATGTTATTCAACATAGAGACAATAGTGTCAGGTTTTCCAATCCCAATCTGAGCAAATGTTATGAAGTCATGAATTGCACAAAAAAAGATTGTCTCTGCTACGGAAAGGAAGCCATGAGATGCTGGCAGGTAGCCGGCACTTTCTGCAATGGTAAAATCCAGGGCGCATTTGCGCAAAAATACGGCAGTTGCAGCGAATGTGAGGTATACAAAAAAGCAACTTCAGACCCTATCTACCAGATCGGCGAGCATTTTAATAATATGATGCATGTGCTTGAAATGGGGAAAAAAATTCCCGACTAGCATCGACTCCCTAACTCCCTAACTCCTTTAACCCTTCTATTTCGGAGATGGTCCTGATTTGATGACCACGAATATATTTATTAGTTATATCCCTCAAGATTATTTATGATCTGCCGACCAGTAAGTTGATTTGCGCCATATGAGATTGGCGCAAACATTAAAAGCAGCGCAGGCAGGTTAAGAAGTGAGCAAACGGGAAGAAAAGAAAAATAAAAAAAACAAAGAGCCGATACGAATACTGTTAGTTGACGATGATGAGGACGATTATATTGTAACTCGCGATCTGTTATCGGATACCAGGGATTTTGCGTACCGGTTAGAATGGGTAGAGACATATAATAAGGCGGGCGAAATGTTTAGCCGGTCCGATTATGATGTTTATCTTATCGACTACAGACTCGGCGACCACACAGGACTGGAACTTCTGCGGAACGGCATCAAAGACGGATGTAAGTCGCCAATCATAATGCTGACCGGACAGGGAGATCATGAAGTTGACCTGGAAGCGATGAATGCAGGGGCATCTGATTATTTAGTTAAGGGGCAGATTAATCCATCTTCGCTTGAGCGTTCAATCCGCTATTCAATTGAGAGGAAGAAAGCTGAACTGGAAAAAGAAAAACTCATTAAGGAACTAAAGAAAGCCATCAAAGAAGTCAAGAAATTAAGTGGAATGCTGCCGATTTGTGCGTCCTGCAAAAAAATCCGTGATGACCTGGGATACTGGAGGCAGGTTGAGGAATACATAGAAAAGCATGCAGATGTAGAGTTTACTCACGGTATTTGTCCTGAATGCTTAAAGAGAATATATCCCAACTATACTGACAGTGATAAATAATCTGTTAATAGTAATTACTGTCTGTCCATAAACTCAATCCGTCTGTCATTCCGGTTTTCATATCGGAATCTCATCTTTTTCAAACATCCCCCACATAATTTATCAAAATCTCCTGACTTTAAATAGATAAATGGATGCCGATACACTATATGCCCTGAGACGCAGAGAATGACTTTGAAAGGGTAATACTCAATAGAACATAAAAAGGGAAAGTATCATGGCTGCCAACGAAAAACCATTTACAATCCTGATGGCGGATGACGATGAAGATGACCGCCTCATGACAAAAGAAGCCCTGGAAGAGGTACGGCTGGCAAATGATCTTTACTTTGTCAAAGACGGTGAAGAGCTGATGGACTATCTGTACCGGCGCGGCAGATATTCAGGAGGCTATAATGCGCCCCGTCCGAATTTAATCCTGCTCGATCTGAACATGCCCAGAAAAGACGGGCGTGAGGCGCTCAAGGAAATTAAAGAAGATCCTTATCTGCGGCATATCCCAATCATAGTATTGACAACATCAAAGGCAGAAGAGGATATCTATAACACTTATGATCTTGGGGTAAACTCGTTCATTACGAAGCCGGTAACATTTGAAGAGTTGGTAGACATTATGATGACTATAAAAAAATATTGGGTCAACACCGCGCAGCTGCCCAAAAATATTAAAGGGGTCATATATGGATAAGACCGGATTACGCATACTCCTTGTTGATGACGACGAAGACGACTTTGTAATGACACGTGACTTACTGTCTGAAGTCGACGGAGCAACTTACAACATTGAGTGGGTGTCCGACTATGAGGCCGCTCTTAAGGCAATTAAGGGCAATAATCATGATGTACATTTATTTGATTACCGGCTGGGGGAGAGAACGGGCCTTGAACTATTACATGACACTCTGGCCGCCGGCAGCAAAGTCCCAGTGATCCTGTTGACCGGCCAGGGAGATAAAGACATCGACATTGAAGCCATGAAGGCAGGGGCCTCGGATTATCTGGTCAAGGGGAAAATAGACGCTCAACTCCTGGAGCGCTCCATACGTTATGCCATTGAGCGTAAAAAAGCAAAAGATCAAATCCTCCATATGGCGTATAACGACACTTTGACCCAATTGCCCAACCGTCTCTCATTTAAAAACAGCTTAAAGCAAGCCATGGAAATCAATAAACGCAACGGCAAGCTTACTGCGCTCCTGTTCCTTGACCTGGACAATTTCAAGCGTATTAATGACACCTTCGGGCATACCGTGGGCGATGATTTATTGAAAGAAGTTGCTGATCGCCTATCCATCTGTGTAAGAAAAAGCGATGAAATTGCGCGTAATATTCCGAGTGAATCAAATAATTCTGTCGCCCGTCTGGGCGGTGATGAGTTCACTATATTATTGTCCATCAACCATATTCTGGATGCGTCTAACGTGGCCCGGCGTATTATCGACAAACTGTCCCGTCCGATTATGCTGGAAGGGAATGAAGTATTTATTACTGCCAGCATAGGTATCGTCATACATCCTATGGACGGAGATGATGTTGATACCCTTCTCAAGAACGCTGATGCGGCAATGTACAACGCCAAAAGCAGAGATAAAAACAACTTCCAATTTTATGAAAAGTCCATGAACGAAGCAGCATTGGGACGCCTCACTATGGAAAACAACCTTCGAAAGGCGGTAGAAAATCGTAATTTCATCCTCCATTACCAGCCTCAAATGGAAATTTCCAGCGGAAGGATTGTCGGCATGGAAGCCCTGTTACGCTGGGAAGACCCTGATCTGGGAATAATCCCTCCGCTGGAATTCATTCCCCTGGCTGAGGAGACAGGCCTGATCATCCCTATTGGCGAGTGGGTCATACGGACCGCCTGCTTGCAAAACAGGGTCTGGCAGGAATCCGGCTTATCGCCTTTACGAATATCCGTAAATATGTCCGGCAGGCAGTTCAAGAACAAAGGCATTATCGAAGCTGTTTCCGGCATATTGGCTGATACAGGCCTGCCCCCCCGCTATCTGGAGCTGGAGATAACTGAAAACATAGTAATGGAAAATGTGGAGAGCACAATAACTATATTGAATGAATTAAAAAATATGGGGCTGAAGATCTCGATGGATGATTTCGGCACCGGCTATTCATCATTCAGTTATTTAAAACGCATCCCCCTGGATGTTATCAAGATCGACCGGTCCTTCATTAAAGATATTCACGAAAGCTCTCATGACAGGACAATTATCGGCGCAATTATTGTCATGGCGCATAGCCTTAGAATGGAGATTATAGCAGAGGGGGTTGAAACCGAAGAACAGTTGTCATTCCTGCGGCTGAATAATTGTGACGAAATCCAAGGATATCTCCTGAGCAGGCCGTTATCAGGTGAAGATGCTACAGAGCTTTTAGTAAAAGAGACGAGAGGGGAAGGTATTGGCCTGGCGCTTTGCCGGAGGTTGGCCGGTAAATTAAATAAGACTCTCGAAAGGGTCAATAAATAACCGGCGGGCGGCGACCCTGGAGGCAATAATGAACAACAAGGATAACTCCATTACAATCTTACCGGCATATGCTGATAATGACTACACAATAATACTGGCAAACTTCGCCGCCGCCCGGACAGGCGAAGGATCATCGTTCGTAGTCACGCTGCCTGTTAAACAAACAAGCGAGGTAATATGCAATGTCGGTTAAAAGGGCAAATAAAACATGAAAGGCCTTGACATCAAATTCAAATTAAAATACAAATTTCTTGTAATTGCCATAGGAATAGTATTGCTGCTCGGGCTGTCAATGCTAATTATTACTAAAACCGTAGTAACTCAAAAACTTGTCATTGAGATTCAGGGAAAAGGGATTTTCATGGCAAGACATCTGTCGGTAATGAGCGCCAATCTTGTATTAACGGAACAATTTCTTAATCTTCAAATACTGATTAATGAGTATAAACAGGAAGACACGGATATGGAGTATGCATTTATACAGGATTTACAGGGGCATGTTTTAGCGCATACCTTTAACCACGGCTTTCCGCTTGAGCTCAAAAAATTAAATATGCCCGGGGCCGGACAGGCATATCGCATACAGTCTTTTGTATCGGACGGTATGAAAATATATGATATTGCCGCGCCGATAATGAAAGGTGAAGCAGGGTCAGCGCATGTCGGAATATCAGAGTCATTTATCAGAGAAAGCGCTGCAGATGTTGCCAGGTTGATTATCGGAACTATTATCGGGGTATTAATACTGGGAGGTGGGGGGGCCCTTTTTTTCACTGCAAAAATAACAAAGCCTCTTTCCGAACTTGTTGAAGTGGCAAATGCGGTCGGCCTCGGCAATTTTGATAAAAAGGCTGATGTGAGAAGCGAAGATGAAATCGGCTGCCTGGGAGCCGCTTTTAACAAAATGGTAAGGGATTTAAAAGAGACAACTGTCTCACGCGACAGATTAACAGTGGAAGTTGCAGAGCGCAGGCGGGCAGAGGAGGAAGTGACGGAAAAAAAGCTGGAGCTTGAGAAGAAAAATATAGATATAGATGAAAACAGAAAAAAACTTCAGGGAGCGCTTACCGAGATATCCACCCTTATAGAGACTGTCATACAGGCAAAGGACCACAACGTAAGATTCAACAATCCCAATGTTAAGAAATGCTATGAGATCAAGAACTGTAAAAAAGAAAACTGCGCATGTTATGGAAAAGAGGCCATGAGATGCTGGAAGGTGGCGGGCACATACTGCGGGGGAAAGGTGCAGGGGGTCTTTGCGCAAAAGTTTGGAAACTGTTCTCTGTGTGAAGTATACAAAGAAGCGACAGCAGACCCGATCTACCAGATCGGGGAAAATTTCAATAATATGATGCATATCCTGGAGACAAAAAGCAGCGAGCTTGAGATGGCATATAAGGAATTGCAGGAAACCACTGTAAAGCTTAAACAAAGTAATAGTGAACTGCAGGAATTTGCCAATATTGCTTCGCATGACCTGCAGGAGCCATTGAGAAAGATATCCAATTTCGGTGAGAGACTGAAGGTGAAATATGCAGACTCCCTGGATGATGTGGGGCACGACTATATCAACAGGATGATAAGGGCCGCATCAAGAATGCAGATGCTTCTGGATGCTCTTCTGGATTATTCGCGGATACAAACCAGGGTCAAACCGTTTACTCAGACCAACCTTATGACAATTGCGCAGGAGGTGTTGTCCGATCTTGAAGTGCATATCGAACAGGCGGAAGCAAAGGTTGAATTGCGTGATCTTCCGACCATCGATGCCGACCCCTGGCAGATGCGGCAGCTCTTTCAGCGCCTTATCGGCAATGCTCTTAAATTCCATAAGAAAGACGGGCCGCCCGTTGTTAAAGTCTCCGGCGTGTTAATTCGCAACAATGGGAAAGACCCGAATGCGCCTGTTTCAGATAAGGATTCTTATGAAATCACAATCGAGGACAACGGCATTGGTTTCGATGAAAAGTATGCAACACGCATATTCGGAGTATTTCAATGCCTGCATGTGCAAGATGAATATGAAGGCTCGGGGATAGGACTTTCAGTCTGTAAAAAGATAGTTGAGCGCCACGGCGGAAGCATAACGGCAAAGAGCGCGCCGGGACAGGGCGCGTCATTTATTATTTCACTGCCTGTTAAACAAATAAAAGGAGAATATGCGAATGGATAAAAATGGAGAGAGAATAACAATACTGATGGCGGATGACGATGAGGATGACCGTCTAATGACAAAAGAAGCCCTGGAAGAGGCGCGGCTGGCAAACGACATGTACTTTGTCGAAGACGGTGAGGAACTAATGGACTACTTGTACCACCGGGGCAAATATGCGGGTGGGAAGAACGCGCCCCGCCCCGGACTGCTCCTGCTTGATCTGAACATGCCGAAGAAGGACGGGCGTGAGGCGCTTAAGGAGATCAAGGCCGATGCTGATCTGCGGCGGATCCCGATTGTGGTACTGACCACATCACAGGCAGAGGAAGATATCTATCACACCTATGATCTCGGGGTCAGCTCGTTCATTACCAAGCCGGTATCTTTTGACGGCCTGGTGGAGGTGATGAAGACACTGTCGAAATACTGGTTCCAGATAGTCAAACTGCCGTCCACGAGAGTCAGAGTTTAATTATGGATAAAGAACAGATAAAAATACTGCTCGTTGAAGACGACGAAGACGATTACATAATGACCCGTGACCTTATCTCTGAAATTGAGGGCGCGAATTTCAAACTTGAATGGGTCAAAACGCATGATGAGGCGCTTAAAGTGATGGACGGCAATAAACACGATGTTTATCTGTTTGATTACCGTCTTGGAGAGGTGACAGGGCTGGAACTTCTCCGTAAGGTGGAAGAGAACGGCTGCAAGGCCCCGGTTATAATGCTGACCGGGCAGGGAGACAAGGAAATAGATATGGAGGCGATGAAGGCAGGGGCAGCGGATTACCTGGTCAAGGGGCAGATAAATGCCGGCCTGCTTGAGCGTTCCATACGTTATGCAATTGAACGCAAGAAGTCGGAAGAACAAATACGGCATATGGCTTATTACGATAATTTAACCAGCCTGCCGAACCGTACCCTGTTTAAAGACCGCCTTAAACTGGCTATGGCGCATTGCCGGCGCTACAACAGGCAGTCTGCATTACTATTCCTTGATCTCGATAATTTCAAGCGTGTTAACGACACGTTTGGACATACAGTCGGCGACCTTTTGTTAAAGGAAGTCGCCGAACGCCTGAACCAATCCGTTCGTATAAGCGATTCCGTGGCCCGCAATATCGACGAAGGGACAAAAGATACCGTGGCCCGTCTCGGCGGCGACGAGTTCATTATTTTACTGACAGAAATTGCTCATCCCCATGATGCGGCCAAGGTGGCAAAGCGTATTCTTGAGGTCCTTTCTCCCCCGCTGATACTGGACGGCCATGAAGTATTTATCAGAGTGAGCATAGGTATCGCAATATACCCGCTGGACGGCGAGGATATCGAAAGCCTGCTTAAGAATTCAGATGCCGCTATGTATCACGCCAAATCCAGCGGGAAAAACAATTACCAGTTCTACAGAAAATCGATGAACGCAGCCGCCCTTGATAAACTTACATTAGAGAACAGCCTGCACAGGGCGCTTGAGCGGGGAGAATTACTCCTCTATTATCAACCTCAAATAGACCTTCGTAAAGGCAAAATAACCGGGATGGAAGCGCTCATGCGATGGCAGCACCCTGAGAAGGGAATGATACAGCCCTCGGAGTTCATACCGATAGCGGAAGAAACAGGCCTCATAATTCCCATGAGTGAATGGCTGCTGAACACGGCCTGCGTCCAAAACAAGGCCTGGCAGGAGGAAGGACTCGGACCCGTGCGCATTTCGGTGAATCTCTCCGCTCAACAGTTCAAACAAGATAACCTTGTTCACACCGTAAGCCGCGCATTGAACAATTCGGGGCTGGCCCCCGGCTGGCTCGAACTGGAAATCACAGAGAATATCATCATGCAAAACACGCAGGCAACCCTTGACACTTTACATAAATTAAAGGGCATGGGACTTAATTTTGCGATGGACGATTTCGGCACAGGTTATTCCTCGTTCGCATATTTGAAAAAATTCCCCCTTGATCTGATAAAGATTGATCAATCCTTTGTGAAAGATATTACTGCAAATCCGGACAGCGCGGCGATTGTAACGGCAATTATAGCAATGACAAACAGCCTGAAATTATCGGTCATCGCCGAAGGTGTGGAGACAGAACAGCAGCAGACATTCCTGCTCGAGCATGGCTGTTATAAGATGCAGGGATATCTTTACAGCCGGCCTTTGCCTGCTGATGAGGCCGGGGAATTCATAAGAAATAATACAGCGATAACAGCAAATATGTATTCATTGAAATAAATAGATGATATGATGAAATTTGAGAGAGTTTTAACCACATGACGAAAGACCTTAAAAATACAACGGTCTCCAAAGATTATCTTGATAATATCTTTGAATGTATGATCGACACCCTTATCGTAGTTTCTCCCGGCGGCACAATCCTGAGGACCAATGCAGCAGCCGGCAGACTTTTAGGCTATCAAGAAAATGAGCTTGTCGGACAGCCGCTTGAAATGCTCCTTGATGAAAAACTGCCTTTCGGGGAATCAGGGACAGATGATAAATTTTTAGAAAAATTTACCGGAAGCAGCGAAAAAACATATATGGCAAAAGACGGCAGAAAAATCCCGGTCATGTTTTCCGCCTCAGTCATGCGGAGCGATAGCGGCGCTATTCAGGGCATAGTCTGTGCGGCCAGTGACATATCGGAGCGTAAGCGGACCGAGGAAGAATTAGCACAAAAAAGGCAGGAGCTTGAGAACAAAAATAAAGCTATTGAGGAAAACAGAAATAAACTTCAGGGAGCGCTTGCCGAGATATCCACCCTTATAGAAAGTGTCATACAGACAAAAGACCACAACATAAGATTCAGCAATCCAAACATTAAAAAATGCTATGAGATCAAAAATTGTAAAAAAGAAGACTGCCCGTGTTATGGAAAAGAGGCGGTGAGATGCTGGCAGATAGCAGGCACATTCTGCGGCGGAAAGGTGCAGGGGGTTTTTGCGCAAAAGTTTAAAAACTGTTCCAAATGTGAAGTATACAAAGAAGCGACAGCAGACCCAATCTACCAGATCAGGGAACATTTCAACAACATGATGAATATCCTTAAAACAAAGAACAAAGAACTTGAGGAGGCATATGAAGAGCTGCAGGCAACTACAGTAAAGCTTTCACAGAGCAACACCGAGCTGGGGCAATTTGCCTATATCGCTTCCCATGACCTGCAGGAGCCTTTGCGCAAGGTCACGGCCTTTGGAGACCGTCTGAAAGACAAATACGCTGAGGCCCTTGGCGAGCAGGGGAAGGATTACCTTGAGAGGATGCAGAACGCTGCAGGACGGATGCAGACCCTCATCAACGACCTGTTGACATATTCGAGGGTAACGACAAAGGCACAGCCCTTTACCTCCACTGACCTCTCAACAATTGCAAAAGAAGTCCTTTCAGATCTGGAGATACGCATTGAACAGGTAAAGGGACGTGTGGAAGTAGGTGATCTGCCAGTCATTGACGCCGATCCCCTTCAGATGCGGCAGCTGCTGCAGAACCTTATCGGCAACGCGCTTAAATTCAACAAAAAGGACGAAGCCCCTGTTGTGAAGGTGCACGGTATGTTCACTAATTGCAGCGGCTCAGCGGGAAATGATCACTATCAATTAACAATAGAGGACAACGGAATAGGTTTCGACGAGCAGTACTCGGAACGCATCTTCGGAGTGTTCCAGCGCCTGCACGGCAGGAGTGAATATGAGGGAAGCGGCATAGGACTTTCGGTGTGCAAAAAGATTGTGGAGCGCCACGGCGGAAACATAACGGCAAAGAGCGCGCCCGGACAGGGGGCTAAGTTTATCATCACTTTACCTGTTAAGCAATCAATTGAGGTTAACGCGTAATGATAAAACCGGAAGCGCGGAAGACACTTTATGAATCGCCTGTCCGGCTTTCAATTATCCTGGCCGTTTCAATATTCATCGCAGAGACGGCAGTGATGATTATCGTCTCTATAATGCCTCCACTGAGTGTTAAAACTGAAGCAATTATCGATTCGTCACTTTTGATGTGTTTTATCATTCCCCAGCTTTATTTCTTTGTCCTTCGGCCGTTGATCTTTCAAATCAATGAGCGTAAACATGCGGAAACATCATTACAGAAATTAAATATTAATTTAGAGCAGCTGGTAAATGAGAGGACCCGTGAGCTTAAACAGACGGATGAAGAACTCCAAAAGTTTATCTATATTGCATCACACGATTTGCAGGAGCCATTACGGAAGATCAGGACCTTTGGAGACCGCTTGAAGACAAGATTCACTGAGCCCATGGATGAGCGCAGTCATCATTATCTGGAACGGATGGACAGGGAAGTCGACCGCATGCAGGGACTTATCTATGATCTCCGCATATTTTCCAGCATATCGAGCAAGGCCCAGCCCTTTGTCCCTGTCGACCTCGGCTCTGTCGTACTGGAAGTAGTCTCTGACCTGGAGGAAAAGATAAAGCAGTCAGGGGGGAAAGTAGAAATAGGACAACTGCCGAAAATTGATGCTGATCCCTTACAGATGCATCAGTTATTTCAAAACCTTATCGGCAATGCCCTGAAATTCGCTAAAAAGAATGAAGACCCGGTTATAAAGGTCCACGGCATGTTCTCTAATAGAAACGGCGCCGAAGCTGAAAACGATTACTATCAATTAACCGTAGAGGACAACGGCATAGGTTTTGATGAAAAGTATGCGGAACGCATATTCGGGGTATTTCAACGCCTGCACGACAAGAGTGAATACGAGGGAACGGGCATAGGACTTTCTGTCTGCAAAAAGATTGTGGAGCGCCACGGCGGGAGCATAACGGCAAAGAGCGAGCCCGGAGAGGGAGCGAAATTTATCATAACATTGCCTGTAAAACAGATAAATGGAGAATCAACGAATGGATAAAAACAGAAAGGGAATAAAGATTTTACTCGTTGAAGACGGCGAAGACGATTACATTATGGAAGAGCTTATCAAAAAACATGAGGAGTTAAAAAAACTCTTCAGGCAGATAGAAATTGCAAAAGAGGAATGGGAAGGCGCTGTGGATTGCCTGGACGATATGATAATACTGACCGACATGGAAGGAAAGATAAAAAGAATCAACAGGGCAGTCAAAGAATTTATTAATAAACCTTATGAAGATATCCTCGGAAAAAATTGGGAAGAGTTGGTAAGTGAAAATGAACTGGAAATTTTATCATTAGATGACAACATGGAAATCCGGCATCAATCGAGCGGCAAAAGTTTTGTCCTTAACTCCTATCCTATCGAAGACCGTTATCTGAATTTTTCAGGACATGTAATAACCATACATGACGTCACGGAAATCAAAAATAAAACAAAAGAACTTGAAAGTGCATATGCAGAGCTCAAAACCACCCAGTCGTCAATGCTCCAGCGGGAAAAGATGGCCTCCATCGGCCAGCTTGCAGCAGGCGTGGCTCATGAGATCAACAACCCGATGGGTTTTATATCAAGCAACCTCTGCACTCTTGATAAATACATAAACAGATTTTCAGATTACATAAATGCCCAAACCGAGGCGGTGGAGTCCTTTAAATCAGCTGAAGTTTCTGAACGGCTTAAAGAAATGCGCAATAAACTGAAGCTCGATTATATCCTTAAAGACATAAGGCCGTTAATTGAGGAATCAGAAGAAGGAGCCGAGCGGGTAAAAAAGATTGTGCAAAACCTCAGGACCTTCTCAAGAGTCGATGAGTCAGAATGTAAGTCTGTTGATATTCACGAGTGCATTGAAAGCACATTAAACATAGTCTGGAACGAGCTTAAATACAAAACAACAGTAATAAAAGATTATGGAAAACTGCCTCTGATCAGGTGTTATCCGCAGCAGCTTAACCAGGTATTTATGAACCTCCTTGTCAATGCTGCGCAGGCAATAGAAAATCAGGGAGAAATAAAGATAAAGACATGGAGAGACGGCGGTACAGTAAATATATCGATATCGGATACTGGCTGTGGAATCCCCCAGGATAAAATAAACAGAGTATTTGAACCCTTCTTTACAACAAAAGAAGTGGGAAAGGGGACAGGGCTTGGCTTGAGCATCAGCTATGATATTGTTAAAAAACATAATGGGGAGATTACTGTTGAGAGCGAAGTCGGCAAAGGGACATCCTTTACCGTAATGATTCCTTTTACAGACAAAAAAGAAGACCCCCTGCCGCAAGCGGACGGAGCATCATCAGGCAAGGGATTAATTAAACGTAACCATTCAGTTACGGGTGGATTGGATAATTCCCCTCTTTGGAAAAGAGGGGTTAGGGGAGATTTTATAGAATGAATTTAAATAATCCCCCCTCGCCCCCCTTTTCCAAAGGGGGGTAATAACCACTTGTAACTGAATGGTTACAATTAAAGTCTGTTTATAAACTCTGGTTGTCTGTCATTCCTGATGACGCCTTTTTTAAGCGTTTCATGGTAGTTATAAGAGGACTTATCAATGCGAAATTTCCGGTAAATTAAAGCAATTAAGCTGATCAGGACATACTGTTCTCCCCCCTCCTTCTCCTTAAGATTGTTACTTATTCTACCGATATAACTAGAGAGATTAATTATATTATGAGCTTAAAAAATAAAATTCTTTCATTTACACAGTTGGGCCGGACATTTAACAGGATGATAGCGGAATTAAAAGAAACGACTGTTTCGCGCAATTATCTGAATAGTGTAATCAATTCGATGGTTGACACAGTCGTCGTTATTGACAGGGAATTCAAAATAACGGACATCAATAAATCAACCGGGGAGCTGCTCGGTTACGGCAGGGAAGAGCTTATTGGAAAGCATTTCAATGTATTATGCTCTGATCATGAAATCTGTGAAAGAAACTTAAAGTTACTCATTGCAGAGGGCGCTGTTTCAAATATTGATACATTTTACAGGGCCAGGGAGGGAGGCGAAATTCCTGTTGTACTGTCCGCCTCGACAATCAGAAGCCGTAATAATAATGCGAACATGCTTGTCATTGTTGCCAAAGACAACACAACGTATGTGAAAGCAAATGAAAAGATGCAGGAAGAAAGAGACAAACAAATACATTCCGAAAACAGGCTGAAACAAAAACAGCAGGAGCTTATTGCAAAACATGAAGAATTAAACAACCTGTTTAAAAAAGTCGCGATTGCAAACAGGGAACGACAAAAAATCATGGATTCCGTGGGCGATATGATCATACTCACTGATCATGAAGGGGTTATAAAAAGAGTAAATAAGGCGGTCAAGGAATTTACAGGAAAATCCGACAAGGACATTCTCGACACTAATTGGGAAGAATTAATATATGAACATGAATTGGAAGCCACCACCCTTTATGCCGGCAGCACGGAATTATTTCACAGGCCGACTCACAAATGGTATGAACTTAGCTCATATCCATTTGAGGACGTTGACCTGGATTTTTCCGGTAATGTTATTACAATCCACGAAACAACAGAGATAAAGAAAATCACTGAAGAACTTGAAAAATCCGGCAGCAAGATAAATGAGAACAGAATTAAACTCCAGTCGGCCCATAATCAAATATCGGTTTTAATGCAAAATGTCACAAATCAGAACGACACCAGCATAAGGCTTTCCAATTTAAATCTGAAGAAATGCTATGAGCTGAAAAATTGCACAAATAAAGATTGCTTCTGCTATGGGAAAGGTCCCTTGAGGTGCTGGCAGATTGCAGGGACATACTGCGGCGGGAAAATACAGGGGACTTTTGCGCAAAAGTACTACAATTGCTCTGAATGTAATGTATTCCAGCAGGCAACCTCGGACCCCATCTCCCAGATAGGCGAGCAGTTCAATAACATGATGCATGTAATTGAAATAAAAAACAGGGAACTTGAGAATGCATATGCAGAACTGAAAAACACCCAGGCGCAAATACTCCAGCGTGAAAAAATGGCCTCCATAGGCCAGCTTGCAGCAGGTGTGGCCCATGAAATCAACAATCCTACAGGCTTCATATTAAGCAACCTCGGATCACTCGGCAAGTATGTCAACAGGCTTATTGAATTTATCAATACCCAGGCCGGGGCCCTGGAATTATTGAAAGAAGCGGAAGTATCTGAAGAGGTGGCTGAACTGCGGAAGAAACTAAAACTCGATTACATTCTTGAAGATATAGACGGGCTGATAAATGAATCCATCGACGGGGCGGAAAGGATAAAGAAGATAGTACAAAACCTCAAGTCTTTCTCAAGGCTCGATGAGGCTGAATATAAACCTGCAGATATCAATGAGTGCATCGAAAGCACATTAAACATAGTCTGGAACGAACTTAAATACAATTCAACAGTGATAAAAGATTACGGAAAACTGCCTCTGACCAGGTGCTATCCTCAGCAGCTTAACCAGGTGTTTATGAACCTGCTTATCAACGCGGCGCACGCCATAGAAAAACAGGGAGAAATAAAGATAAAGACATGGAACGGCGACGGGACGGTAAACATATCAATATCCGATACGGGAAGCGGCATAGCTGAAGACCGGCTCAATAAAATATTTGAACCTTTTTTTACAACAAAACCTGCCGGCAAAGGGACAGGACTTGGACTGAGTATTACCTACGATATAGTGAAGAAACACAACGGAGATATCAAAGTGGAAAGCGAAGTAAATAAAGGCACAACTTTCACAGTAAAAATCCCTGTTGTAGAGGCAGTCCGGGCATGAGAGAACGGGACACACGCATTTTACCGGGCGACCGGGACAGGACAAAAGAACAGCTCATAAACGAATTGGAGGGACTGCGCCGGCGAATTGCAGAATTTGACCATGCTGAAATCATGAGCAAAAAAACAGAGGATGAATCTCAGGACAGTGGTAATTTCTATAAAAACATTTTAGACAATATAACAACCGGCGTCTGGGTATCTGATAAAGACGATAAAATTTGTTATGCAAATAATGAGACTGCATCAATAGCCGGCATACCTCTGCATCAAATTACCGGCTCCGGCGTGCTGTCGGATTTTCCGGAAGAAGCCAGGGATGCCTTCATCCCTTATTACTTAAATGCAAGAGAGACATTAAAACCTGTTTATTATGAGTCCGTGCCCATTGTTACTCCCTCGGGACGTTTGAGTTTTCAGACAGGATGGCTGGTCCCAAAATTAAGGGATGGCAGTTTTGACGGAATGGTTTGCACAGTGGTTGATGTCACAGATCGCAAATGGATGGAAGATGCGCTAAGGGAATCAGAGGAACATGCCCGGTCATTCGTGGAGAGCTCGCAGGATTGTGTATGCAATATCACAACAGACGGCAAATATATGAGCATGAACCCTGCCGGATGTACTCTAAATGATGTCGGGTCTCAGGAAGATATTATCGGAATGAACTGCACGGAAAATATTGTCGAAAACCGTGAAGCCTTTGAGAAGGCAATCTCAAAGGCAGCAAAAGGCACAATAGAATCCATACAGTATCGGACGGTAAGCAAAAAAGACAAAGAGATCTGGTGGGATTGCAAGCTGACTCCCGTTAAAGATTTGGACGGCAGCATCAAGAGCATACTTCAGGTTTCGAGGGATATCAGCGAATACAAGCAGATGGAAAAGTCTTTACTTCATACACAGGAAATGCTCATTAAAGAACATAGTGAGTTAAGCATGCTTTTCAAGCGGGTGGAAGCAGGTAAAAAGGAATGGGAAAACACGATGGATTGTGTCGGAGATATGTTAATACTTACCGGCATGGACGGCAGTATAAAGAGATACAACAAAGCCCTTTTGCAATTCACAAACAAGTACAAGGGAGATCTCATCGGCAAAGACTGGGAAAATGTAATGAGTGAAAGCGGACTGGAATCCGTAACATTCTATGCAGGGAGTATAGAAATGTTTCACAAACCGACTCTAAGATGGTTTACGCTTAGCTCGTATCCTTTTAAGGACAGTAGTCTGGAACATATAGGCACTGTAATATTGCTGCATGAAACAACGGAAATCAAGAAAATTACCGGAGAACTGGAAACAGCATATGAAGAGCTGAAGGCAACGCAGGCGCAAATACTGCAAAGGGAAAAAATGGCTTCTATCGGCCAGCTGGCCGCCGGTGTCGCGCATGAGATCAACAACCCGATGGGATTTATAACAAGCAACCTCGGCACTCTCGATAAATACATAAAAAAAATTACGGATTACATGAGCGCTCAAACCGAGGCGGTAGAGTCCTTTAAATCAACTGAAGTTTCCGGACAACTTAAAGAAATGCATAAAAAACTGAAGCTCGATTACGTCATTGAAGACATCGGGCAATTAATAGAGGAATCACAGGAAGGGGCCGAACGCGTGAAAAGGATCGTGCAGAACCTCAAGACCTTCTCGAGAGTCGACCAGGCAGAGTACAACTCTGCCGATATCAATGAGTGCATTGAAAGCACATTAAACATAGTCTGGAACGAGTTGAAATACAAGGCTGCGGTGCAGAAAGAATATGGAGAGATACCGTTAACCAGATGCTATCCGCAGCAGTTGAACCAGGTTTTCGTGAATCTCCTTGTTAATGCAGCACAGGCAATAGAAAAACAGGGAGAAATAAAAATAAAGACATGGAACGGTGACGGGATAATAAATATATCAATATCCGACACGGGAAGCGGAATACCTGAAGACAAGCTCCACAGGATTTTTGAACCCTTTTTTACGACAAAGGAAGTGGGAAAGGGTACAGGGCTTGGCTTGAGCATCTGCTATGATATTGTAAAAAAACATAATGGGGAAATTACCGTTGAAAGCGAAGTCGGCAAAGGGACTATTTTTAATATAAAAATACCTGTTATAGAGGAGAAATAATATGGAGCAGGAAGTAAAAATATTGTGTGTAGATGATGAAAAAAGTGTTCTTAAATCTTTAGAAAGGCTTTTCCTCGATACCGATTATAAGATCATAACTGCAATATCCGGAGATGAGGGGCTTGAGATCCTTAAAAATACGGAGACTATTCAGCTGGTGGTGTCGGATTACAGGATGCCCGGGATGAATGGCGTAGACTTTCTGAAAGAGGTCTTCAAGATAAAGCCTGACACCGTAAAGATCATACTGTCGGGCTATGCCGATACAACTGCTATCGTCGAAGCTATTAATGAAGGTAAGATATACAAATTTATACCCAAGCCCTGGAATGATGATGATCTGAAGGTCACAATATCCAAGGCCCTTGAACATTACTTTACTTATCAGAGAAACATAATTCTTACAAAAGAATTAGAGTCGAAAAACAGGGAGCTTCAGGAAATAAACAATAACCTTGAAAAACTTGTTCAAGAGAGGACCTCTGATTTGATAATGCAGAACAGGATACTGATTGCTTCCCAAAACATTCTCGATTCTCTGCCTGTCGGTGTAGTCGGTATAGACCCCGGAGGATTAATAGTGCAGTGCAACAAGAGGGGACTGGAGCTTTTCACTCAGGATGAAGGCAATATTCTGGGGATGGACAGAAAAGAGTCCTTCCCTGAAGAGGTCAATGTTTTCATTGATGGCGTTATTGAAAAAGGGGCGCTTTCCGGGCATATCGCAAATAATGGCGCGAAAGTCAAAGTTCAGGGAGTATATATGAAATGTCCACTTGGCCAGGAAGGTATTATTCTGGTCCTTGAGAAGGGGGTCGACTACGTTGGAAGCGCCAAATAAAATAATATCTGAAACCCCGATGGAGATACTTTTCGTCGACGACGAAAAAAATGTCCTCCAGTCACTGAGACGCCTGTTTATGGATGAAGACTACAAAGTTACCGCGGCGAATTCAGGGGAAGAGGCCCTGGAAATTATAAAGAATAACCCGGATATCGGCCTTATTGTCTCCGACCAGAAAATGCCGGGGCTGAAGGGCGTAGACTTCCTCGAAAAGGCAAAGGAGATAGTACCCGATGCACTGAGAATACTGCTTACCGGATATGCGGATATCAATGCAGTTGCAGATGCCATAAACCGGGGAGGCGCATACAGGTATATAACAAAGCCGTGGAAGGATGACGAGCTCATACAGGTAATCAGAGAGGCCGCCAGGCATTACTCACTGATAAAAGAAAACAAGAGGCTCCAGGCCATTGTTAAAAAACAGAATGAAGAGCTTAAAAACTGGAATTCCCAGCTGGAGTTTTTTGTGCAGGAGCAAACTCTTGAGATACAAAAAAAGAACAAGGACCTTGAGGATTTTAACAAGAGACTGAAGAACAATTTCAAGAATATGATATTTGCCTTTTCCAGTCTGATAGGACTGCGCGACAAGAGTACGGCAAACCATTCAAAGAACGTGGCGGAGCTCGCCGTCAGGATTGCGCGAGCAATGGGTCTGTTGTCTATGGAAATTGAGACCATCACCATAGCTTCCCTGCTCCATGATATCGGGAAGATCGGAGCGCCGGATTTTCTGCTTATTAAGAATGCCGAAGAAATGGATGCTGAAGAGCTAAAAGAATATATGAAACATCCCGTCAGAGGACAGGCGGCAGTTGACATGGTAGAAAATCTGAGGAAGGCGGGAATATTAATCAGACACCACCACGAATGGTTCAACGGAACGGGATTTCCTGACAAGCTCTCAGTCGGCAATATCCCCTTAGGTTCAAGAATAATTGCCATCGCGGATTTTTTCGAAAGGACCATAAGACAAGCTTCCGGCGCTAATGCCATCGAATTTACGCTTGCTGAAGTTAAGGCCATGCTGGGCAAAAGATTTGATCCTTATATATACCCTCATATTGAAACTCCTGTTAAAGAGGTCTTCGCCGAAACCGTCCCGAAGAGTAATATGGTTGAAATGGAACTAGATATACGTAATATCCGTGAAGGAATGATCCTGTCCAGAGACGTGACAAGCGGAACAGGGCTCATATTGTTGACCAGGGGGTTAAAACTCACTGCATACAGCGTCGATGCGCTTAAAAGGTATTATAAGCTTGATCCTTCAAGGAGCGGTATCTTTGTATTGGTTGAAAGATAAATATGATCGAATATGATGAATTAGAAAACAAAATGGTTTTAAAACTCGTCTACTACGGCCCTGCCCTTTCAGGCAAGACGACCAATTTACTATGCCTTCACGACATCCTTGATCAGGAAGGAAGAGGAGACCTGACTGTCCTCGATACAAAGGAGGACAGGACAATTTTCTTTGACCTGCTGCCTTTTTTTCTCGTTGCGCCAAGCGGACTCAGGATCAAGCTTAAAGTATTTACCGTGCCCGGGCAGGTAAAACATGATGCAACAAGAAAGGCCGTGCTGCAAAGAGCAGACGGTGTTGCCTTTATCGCGGATTCTCAAGCGTCTGAGGAATCGAATAATTTTGAAAGCTTCAAAAATCTTGAGGGTAATCTTGAGTTTGTCGGGCTTGATATTGAAAGGATTCCCCTTGTCGTCCAATTTAATAAAAGAGATTTAAAAAATATTATTTCAGAAGATGACATTAATCGCACATGGAAACCAACTGGGATCCCTGTCATTATGTCTTCAGCCATTTTGGGATCAGGGGTTGTGGAAACATTTCGTAAGCTCGTTGAGCTGACCTATGATAAAATTGACAGTAAGTACATGATAGGAGAAAAACACGGCCTTGATAAAGATACTTTCACGGAAAAATTAACAAGGAGAACTGAAGATGAGACAGTCATCAAATAACAATCAGGGAACTTCTGTCAGAGATTAATTATGGAAGACAATCAAATCATTCAGTGCAACTACCTGATCGGAGAGGAAAAAGACATCAAAGATGTAATTAAAGAGTCTGATATAATGCCTCTTCTCAAGAGCGCTGTCAAAGCGGGGGCGTCAATGGCATCGCTGCAAAGCCCTGAAGGAGAAACCATATATGGACATGGTGACAATTCAAAAGAAGCGGATTTTATCGTAAAAAAACCGGTCAATTTCGAGGGGGAAGTTGCCGGTCATATAATAATTGGCGGAGACAGTGAAAAAGAGGGCCTTCTCAAATCCATCGGAGAGTTGATGTTTGATGCAGTGAGAATAATCATACGAAGCAATTTCAAAACAATGCTGGCCACCGAAACCCACAAGACCGTTGTTTACCAGTCATATGAAGAACTGCTCGAAACAAACCGGAAGCTGAAGCTGTCGGAAGGCAAATATAGGGAACTTGCAAACACCCTGGAAAAACAGGTGCAGGAACGAACAGAGGAATTGAAACAGGCCCATGCGAAACTCCTGCAGCAGGAAAAAATGGTTGCAGTCGGCCAGCTTGCAGCAGGCGTAGCCCATGAGATCAATAATCCTCTGGGTTTTATATTGAGTAATATTAATACACTGCATCAGTATGTATCAAAGTTCAAAGACATGCTGGTTCTTTTTCGTAATGCCTTTAAAGAAGAAAATCTGACGGAAAAGGACCGGGAAATAATGACGCAGAAATGGGAAAAATTAAAGATGGATTATATTTTCACCGATGTCGAAGAGCTTATTAATGAAACTCTTGATGGAGCTGAAAGGGTCAAAAAAATTGTCTCCGACCTGAAGGGGTTTTCCCATATTGATGAAATTAATGAAGTTGCAGCCGACATTAACGCAGAGATCGACAGGACGTTGAATGTCCTTACCCATGAGCTGCCCGGAGACGCAGTGATTGTAAGGAATTTTAGTGATCTTCCCGCCTTTAACTGCAACCCTGCACATCTTTGCCAGGCCTTTTTCAATATTATCCTGAATGCGGTCCAGGCAAAAAGGGACAAGCTGAAACTCACTATCACGACACAAAGCGCAAATTCCATGATCAGGATAGATTTTTCCGACAATGGCCAGGGTATGCCGGAAAAAATAAAGAGCCGTATTTTTGAGCCTTTTTTTACGACAAAAGAAGTCGGCAAGGGTACAGGCATGGGATTAAATGTTACTTATGAAATTATCACCTCTTATGGCGGGACCATAGAGGTGGAAAGTGAAGCCGGCATAGGTACGACATTTAGTATTTTGCTGCCATTACCCAGGGAGGTAAAGGATGCCTAAATACGCAGGTTTATTTAAAAGATCAACTGCAGACGAGTATTCTGTCAACATGCAGGAAAGCGATATCAGTGAAGAGCTTCCTCAAAAAAAGGAACGGTTGGCCCTTTTGCTGGTTGATGATGAAGCGGCAATCCTTAGAGCTATCAGCAGGGTTTTTCTTGAAGAAAATTACGAGATCCATACAGCCACCTCTGCACATGAAGCCCTCGATATTATGGTAAAAAAGAAGATACATCTGGTTATTTCAGACCATAAAATGCCCGGCATATCAGGCGCTCAACTGCTCAAGGAAATAAAGGAGCGGTGGCCTGAAACAATACGAATTATGCTTACCGGGCATGCTGACATACAATCAATAATGGGGGCCGTAAATGAAGGGGCGGTTTACAAATTTATTACGAAACCGTGGAATGACGAAGACCTCAGACTCACTGTCAGCCTGGCGCTTCAGCAGTATGCCCTCATTCAGGAAAATAAGAAACTTAAGGAAATAACAAAAAAACAGGAGCTGAAGATCAAGGACTACTCAGCGCTCGTAAATGAAGACCGCGGGGCCATGGGCAGCATACTGATTAAATCAGGCGTTATCAAGAAAGAGGATCTTGACAGGGCCTTAAAAGAAAAGAGAAAAGAGGAGTTTATCAGTGAAGCGCTTGTCAGGCTTGCTATAACAAGCGAGTCAAGAATTATCAGTGCATTGCAAAACCACTTAAATGTCGAATATGTTGATCTTAAGGAGATAAATCTCAACCCTCATGTTGTAAAGTTTCTTCCCAGAGACTTCTGTGAGCGAAACCGTCTGATGCCTATAATGCTCGATAACAAACAAATAAGGATAGCAATGGCCGATCCTTCAGACATCTTTATGTGTGACAATATTGCATTTATGACCGGCATGAAAGTCTCGCCGGTAATAGCGGGCAGCTCCATGATCATGAATCATTTAAAAAATATTTACGGGGATAAAAACGCCGATTTACCTGACGGCCTTGATGAAATATCTGAAATCGAGCCTTTTGACGAGATTGATATAATCATCAGTGAAGATGAGCCGGATATTAATGTGCAGGAGCTGATAGGCACTTCGGAAGTCCCCCCGATAATAAGGATAGTGAATGCAATTATCTCTGAAGCGATACGTTACAAGGCAAGCGACATCCATATTGAGCCAAAGGCCAAATATACAATTGTAAGATTCAGAATTGACGGCATGCTGCATACGAAAATCAAGATACCATCCGATCTTCACCTTGCCGTCATATCGAGGATAAAGATCCTTGCCAAAATTGATATATCTGAAAGACGGAAACCCCAGGACGGCAGAATTACCGTCAAGTCAGGCATAAGGTTAGTTGATATCAGAGTGTCTACGATGCCCACAATAAATGGTGAGAAAGTAGTAATGCGGATCCTCGATAAAAGCGCGGCCATCAAAAAGATAGAGGAACTCGGGGTATTGCCGGCTGATCTTAAAAGACTTTTTACGGTCCTTAAGAAACCCCAGGGAATGATTATTGCAACGGGTCCTACCGGCAGCGGAAAAACTACCATGCTTTATTCCATATTAAACACAATAATGCAAAGCACAAAAAATTTCGAGACGATTGAAGACCCTATCGAGTACTTTCTTGAGGGGGCCAACCAGGTATTTGTCATGGAAAAAATCGGCTTATCTTTTGCATCCGTGCTGCGCTCTACCCTCCGGCAGGACCCTGATGTAATACTCGTTGGAGAAATAAGAGACTATGAAACAGCAGATGTCGCCTTTAAGGCATCTTTGACCGGACATTTGGTATTTACAACTTTACACACAAATAATTCCATCGCATCCATAACACGGCTGATTGATATGGGAGTAAAGCCCTATCTCATTGCCTCTGCCCTTGAAGGCATCCTGGCGCAAAGACTCACAAGAAAAATCTGCAAATACTGCAAGGTTGAGAAAGCACCGGATAAAGAGCTTATACAATTACTTAAAGTCCCGGTGAACGCCCTTGGAGACAAGCTCTTCAGCGGCGCCGGATGCGACAAGTGCAACAATACGGGTTATCTGGGCAGGATGGGTATTTTTGAAATCTTCATTATGAATGATGACTTCCGGCATCTTATCAGCAGTAATTACAAAGAAGGGGAACTAATTAACCTGGCCCGCTCAAGCGGGATGCAGACACTCATCGAAGACGGCATTGCGAAGGTAAAGAAAGGCGAGACTACCCTGGAAGAGCTCATCAGGGTGATAGGACCGCAAACAAAACACGAGCGCCAATGTGACAGCTGCGAAAAGATAATAGATGCAAAATCAGTTTTCTGTCCTTTCTGCGGAGCATTTAAACGAAACTTTTGCAAGCAATGCATGAATCCGCTTGAGGAAGACTGGAATATTTGTCCTCAATGCGGCTCATCAAAGTTTAGAGACAATAATAAAGGGATAAAAGGGAATTAATATGGATAATTCAATACTATTAGTTGATGACGAACCCAGTGTAATTTCATCACTTAAGAGATCCTTAATTGATGAACCTTATAAAATCTTTACTGCAAGCAGCGGCATAGAGGGTCTCGGTATTATAAAAGAAAATACCATAAAGCTGGTGATCTCCGATGAAAAAATGCCTGGTATGCAGGGAAGTGAATTTTTATCAGCGGTTAAAAAACTGTTTCCTTATACTGTCAGAATAATGCTCACTGGTCACGCAAGTATAGAGGCTGCCATGAATGCAGTCAATAACGGGGAGATCTACAGATTTTTTACCAAACCATGGAATGAGATTGAATTAAAACTCGCTATCCGCTCAGCCATTGAAAAATATGACCTTGAGGCGGAAAACAGAGAACTTCTTAAGACTGTAAAACGCCAGGAATGTGAACTAAAGCAAGTCGAAAAATTGTATCCCGGTATTACAAACCTTGAAAGAGATGAAGAGGGCAATTTGATTCTTACCGATGTATCCGATTCTGAAGGGAATTTGTTTGATATCGTGTCACAAATAGAGTCGGAGTTTAAAGTGAAACGTGATTTAAAATAGATTGAGATCCGCTTTTGGATTAATTGACAATCATCAATTTTTTCAGGTATTATTTTCTTTGCGTTCGGGCCTATAGCTCAGTTGGTTAGAGCGTCCCGACTCATGAGTCGGGAAGGTCAGTAGTTCAAATCTGCATGGCATGTATAGAACATGCATTTGTTCTTTGATATTTGGCAACATGTTTCAGGGCCTATAGCTCAGTTGGTTAGAGCGCACGCCTGATAAGCGTGAGGTCGATAGTTCAAGTCTATCTAGGCCCACCATGAAGCTCATTGATAATTGTTCATTGAAAATTGTAAATTAATACGTCGGGGGTGTAGCTCAGCTGGGAGAGCGCCTGGTTTGCAACCAGGAGGTCATCGGTTCGATCCCGTTCACCTCCACCATTTTTTTATTGACCTGTTGCATTTAATTTTTGCTTAATGTTATCATTTTAACCTGGTTGAAAAAAATTTCCGGTGGTTATACCGGAGGGGTCACACCCGTTCCCATTCCGAACACGGAAGTTAAGACCTCCTTGGCTGATGATACTTGGGCCGCGAAGCCCTGGGAAAGTAAGTAGCTGCCGGATTAAAATTTAGAAAGAAGGCCTGGCATAATGCCAGGCCTTCTTTCTTTGTACCCTCCTGTACTCCTCTCCAAATTCAGTATAAGAAATTTAAATTTATAAATATGCAGGTTGACATGAGACAATATGCTGAATTATTATTAAATCCACTTTAATAAAAGAGGTAATCTATGCACGAAACTCCATTTATATTTCCGGTCAACTTATTAATACATGCAGGCATCCCGCCCTTTGTGGCCTTTTCATGGGTCGCAACAATAATAATTCTTGTTGTTGCAATACTTGCAAGAAAATCTCTTAACCTTGTTCCCCGTGGTGTACAGAATTTCGTAGAAGTCATCATAGAATTCTTTCTCGACCTTGTTGAAACCAACATCGGCCATTTGGGGAGACATTTTTTGCCGTTCATTGGTACTATCGGCATCTATGTTCTTGTATGCAATTTTCTTGGACTAATCCCCGGGTGTGAGGCCCCTACCAGTAATCTGAATACCAACGCCGCATTGGCACTGCCGGTATTTTTCGCTACTCACATATATGGAATCAAAGAACATAAGTTGGGATACATTAAACACTTTGTCGGACCAATCAGGTCACTGCCTGCGCTTCCATTAATGATTTTGATGTTCATCATTGAAGTGATAGGGCATCTTGCAAGACCTTTAACTTTATCCGTCAGGTTATTCGGAAATATGGTAGCAAAACATAAAATCATATTAATTCTGTTATTACTCTCCCCGGTGGTTGTACCGACGGCCATACTGGGGCTGGGCGTGCTCGTTTCCGTGATACAGGCATTTGTTTTTGTCCTGCTGACAACTTTATATTTAGCTGGTTCTGTAGAAGAAGCACATTAAAAAATAGGGACACCTATAGTACTCTATGAAAGGAGGAAAAATGAGAAGAATAGTAACTGCAATATTACTGTCGCTCACCTTGGTATGCCTCTTGGCGCCTGTTGCGTTTGCAGCTGAAGGCGCTGCTGAAGGAGCATCCGATGCACAAATGGGTTATTTCAGTATGGCAGCTCTGGCATGTGGATTGGGTATCGGCCTTGCTGCATTGGGAACAGGCATTGGACAGGGCATAGGACTCGCTAAGGCAGCAGAAGGTGTTGCAAGAAATCCCGGCGCATCAGGCAAAATCACCACAACCCTGATCATCGGTCTTGCAATGATTGAGTCTCTCTGTATTTACGCCCTTGTTGTTGCATTGATTATACTCTTTGCAAAACCGTTCGGCTTTTAATCGATTTACAGCTGAATAATTTCAAAGAAAGGCAGGATATATCCTGCCTTTCTTTTTTTGTTTTGACAGCCTTGGCAATATCATTTTCCTATCCAAAACTGTTAAAATTTCTGTGATTTATTTTAGATACAGACGAAGTGAGAAGTGATGATAATGCTTTTTACTTCTGACTTGAATAAGTCAGTGATAGCCTGCAGCAATAGATATTAAAGGAGAATGCATTGGGATTGTTTGATAAGCTCATAAAAGGACTATTTAAGACCAAAAAGACCCTGGTGGAAGAAACCGGGAAGCTCGTCAGGGGAAGAAAGGTAGACGACAGGCTTCTGGATGAATTCGAGGAGCTTTTGATTATGGCAGACGTCGGTCCCCAGGCGTCAAACGCTATTACCGGAGCCCTGAGACAAAAAGTCAGAGAGGAAAAGATAAAGAATGAGCAGGACCTGAAGGAAGCCTTTAAAGAGGAAGTCCGGAAAATTCTTAAAGAGGGACATAAAGTAATGTGTGCCGGAGAGAATCCATATGTCATCCTGACCGTCGGGGTAAATGGTGTCGGGAAAACGACAACAGTAGGCAAACTTGCCAGGCGTTTCACTGACCACGGATTTACCGTTACTCTCGCTGCTGCTGACACCTTCAGGGCTGCCGCAATTGAACAGCTTGAGATATGGGCAGACAGGGCCGGGGCAAATATCGTTAAACACAGAAGCGGCGCAGACCCGGCCGCAGTCGCATTTGATGCCGTGGCGTCCGCCAAGTCCAAAAATATTGATATTGTAATAATCGACACTGCAGGGAGGCTTCATACCAAAACCAACCTGATGGAGGAGCTCAAAAAAATAAAACGCGTTATCAGTAAAGAAAAACCCTCGGCCCCCCATGAAGTCCTGCTTGTAATAGATGCAACATCCGGCCAGAACGCGATTAATCAGGCAAAAATATTTAATGAAGCAGTTGGGGTGACAGGTATTGCTCTCACCAAACTCGACGGCACAGCAAAAGGCGGTATAATTTTAGCAATAAATAAGGAACTCGATATTCCGGTTAAGTTAATAGGAGTGGGCGAAGCCGTTGAAGACCTCCAGGATTTTGAACCCGGAGAGTTTGTTGATGCCCTTTTTGGATAAATTTTTATACAGTTAAGAATTTAGGCTCATCGTGGGAAAGTGTGGGTAAAATCTATGAATCAGGATATAATTAATGTTGTCCCCCCCCTTTAGAAAAGGGGGGCAGGGGGGATTTGAAGGCTTGTTAGACAACTATGCTTCCTTACAATAAAAGATTAAAACCATTATCGAGAAGCCTGAGAAGCAATATGACTGA
>CAYMUX010000014.1:0-42454 GCA_964393845.1 uncultured Nitrospiraceae bacterium
ATAGAATGAATTGAAAAATCCCCCCTCGCCCCCCTTTGCCAAAGGGGGGGATAATACCACCCGTAACTGAGGGGTTACGCTGTCATGGGAAAGAAGGTTGATTTAGTTAAATCCTTTTTTTATACTTTAACTTCTTGAAGTTGATATGGAATTTTGTCCCCCTAGTTCTGTCCAGATGAAATTTGCCCTGGAGTTGATGTTCGGTCAACGTCATGATAAGTTGTAAGCCTAATGATTTTGTTTTTCCAATATCGAAGTCTTCAGGTATTCCGACCCCGTTATCGCCTACTATCATTTCGTACTCAATATCTCCTGCAATTTGTTTTTTCCTGAGCGATATATTTATTTCTCCGCCTCTTCCTTCCGGGAAGGCATGCTTCAGGGAATTAGTCAGGAGCTCATTGATGAGCAGTCCGCAAGGGATGGCGGTATCGATTTCAAAGGCGATATCCTCGATATCAAGCTTTAATGCAATCTTGTCCGTATCTACAGCATAAAATTTAAACAAATCACTTGCGAGGCTGTATACATAATCGTTGAAATCTATATCCGACAGGTCCCTGGAGCGGTACAGTTTCTCGTGGATAAGCGCCATTGATTTAATACGGTTCTGGCTTTCATTAAGGATTGCTATAAACTGTTTATCATTTACATATCGGGTCTGGAAGTTCAGGAGACTCGATATCACCTGCATGTTGTTCTTGACCCTGTGGTGGATCTCCTTTAACAGGACCTCTTTTTCCACGAGGGAAGCCTTGAGCATATCCTCCCTTTCGCTTATGGCCCTGCTCATCCTGTTAAATTCGGAAGTGAGTATACCTACCTCGTCCGCGGAGGAGACAGACACTTCGGGATATTTACCGTTCCTGACGCTCTTTACCGCGCCTGATAGCAGCGTAAGCGGTTTTGTAGCTGCCGCGGTTAATTTGTAAACAAGCAGGCTGCTTATGAGGGTGAAAATAACAGCTATAAGGAGTCCTCTGAATATTAGCGAATGCTTGGCCTCTTTCAGGGATGCCTTGGAAAAACCTATCCGTATCCAGCCCACCTGCTCTCTTGTCTCCCTGGCGTTATCTTCGCGGAACATATCAATATCCTCTCCTGCCTTGACTGTAAAGACCGGGGCGCAAAGGTCGATATAGTCTTTTCCATCCACAAACGATAACTCCAGGCTGCGTGGATGATCACAGACAGGGGCTGGAGCATCACCGGTTTTTTCGAGGAGGTTCATATCAAAGTCGTAGAACGCTGCATATGATACGTCCGCAACGCTCTTAAGAGACGCGAGGGTCTTTTTCATGACTTCAGGATTTCTGGAGATGAGAGGCAGTTCTCCTAAATTTGTGGCGAGTTTTATTACGACTTCGACCTTTTTGTCTATCTCCTGTTTCATTATTGCATGTTCCGACCTTACAGCTTCAAGCGTGTAGACAATTGAAGCGAGCACCAGGCCGGAAACAGCCACAACAAGTATTTTCATTCTTATGGTATTGAAATGGCGGGACAATATATCATTGATGATTCTATTAATGCCGTTTGCAAGAAATGCCATTATGGATATATCCTTTCAGCCATATTGAAAAGTTCAGGCGGGACACGAATGCCCATGTCTTCCACGGTTTTTCTATTTATATACAGAGTGAATTTTCCAGGTGGAGATTGCGGGATGCCTGTCGCCGTCCCCCGGGAAAGTACCTTCATGATAAGATTTCCAAGCTGCTTTTCCATGTCTGCCGTATCGAACCCAAGTGAAAAGAGAGATCCTGTTTTCACATATTTTTCAGATATGCCGAAGTGTAAATTTCCAGCCCGGATGGATCTACGGAAGATGTAATGAATGCCAGGCTCTCAGGCTCACACGCAATGCCTATCTTCTTTATATGAGGGAAATATTTGTTTAAAAAAATACGTATTCGCTTATCGGCGCTTCCTGATATGACGATGCCTTTATATGATCCGCCGCTGAGGATATTGATGTTTTTTGTATTGAAACTCCCTCCCGCGGCATTCACGCCGATGCCGTCTGTATCAGCGGCATCCTTTGTGATGATGTTTATGACAGCCACGAAGGCATTGGCCCCGTAAAGGGCGGACCCGGGTCCTCTGATTATCTCCACCTGTTTTATATTTTCCACGGGAAGATCATTGTAAACGTTTGCGAGGGCGCTGCCGGTATAGACCTCGTTCAACCTGTGCCCGTCGATCATCACAAGGATTTTTTCCGATGTGTTTGTCCTTATGCCCCTGACCTCGAACATATCCCTGCCGAATTCGTCAATGGATATCCCGATACTCGATACTGTATTGAAAACGTCCATGAGGTTTCTTGCCCCCATATTCCTTATTTCCCTGGCAGTAATAACCGTTGCAATTGCCGGAGCCTTTCTGACAGGTGTTTTGTACCTTGTGGCAATCACAAGCTCCTCTTCTTCAAAAAACAGAAGAAGTTCCTCTGCTGTTTTTGATTCGAGTTCAGAAGTCTCAAAGGCGTAAGAGATTAAGCAAAAGGATTGCAGAATTAAAAAGACAGATAAGAGTACCCTGATCATTATACCCTCCATTTTTATATTGGCGGTAATTCAGTTAATTTACTTTGTTAATTTTTATAAATCAACTTTTTCCCTTGCTTCTTTTTCTTTTGCCAGCGATTTTTTTAATTTTGTTATCTCGCTTTTGAGCTCCTTCATTTTCAGCTCCCTGCCGACAGCCATTTCATAGAAATCTTCAAGTTCTTTAACCCTGGTTTTGAGATCATCTTCGGATTTCAGGAGTCTCTGCTGAGTGTTTTTTAAATCGGTAATGTCAGTCGCCATGATAATCGTATGCAGGAATTCGTTGTTTTTATCAAGAATCGAATACGAGCTTAAGTATAACCAGTGGCCGGAATCCGTTTTTATCTCGATATTGGAAAACGGTTTTGTGTCATCATCCCTGGTAGCGTCACAGGGGAAAAACAGGGAACATTTTTTGCCGATTATCTCGTCGATGGGTTTTTTTGTGAACTTTACAAAACTTTTGTTGCACCTTGAAATGTTAAGGTCCTTGTCAACAAGAACTATAAACTCATTTGCGCTGTCAAAAGTCATCTCCCATTCAACCTTTGCTTTCTTTATCTCATCTTCTATTTTTTTCCGCTCCGTTATGTCTCTGGCAACATGGACCAACCCGATAAGTTCATTGTTGCTGTCAAATCTGGGCATGGCCCTGAGTTCAAGGAACATGTTTAAGTGAGGCTCAAATATCTCAAAGGCGGTGGATTCTTTGGTATCAAGACATGTGCAACTGGGACATCCTGCCGGGGGTCTATCGGTTCCATGATAATACCTGAAGCATTTATCTTCGTTAACTTTCAAGAGGGGCAAGTTTAATATTTTTTCAGCCGCCTTGTTGGCCCTGATTATATTAAAATCTTTATCATGGACTGTGATCATATCAGTAATTGTATCGAACGTATCTTCCCAATCCCTCTTTGACTGAAGTAATTGCGCTTCTGTCTTTCTTCTGACAGTAATATCGGAGAATACCATAACAACGCCCAGGATGTTCCCTTTTTCGTTTTTGATCGGCGCTCCGCTGTCATCGATCGGTATCCTGGTTCCGTTCCTTGTAATTAATACTGTATGGTTTGCAAGACCTACGGTTGTTCCCTTTCTAAGTACCTTTTGCACAGGGTTTTCCACCTTTTCCCCTGTGTATTCGTTTACAATGTTAAAGATATCTTCAAGCGCTTTTCCTAAAACCTCTTCCTCTTTCCAGCCGGTCAGAGCTTCGGCGGCCGGGTTCATGAATTTTACATGCCCGTTCATGTCAGTAGTAATGACCGCATCGCCGATACTGGTCAGCACTGTAGAAAGCCATTTTTCATTTCCCCTTAATTTCTTGTCTATCCTGTGTTTAAAAAGTGTTATCTCGATATTGCTGTGCAACTCTCTGTCTCCGATAGGCTTGATTAAATACCCGAAGGGCTCGGTTTTCTTGGCGCGCTCAAGTATTTCTTCATCTGCATAAGCAGTGAGATAAATGACGGGGATGTCGGCCTCTGCGCGTATACGATTGGCGGCCTCGATTCCATCCATGGAGCCAAGCAGCATGATATCCATTAAAATCAGATCAGGCGCGGATTTATGAGCGGCATTAACAGCGTCTTCTCCTGAAGCTACGACAATGGGCACGTCATAGCCCATCCCTTGCAGACGCCATTGCAGGTCTTTTGCTATAATGGCTTCATCTTCTACAATTAATATTTTTGCTTTTTCCACAATAATTCTCCTTTAATATATCTATTACAGTCTTTCATGATATTTCAATTCCTTGAAGCGGATAAAATAAGCGGTCCCTCCGTCCCTCCGTAATTCTATACTGCCACGGAGCTGATGCATAGTCAGGTTGGTGACAAGCTGCAGTCCCAGAGATTTTGTATTCCTGATATCAATATCTTCCGAAAGGCTGATGCTGTCATCGCTGACAGTCAGTTCATATTCGCTCTCAAACTTATCACTGGCAGTTGTTTTTTTCAGGTCTATAAATATACTGCCGCTTCTGCCTTCCGGGAACGCGTACTTAAGAGAATTTGATAGCAATTCGTTGATGATCAGGCCGCACGGAATTGCCGTGTCGATGCCGAGAATGATCCCCCCGGCGTTTACAGTTAATGAAACATTTCCGGTGTTTGTGCCGTAGAAAGTGAACAAGCCGTTTGCCAGACTCGTTATATAGTCTTTAAAGTCGATGCTGGCAAGGTTTTTCGAGCGATAGAGCTTTTCATGGATAAGGGCCATTGATCCTATCCGGTTACGGCTTTCATTGAATAGTTCTACATAATGAGGATCGTCAATCTGGTTTGACTGGAGATTTAACAGGCTGGTAATGACCTGCATGTTGTTTTTGGTCCTGTGATAAATTTCTTTCAGCAGGACTTCTTTTTCTTTGAGTGATGACTTAAGCTGTTCCTGCGCCAGTTTGCGCTCGTTAATTTCAAGTTTAAGCGCCTCATTGATGGCCTGTAACCTATCGGTGCGTTCCTGAAGTTTGTCCCTCATCTCCCAGTTGAAGATCTTCAGTATTCCGCTGACGGACCAGGCCGCGGCAAGGGCACATAGGCCGCGGAACACCTGTACAGGTATCCCTGCTGCTGCAATAAATGATTCCGTGTTGAGCAGGTCTGAGGGAAAGAAGTCCGCCTTTGGAACGATCAGGCCGCCCAGGATACCGTAAGTCAGGAACGCGCCACTGGCGCACATGAAATATTTCTTGACCCCCAGCGGCCCCAAAATCTCTTTCTCATGTTTGTATTCAAACAAAAAGCCGAGACCGATCAGAAGCCCACCGGGAAGTCCCAGTAAATATCTGGCACAGATACTTCCAACCTTCCAGAAATCATGGGACATGTTTGCGCACACAAAAATCACGAGAGCTATAAGAGGCAGCGACCACCATCCGAATAAATCGGCGGTCTTCTTTTGCCAGGCAGGGGCATTTGCCATATTCAGGCGGAAAAAACGCCTGCCGAACTCGAAAAGAAAAAGATATGATATGACGAGAAAGAGCCAGCGGACAGCATCCAGCATATCATGCCTGCCCCTGACTATCGCCCACATATCCAGGAGCTCATTTGCGCCGTGGGTGATGCCGAACATTGCCAGGAGCCAGAAGATATTTGCAATCTTGTGTTCACTATCCTTCTTCGGCTGAAGCAATATGGCAATGCCCATTATTATAAAGGCAAGACCATAGATGAAGAAAACTATATCCAGGTTTTTAATTAATAATTGACCGATTGATTTCATTTACCCAACGAATCCGGGAAAGGGCACGTTTTTGTAGGGGCATGGCGCGCCATGCCCCTACTTTGTTTGTTGAATTATTAAGCAGATATCGAATTTATTTCTCTCCTGCCTTAATTATGATTGCTCTAATAAGTATAATTGATTCCATTATTGAGTATAAAGATAAATACTTACCTTCAATGAAGCCATAAGACTCCATGCCGGATTTGAAACCGTCAACAATATTCTGCATTTTCACATTAGGCCTAATTATGCCTGCAAGGAAGGTTTTACCCTCAGTATGCCTCACTATATAGAGGCAGAGGTGATAACAATATTAACAGTTGGATCAGTATAACAGAGATAATCGCATTTGATTTCATACTGTCCCTATCCATTGCCCATTATTATACTTATTTATGTCAAATAATCAAACAGTTGTTATATGGATATTTACAATATTAATCAGATAATCAAACACAGGCTTACTGATTTGGAGTAATACGGGTTTTAAGCTGTAGTTAAGTGCGTTGGGCTTGTTACACAGAACATCCAGTCCTTCTCTATAAAAAACGGAAGAGTATAATCAAATAATGAAAGATATTGAAATACTTCTTTTATTAAGGCAATGCATGTGATAAAATACGATGATTTTAAGCTGGAAATTCAAGATATAAATGAGAGGCAACTTATGAAATTCTCACAATTATTTACCCCGACTTTACGCGAGACGCCGACGGAGGCTGAGGCAATCAGCCATATACTCATGCTCAGGGCAGGATACATCAGACAGCTTGCAGCTGGTCTGTATATTTATCTTCCTCTTGCGTGGAGAGTAATGAAAAGAATAAACGAGATTATCAAGGAAGAGATGGACGCAATCGGCGCTCAGGAGATTTCCATGCCGGCTCTTCATCCCTCTGAAATCTGGGAAAAGACAGGCAGGTGGAGCGAGATCGGTGACGAGATGTTCAGACTGAAAGACAGAGGGGGCAGAGACATGTGTCTAGGCATGACCCATGAAGAGATAATTACATGGCTTGCCTCAATGGAGATACGTTCATACAGGGATTTGCCCCAGATATGGTATCAGATACAGACAAAATTCAGAGATGAAGCCAGACCTAAAAGCGGAATTCTAAGGACACGCGAGTTTATTATGAAAGACAGCTACAGCTTTGACAGAGATGAGAAGGGGCTTGAAGAGAGCTATCAGAAGCATGCGGAGGCTTATCACAGGATTTTTCAGAGATGCGGACTTGCGTTTTATCAGGTTGAAAGCGACCCCGGTATGATGGGAGGCGCTACCGCACATGAATTTATGGCCCCGAGTCCTGCTGGCGAGGATACAATTGTTATTTGCGATAAGTGCGGATACGCTGCCAATGTAGAGCTTGCACTGTCGATACCGCATACGCAAAAACTCACAGGATCTGAAAATCCCCCCTTGCCCCCCTTTGTCAAAGGGGGGGATTTAGTAAGTCCCCCTTTGGAAAAGGGGGATGTAGGGGGATTATTAGAAGACATTCCCACTCCCGATAAAAGAACTGTCGCAGAGGTGTCTGCATTCCTGGAAGCAGACCCATCGTGTTTCATAAAAAGCCTTCTTCTGATAGGCCCGGAAGGCCCCTTCCTTGCACTCGTCAGGGGGGACCAGGAACTCCATGAAAAGAAGCTTCAAAGGATTACGGGGGCATTCAGGCCTGCGCAAAAAAATGAAGTAAAGGAAATCCTCGGAGTAGAAGCCGGCTTTATAGGCCCTCACAATAATAAACTGAAAAAGATTGCTGACATTTCGCTGAAGGAGGGGATTTATATATCAGGAGCAAATAAGGAAGGATTTCATACAAGGGGAATTAGGCCGGATATCCATTTTGATGCTGAATGGCACGACATACATGTTGCCGGAAGAGGGGACGGCTGCTCAAAGTGCGGCGCGGCCCTCCTTGAAGAGAAGGTGATCGAGATAGGTAATATATTTAAGTTGGGTACAAAATACTCTCAGCCGCTGAGGGCCGTGTACCTTGATGAAAATGGTGAAGAGAAAACGGTAATCATGGGCAGTTACGGAATTGGCCCTGCACGTATCGCTGCGGCTGCTATTGAGCAGAATAATGACAGGGATGGGATTATCTGGCCTTCCAGCATTGCACCCTTTGATGTCGAGATCGTTACCCTTGCCGGTGATGATAAAGAACTTTCAGATACTGCCGGAAGAATATACCGGGAGCTTCAGGACGAAAACTTTGAAGTTCTCATGGACGACAGGGATGAAAGACCGGGAGTAAAGTTTAAAGACGCTGACCTGTTAGGGGTCCCTTGCCAGATAATTGTCGGCAAAAAGGCCCTGAAGGAAGGTCTCGTAGAATTTAAGATCAGGAAGACGAAAGAGACGGAACGAATTGCTCCCTCTGAGGCGGTTGCCAGGGTTAAGGAGCTTTACGGAAGGTTGTAAAGATATTAGGACAAAAAAAGGCCTGTGCAGCTTTAAACTGCACAGGCCTTTTTTATGTTAAGCATTCTTATTTTGCGTCGTGGGGGTTTGGCGCTTCAGTTTGTCCTGGCTCTCCGGACTGTTCCCATGGAAGAGGTATCGATTTAAGATTCTCTTCGATTTTGACTACCTTAATTTCCCCTTTTAACTTCTCAACATATGCATCAAAGAGTTTTTTCCTTTTTTCGGAAACGAGCTGCCGTTTGATTGACTCCATGGACTGCTCAAAATTTGCCGGTGCGCCCTTTTGTATATCTATAAGTTTTATGATGTGAAAGCCGAAGCGGGTTTTGACCGGCTTACTGACTTCTCCGGGCTTAAGACCGGCGGCGGCTTGCTCAAATTCCGGCACCATCTTTCCTCTGCCGAAATATCCCAGGTCCCCGCCTTTTTCTGAGGAGCCTTTGTCTTTGGACAGTCTTTGGGCAAGTTTTGAAAAGTCTTCACCCTTCATAATTCTTGCGTGGATATCTGCTGCTTCTTTTTCCGTTTCTACAAGTATATGGCTTGCTCTCAACTGCGCGCCTACTGTAAATTTGTCTGCGTTCTGCTCAAAGAAAGTCCGGACTTCAGAATCATCAACAACGGCTTTTTCCTCGACTTCCTTCTTTAGTACGAGCGATACGAGAGTCATTTTTTCAAATTCTTTTATTTTATCAAGGTACTCTTTATCTTTATTAAGCTTCATTTTTATTGCATGCTGATAAATAAGGTCCCTCTTAATCAATTCATCAAGGAATTTTACTTTGCCTTCATTCCCCTGGAATTGAGACCTTGCCCATTCCGGCACCCTGCTGACTTCTTTGATAAATTCATTCTGGGTGATTGACGCCTTGTCTATTTTTGCAATGACAGGACTGTCTGACTTTTCCCCTTTAAATTTATCACATCCGGTCATGGCTAAAAACAGGCAGACTATTAGTAAAGTGTAAAACGGCACATTCTTCATAAGATTTCTCCTTTTATAAATTAAATTTGGTTCAACTCAGTCTGTTTTATACCATAATTGTTCAGGTATTTCAACAATTTTGATCTTTGATCTTTGATTTTTAAATTTTAAATTTCTCTTTTACAAACGCTATTTCTTCTTCACGGCTTTTAATTTTTCTTTCAAGTCTTGCTTCGAGCAATGATGTCAATATCTTTTTGAAAAGCGGTCCCGGGGTATATCCCATTTGTTTCAGATCTATCCCTGAAAGTTCGGGCTTTATTTTTCTTAATGCAGTCAGGTACAGGGAAACGGCCTTTTTTTGTTTCTGGTCTTTAGTCCTGGCCATTGTGAAGAGGATGGTCGGGATATCGAGCGGCATTAGCGTATAGTAAATTTCTTTTTCAGAATCCCCTTGCAGTTGGGCAAGGACCTTTTCTGACTGCTCGATACCGTTTAGTATTTCTTTTCTGGCAGAGGGCGGCACAAAAAGTCTTTGCAAGGCCTCGCTTCTTTCCGCCGGCGTTAACTCATCAAGCAATGCCATGAGAAAAAGATGTGACTTGTTCAGCTCTTCCTCAAAGAACAGGAGTTTGAACCAGGCAACGGTTTCCTGTATGGCTTCAAAGGTTTCTTTAAGTGTTTGTGTAATCGCGAGACTCTTATGAATAAATTTTAATAGATCGAACTTGGACAATCTCTTGATTGCGTTGAGCGGTTCCGTTTCCGTGAATAGGAGATTAAGCTCATCGTACATCCTGGCGCCGGACAATTTATCGAAGAGATTTATTCGGACCGCGGTTTTTATTAAATTCATTGTGTGCTTGCTTATTATAAAACCGAACCGCTCGGAAAATCTTATGGCCCTGAAGGCCCTTGTCGGGTCTTCAATAAAGCTGAGGTTATGGAGGATCCTCAATGTTTTTTCCTTAATGTCCCTCTGTCCGCCGAAAAAATCAAAGAGCTTTCCAAAATGCCCTGGATTCAACATTATGGCCAATGTATTTATAGTGAAGTCTCTTCGATACAGGTCTTTTTTAATCGATGACATTTCTACATGGGGCAGGGCGGCAGGAGATTCGTAATATTCAGTCCTTGCAGTGGCTACATCAAATTTCAGGAAATCCGTGATTACAACAGCGGTGCCGAATCTCGTGTGTGTCTTGACTTTCACGTTGAGTTTATTGCCCAGCGCCTTTGCAAAGGCTATCCCGTTTCCTTCTATTACGATGTCTAAATCGAAATTTGATTCACCGCGCAGTAAATCCCTGACCGAGCCGCCGACAAGATACGCCGAAAATCCGAGATCTCTGGCAACTTCACCTGTTAATGTGAGCAGATTAAATATCTCCTGCGGGAATTTTGCTTTCAGTACAGCGGAAAGATTTTTTCCTATGGAAGGCTTTCCCGTTAATTTTTCCCGGCTGCTTATCCTGCTTTTCCGTAACAGACTTTCATAAAGCGACCGTAAAAGGTCGGTCCGTGTAATAGCCCCTACTATGTGACTGCTTTCAACAACAGGCATAAACCTCTGGTTTTGCTCTATCATCATTGACTCGACAATATTTATTGATGTTGATGGTAAAACCGTGGGAGTATCGGTGGTGCAGAATTCCGTAATCCTGCTTTTCCCAAAACCGTGAAACAAAGCCTTCTCTAGAACTTCTCTGGATATGAGTCCGTAAAATGTATTGTTTTTCAGGACAGGCAGCACATTGACTTCGTACCGTGTCATTGTTTTTTCCGCCGTCTTAATCGTCTTGTTCCAGGGAATGCTTATGACGGGACTTGTCATAATATCTTTTGCTGTTTTTGACGGGTGGATCTTTCTCTCCAGAATATTTAAAAGCTTGCCTTCAGTCTCTTCCAGCGACATATTCCTGACAACTGCTGAGGCTGCCTGCGGATGACCGCCGCCGCCTATTTCATGAAGCACTTCCGACACGTCAATCTCAGGGGTAAGGCTCCTTGCAATGACCTGCACCCGGTCCTCCATCATCACAATGATGAATATGGCGTCCACGTCATCTATTTCCCGGATTTTGTGGGCCAAAAAAGCGATATCCCCGATATAGGTTTCTCTGGACGCCTTTGTAATTTTAATCCTTAAGTCGTGAATTACGTAATCTTTTGCAGTCTGGATAAATTCGTTGAGCAGGTCTATCTCCTCGGGGCCGAGTTCTCTTGTGAAAAAGCTTGAAACGATTTTCAAATTGGCCCCTTTTTTAAGCAGGTAGGCTGCTGCGTTTAAGTCTCTGACGGTTGTAGAAGGAAAAATTAGAGAACCTGTTTCCTCATAAATTCCAAGCATCAAGAGGGTGGCTTCAACCGGAGAGAGACGGATTTTATCTTTTTGCATCATTTCCGTGAAGATAGTCGTAGTGGCTCCGACATTATCAATGACCTCTTTATGTCCTTTGGCATCGGTATCTGTAAAGGGATGGTGGTCGAATATATGGACTATAAGCCCTTTTTTGCCCAGGATATTCGAGAACTTTCCGATTCTATCAGAGTTTTTAACATCAACAAGAATTAATCGGCTGATTTCCTCAAGATTAATGTCCTTGAGTTTTTTGAATTCCAGTGTTATTTGAGAGGCTGCCAGGAAGTCGCGGACGTTTTTTTCCTGCGAGCCCGGAAATACGAGAACTGCATCAGGATAATATTTCTTTGCCGCCGCCATCGAGGCCAGCGCATCGAAGTCTGCATTCAGATGAGTTGTAATAACATCCATGCAGTAATTATATAGGTAGGGACAAGAGTGTTCAAGGGAAGTGCTATTGAACTATGCGAAAAAATTATGTAGGGGCACGTTGCACGTGCCCTTCAATCCGGATGTGCAGGGTCGGGCACGTTGCACGTGCGGATATGCAGGGCACGTTTTTGTAGGGGCATGGCGCGCCATGCCCCTACAAGGTTTAATTATTCCTCTCAAGGAAAATTCTAAGAGACTGGCTCCTCTGCGGATGTCTTAACTTTCTTAAAGCCTTTCCTTCCAATTGTCTTATCCGTTCCCGCGTGACTTTAAAATGTTTGCCCACTTCTTCAAGGGTGAGCGAGACATCGTCTCCGATGCCGAAACGTTTTGTTATAATTTCGGCTTCTTTACTGGTAAGAGATTCAATGACTTTTCTTACCTGCGCCTTCAGCTCCTGATGTATGACCGTGTCTAAAGGGACCAGAGATGCTTTATCTTCTATAAAGTCTTCAATATGGCTGTCTTCATCATTTCCTATCGGAGTTTCCAGGGATATAGGCTCCTTGCATATCTTGAGGATAGACCTGACTTTATCGAGAGAAAGCCCCATATACTTGCCGATTTCCTCTAACGAAGGCTCTCTGCCGTAGTCCTGCACAAGGTGCTTTGTTACCTGTGTCAGCCTGTTGATGGTTTCTATCATATGCACCGGAATTCTTATTGTCCTTGCCTGATCTGCGAGGGCTCGCGTAATAGACTGTTTTATCCACCATGTAGCATAGGTGCTGAATTTGTAGCCTTTTTTATAATCGAATTTATCAACGGCCCTCATCAGGCCGATGTTGCCCTCCTGAATTAGATCGGATAAAGTGAGCCCTCTCCCGATATATTTTCTTGCTATACTTATTACAAGCCTCAGATTGGACTCTGTCAGCAGTTTTTTTGCAGCATTAAGTTCCTCTTCATTATCAAGAATTGAATTTAATGTTTTTTCTACATTGGTTCCTTTAAGGCCGAGTTTTGATTCTATAGAAGTCATTTCCGCTTTAATTTCTTTAAAGTTATTGGAGGGCGTCCTGATTTCAAAGAATTTATTATTAGAATGCGCATTGCCGTGGAAAGATTTACTTTTTATTTTTTCATCCGGTATATGAACTTTTTCCCGGATATTGCATGATTCCCCGGACAAGTAAATGTAACGTCTTGCCGTATTCTTGAATTGTGTCAATAATTTTTCAACTACTTTGTCTTTCAAATGAAGCGTAGAAATTTTATTGAGTATTTTAGCGTTATTGTCCGCTATTTGGGATTTTATTTTCTCTGAATTGCTCCTGTTTGTTTTTATGCCGGACAATTGTTGAATATAAGAATCTCTTTTCTGAACAAGATATTTTAATGACTTAAATGTCTTTAAAATATTTTCCAGAATCATGGTCTTATCTATTTCGGATATTTCGCGTAGTCGAGTATCAGTATGGGGGTGTTGATGCGGTAATGCCGATACATCTTGCGCTCTGGTTTGTTCAGGCTCAATCCGGCATATACCGATTTTTTCAATGGAGAAAATGTTGGTTATTGATACTTTCTTTTCTTTTAACAGGTTAGGGAGATCAAGTATCTGCTCGAAGATAAAAGGAGCCTGGAAAATAATCTTTTCTATCTTTCCTTTTCCGGATTCAATTGTCCTGGCAATTTCTACTTCATGCAGCTTGGTGAGAAGGGGCAGTGACTCCATATCCCGAAGATACATTTTGACCGGGTCGTCAGAAGAATAGTTAATCGAAACAGTGTTTCTTCTTGTTTCCCGGTTTGAGTATTCTCTGTCCTCAATAATACTATTATCATATATGGTATCTTCAAGCTCAATTTGCTCTAACTGTTCTATCATTTTTCTTCCCCCCTGTAATATGTATGATTTTTAATTGTTTCAATGAATTTAAATCTGCAATTTTTGCATATATTTTAAAACCGTCTCCTTTGAAGAACGCCTTGCTTTCTTCTCTGTGATGAGGGCTCCATAGATCTTCCATGGACTGAAGAATGACTGCTTCTGCAAGACTCCTGCATCCCATACTTATTCCTCTATTCACAAATTAGACGATATATAATCCGGAAACTATCGGGTCTCCGGGGTATTTGAAGTTTCACAATTATTAATTTCGGTTAAGTAAATTATCGGGACTTCCGTCAGAATTAAAGGATTCTTGAGACGAATCGATGTGCAATATGCCTTTCTAAGTAATTTTAAACATGTGAAATCAATTCTGGTGATTTTTTTCAGATTCAGGACTGCCCGGTCTATGCCGTGAGTTGCCCTCATGAGAAGCAATTTTAATTCATCTTGATGTTCTGCTGTCAGCTCCCCGAAGAGATTAAATACCCCTACAGTATCGAGCTGTTCAAATGTGAAATTCATCTTTATATTCATAGTCGTTAAAATGTTCACTGGTTCCTCAAGCTCTTTCATAAGATTTTCCCTGGACTAATTGTTTTTTAAAAATCTCACAGGATTCATAATATTCACTGCAATATCGAATTGCAGAATTTATATTTTTACTGTTCAGGTCAAAACAGTAACACTCATTTAAAGGATTTTTAACTAAAGGGCATAATTTATTTTTGATATTACAAGACATTTATTTATTCTCCCTTGAGATTCTGTTCACACCGTTAGAAATTAATTTCCCCTCTCCTTACCGGTTTTATCAATATAGAAAGAGCATTCACAATATGTCGTGCTCTTGCAGAATTCCCTGATCTCAAAGCAGGACAGAATGTCAGGTTTCTGATATCTCAGTCTGCAGAATAAATATCTCCATCCGGTCCATTCAACTAAATTGGGACAATTATCTGTCATGACAGTTCCCTTGTTTGATAAATGCATATCAGACCCTGACTATTTACGAATAATTTTGTGCGAAGTACTGCTGATGACAATGTTATATATCAAGAATCGTGCCATGATTAGAAAATCAAATCAGGATGTATGCATATGTCCAATATTATCCGGGCTGAACATGCTTCCGGACCGTTAACATATTGATTTTAAAGATTCTGAAACAGGTTCCGAATAATGCTTGTGCGTGACTTAATAGTTTTTGGTGGTAAAAAATTGAGATAATTAAAAAAAGGAAGATGCACGACATGTCATGAAATAGTGCTGTCATGGAAGCATGACAAGTCATGGTTTTCGGAATTTACTCTGTCAGAGAGAGTAGGTTTTTTTAACGTGTTTCTGACTCGATGTTGTATTTTTCTATTTTCCTGTAGATAGTCCGTACGTTTATACCCAGCAGTCTGGCTGCCTTGGACTTGTTTCCTCCCGCTCTTTTTAGCGCATCCAGAAGGGCTTCAGGTCCGATTGCAACTTCATCTATTGAAGAAGACAGATTTTTTACAGTCTGATCGATAAAATTTTGGGGGAGCAGGTCAACAGTAATAGCGTCCTGCCTTGCGATAACAAAAGCATGCTCAAGTGCATGCTCCAGTTCTCTGATATTTCCGGGCCATGAGTAATCCAAAAAGATTTTTTTTACATTTTCAGATATTGCCGAGACTTTTTTGTTGAATTTATCATTGAATATTTGAATGAAATAATCTACTAACATCAGTATATCGTCACGTCGTTCACGCAGAGGAGGCAATAGTATTTCAACGACTTTCAGACGATAGTAAAGATCTTCCCTGAACTCGCCTCGCCCGACTTTTTGGGACAAGTCCCGATTTGTAGCTGCAATTACGCGGACATCCGCTTTTATCGGAGTAGAATCTCCTACACGCTCAAATATCTTATCCTGCAGTACTCTCAGTAACCGCAACTGCATCTGTGGGGAGAGATCACCGATTTCATCAAGGAAGATAGTGCCGCCATCAGCCAGTTGAAACCTTCCCGTCTTATCTCTGTCTGCTCCGGTAAATGCCCCCTTGACATGTCCGAAGAGTTCGCTTTCAAGCAGGTGTTCCGACAAAGCCGAGCAGTTCACTTTCACGAGAGATTTACTCCTTCGATTCCCTTTATAATGGATAGCTTCAGCAACAAGCTCTTTTCCGGTGCCGCTTTCACCGCCAATTAATACGGTTGTTTGTACATCAGCCAGGTCTTCAATAAGAGAGTAAATCTTCTGCATTTGTCTGTTTTGTCCGATTATATTATGAAATCTCCTGCGCTCTCCAAGATCACGCTCAAGTTCATTGAGGCGGGTATCATCCCTTACTACCATGACGGCTCCGTAGAATTCACCTTTCCTGTTGATCAGAGGAGATGTGTTTAACGTTACGACCTGTTTGTGCCTGCCGCTGTGTCCGCATTCAGCGTGGAGGACTTCAAGAGGGCGTTTATTCCGGATGGTTTCTTTTAGAGTATCGAGGCAATGGCAGTTACAGACTGTCTGAATATTTTCAAGGGATTTACCAATGGCCTCACGGGTCATACCGCAGATCTTTTCTGCAGCTTCGTTAACTTCGAGAATGAACATATCTTTATCAATGGTGATTATGGCATCTTTTACACTCCTGAAAATTGCTTCAAGGTTTAACCGGTATTTCTCATTTTCGTACTGAAGGGAATTATATTTCAGGGCCATATTTGTGGTATGAATCAGGGTTTCCTGCTTAACGGGCTTGAAAATATAATCAAAGGCGCCCAGCCGGAGGGCTTCAGATGCGGTCTCGACATTGGGGTATCCGGTGATCATGACTACAGGACAGCGAGAGTTTCTGTCCCTGGTTTCCTTTAAGAGTTCAATCCCGGTCTTGCCTCCCAGAACGATATCCATGAATATCATGTCAAATTCTGTTCCGGAAATTGTCCTCAGAGCTTCATCAAAGTCTGCGGCAGTAACCACTTCATGCCCTCTGTCCGACAGGAAGCTCTCAAAGGTAAACCGTATACTCTCTTCATCGTCTACAACAAGAATTTTTGACATTTTCGATATAAATTATATTGAAGATCGACAGTTGATCATAAATAATAACTGAAATATCTTCAATATTCAATCGGCGGTAATAGAATATTAATTATTTAACGGCAGTTCAATTGTTACTCTGGTAAATTCTCCCTCAATACTATCTATTGAAAGATTACCTCTGTGGTCGCGGGAACTCTAAACTTAAAACTTCATTTTATGCGGTCTATAAAACTAAAACATATATCGTACTGGTGTCAATAAAAAAATATTTGAATTCCAGCAGGATAATCAGATTCTTTGAAAAGGAGTTTTTATAAAAGCAGGGCCCCAACTCAGCCATGTCCCATAAAAAGATTAATGTGTTGGGGCCCTGCTATGTCAATTTATATGAAATTCCGGGATAAACTCATGCAAAAGTCTCTTTGTTTTCTTCTGACGTGATGCATTACTATTAATAACAAATTTCTCTTTAAAAGGTAACCTGTCAAAAATGACAGGTTACCTTTTAAAGAGGTCGGGAATTATGAGGCAGTTAAGCTTGTATTAATCAGATTATTCTCAATAGCAACTGCAACTGCCTGAGTTCTGCTCACGGCATTGAGTTTTTGCATTATATTTTTTACGTGAAAATTCACCGTCCTCTCGCTTATATTCAGGATTGTCGCAATGTCCCATGAGCTTTTACCTTTTTTTAACCAGTTGAGTACTTCTATCTCTCTATTTGATAAAGGTTGTATCGTTTCAAAGCTGCCGTCCATATTTTCACTCCTTTTCTTGATAAATTGAGAAAGTGACTTCCCGGAATAGTGTCCATTTCATATATATTTTGGTTAATTCGTAAAAAAAGTTGAATATAACTGATCAGCCTGTCACTCCGGTTTGAACAGTCATCCCGACTTGTCCTAAATCTTTTTTAAGAAGGATTCCGGACAAACCAGAATGACAAACTTAACAAACCGGAATGACAAGTGATCAAGGAAGAAGTGAATATGAATTCTGCACTTCAACCACGTCCCCTAAACACAGCGTATCCAGCATATCTAAAAATACACTGCTGAGTTGATTGTTAAATTTACTACAGTCTCTCGGGTGAATATACTATTTATAAATGATCACTCAGCTTACAAAGCCCTGTGATAAGTTCTTCGGTTGTGTACTTGTCACTTGCTTTAATATATGCACCTTGGACCAGGCTTGATAATTTCCAATTAACAGGCATGGGGAATATTTTACTTTTCCGGTCATTCGGCCATTTGACTTTCAAAGGACAATTTTTTATTTCGTCACAATGGCCTTTGCACTGCCTGCATTGAATAACTATATCTTTCTCTGAAAACATATATTAAATCTCACTGAAAAAATTGAGTGGTATGTATAATTCGGATATTAGTTTAACGGATTTGAAATAGTTTGTCAAGTTGGTTGCTAAAATTTCCCAAGTTGGTTGCCAAAATCGTATTTTAATGTTAAAATGAATTCTATGAAGAGAAAAATAATTTACCCCGACAACATGCTTACAAGAAAGATGAATCAACAGGGATGGGAGACAGTCGAACAGTTCTATCAGAACTCCTCTGTAAATCAGGTAGTCTCTCGAGAAACATGCAGGCAGCTCATACTTCATCAAAAGAAGGTGATTGAACCTATTTTTATAAAAATTGCGGAAGCGCTGGGATTCACCCCAAATGAAATCAAAAATGTGCTGCGCGAATATGGTTATACCGATTTTATTCATCTTATTGGTGATCATCAGGGAATTAAGTTGACAGCTGAAGAGGAAGCCTTCCTGTCGTTATTCAGGAAATTACTTCGCACTAAACCTGACGTTGTTACTTCATTGCTTAATATATTTGAATCACTGTGCTGTGTTGCGGAGATTGATTGTTCAAAAGAACTAGGCGAGTTAAACAAAAGACAATAACCTTTCCTTCATTACTACATCGACAATTTCAGGATCAAACTGCTTACCGGTGTTTAACCGAAGCTCTTTTTCGACCATATCTATTGATAATGGGTACCGTCTAACCGGCGAATTTATCATTGAATCGACCGCATCGGCGACCGCCAGTATCCTGGCCTTGAACGGAATGCTCTTCCCTTTAAGACCATTGGGATATCCTGATCCATCGTATCGTTCATGGTGGTGTCTTATAGAGAGTATTGTATTTTCGAGAAAGGGCATAGACTTGATGATTTCTACTCCTTTTTCAGGATGCTTTTTAATAACCTCATATTCATGATCCGTTAATTTGCTGTCTTTCTTCAGGATATATTCATCAATGGTTACTTTCCCAATATCATGAAGTAATGCTGAACATTTCAACCATTTCAGCTGTTCATCCTGCATTCTCATTTTTTCTGCTATCAATGATGATAATTTTGTAACCCGCCTTACATGCGCCCAGGTATAACCATCTCTTGAGTTTATGTTGAGCAACATGGCAGTCATATTGATTTCACTACAGTTGATTATTGTATTTTTTGCATTTTTTATTAAGTGTTCCAAATACAGAGTTGATTCTCTCAACTTATCGAGGTCATTCTTTATACTTATTTTATTTATTCTATGTATCAAGGCATTTCTTACAACGGATAGCAGCTCATTTATATCGAATGGTTTAATTAAATAATCAAAAGCTCCAAAACGGATCGCTTTTCTTATGGTTTCGAGGTTTGCATAAGCTGTAATCATAATAATCTCGATGTACGGAAATCTTTGTTTGATATCGAAGAGTAATTTTAGGCCATCAGTTCCACGTAATCTTATATCCAGCAGAACTATATCGACATGATGGGATGCGAGATAAAGCTGACCCTCAAGTGCACCCGGTGCCTTGAGAACGTTATACTCATCCTTGAGAATAAATTGCAATGACTGTCTCACACTGGATTCGTCATCAATTACGAGGATATTAGGCTTTTTATTCGACACTTTTATACTGTCCCCTACCTACAACCTGAATGTCATAATAAATTACATTAAATGGAAATTAGTATAAAGCAAATTAACACTATAATATCATATTTAGTCCAAAAGCTAAATTGTTTTTTAGGCCTATGCACTTGACTAAAGTTCCTACTAAACAGAGGGTTTCATTATTGCTTCCGCACACAACATATTGAATTTACTTCAATCAAGTGCATAGGCCTATTGTTTTTTTAAAAGTTATAGAAAAAAGGACGTGGATAAAAGAGGCACATTTTTTTCACGTTTAAGAAATACTTATGCCTAATATACGATTTTGCCCTTTAAGTTTTATAGAGATTGTAGATTTCCTTTCTCGTCGGGCAGTTACAAACAAAAGAATATCCAAAGGACAAACTGTAATTACATGAAATATTAATAGGGTTAACAAAAATTATTTTATTTCCGAAGTTTTCTTTAACCTCACAAAAACATTCTTTTTTCCCATGTAGACAGGAATAATTTTCACAACATTTATCGGTCTTATTTAATATGTCTGAATTGATGTTGAATTTCATCTTGTTGATTGATTTCTCTGTCTATATAAATAAATCATAGACAAGGATCTAATAATTGTGTGTGCAAAAGAAAAGCCTCAACTCAGCCATGTCCCACAAAAGATAAATGCGTTAAGTTCCTGCCATTGATATTATATTTTTTACCAGATAACACCATAAAAAGTCACCTGTAAGAAATTACAGGTAGCCTATAAGTTGATGTTTTTCAACATATTATAAAAATCAGAGAAACGAAAAAAGTAGCCTATATACTCAAAAAATACAATTCTATAAATATTCACACATATTGTTTCAGTCCTGTGATACGTATTCTATTTGATGATTCAAAACTTTTATAGTACAGGCAGGCTAAAGAAATTAAGGCGGGGAAAGTCTGGAAAGGGTTTAAGTTGTTATGTCATGGCAGCAAAAATAATGATAATAATTATTCCAAATTAATGAGTCCCTGCTCAATGGCTACCGCAACTGCTTGGGTTCTGCTTACTGCATTTAATTTTTGCATGATATTTGTAACGTGAAAAGTAACTGTTCTCCGGCTGATATTAAGTATCTTGGATATATCCCAGTTGCTTTTCCCTTTTTTCAGCCAGGTAAGCACTTCTTTCTCTCTTAGCGAAAGAAAAATAGATTGAGAATTATAAACTGTATCTTTGTCTTGTAGGGCATTCTTTATGGCTGCGATTATTTCATCGTTATTGAAAGGTTTGGTGATATAGTCAAAGGCACCGAGCTTCATGGCCTTTACAGCGTCCCTGATATCTCCATGACCGGTCAACATGATGATTATTATGTTCCTGTCTATTTCCTTGATCCTCTCCAGGAGCGTCATCCCGTCTATACCCGGTAGTCTAATATCCAGCAGAATCAGGTCTGGAGAATGCGTGCTGATTTCTTTAAGCGCGATATTTCCATTACCTGCAGCAACAGCTTCATATCCTTCAGATTTTACAAGGCAGGTAAGTACCGACTGCATGTCTTTTTCATCGTCGATGATCAGGATTTTATGCATTTCGAGAAAGGGTAATCCATAATGATAATATTTATTATTAAGAAATAGCCGGATTAATTCAAGGGCTTATTTTTTTAACACCGATTGGAAAGAGGATTTTAAATTTATCGAATTTCCTTCGGCTGGACTCTGTACTTAATATCCTGCTTTATCAGCGTCTCTAATGCGGCATCAAGATAAGGCTTTTTGCAGTCTACATTATCAATATTCCCGTCCCTGACATAAGACATATAACGGCACCCTCCGAAGCACAGGGGGAGGTACACGCACTCTCTGCATTTCTCATTATTCCAGATGCCGAGTTTATGCGACTCGCTGTAATCCACAATACCATCCCTGAGATTGCCTATCTCAAAGCCTTCCTTTCCAATGAGGGAAGGACACTTGTAGATGACTCCGTCGTAATTAACTACAAAGGCATCTTTGAGTTCCACCTGGCATGGGGATGGGGTTATTTTCGGTGTGCTGTAGCCTCTTTTTAATACAGCTTCTCTTAAAGAAGTGAAGGCCTCTATGACCCACGGTTCGTTAACGGACATGCAGCCGTCCGTGAAGTCAGCAGGCGAATTATCACCTGCCGGTTTGTTCATTGCCGGGTCAAATTTTAACTGGTGTATCTTTTCAAATGTAAGACCTTCCTTTTCCAGGTAATCCATGAGGAGCGGGAATTTCTCGTAGTTCTGTTTCTGAAAGTTGCCGCCAACAGCTATTTTAATGATATCGCATGTCTCGCGGATATTTTTCATAATTACATCAAAGCTCCCGGCGCCGGATTTGAAAGGCCGGCTGGCATTGTGGATTTCGGGAGGTCCGTCAACGGTTATCTTAACGCCCGTGAGGCCCTGCGGGGACAGTTCTTCCACAACCTGTCTTTTAAGGAGCGAGCCGTTTGTCACAAGGGTGAAGGTATATCTTGCGCCGCAGTTTTCAATGAAAGGTTTTATTTTTTGGGAGATGGATTTAATCAGGTCCGTGCTGAGCAGAGGTTCCCCGCCGTAGAAGTCTAAGTTGAGAGACTTTTTTTCAGACGTGAATTTATTCTTGATGAAGTCAATAAGAAGGTCCGCAGTTTCATCGGACATATAAAATTTGCCCTTCATGCCGTCTTCATAGCAATAAACGCATCTGAAATTGCAGTCGAGGTTGAGGATGACCGATATATTCAGGCATTTATTTTTTTCGTTGATCTCGTCGAGAAAACCTGATACCTCCCGCCTCTCGTCATCAAGGTCCGGAACGATCATTCCGAGTTTTGACAAGGGTTCCATACTTTCTGAAGACAGCTTGTCCGCTTCAATATTATTAAAGGTCTCTTCTTTAAGAAGGATCATAGATGACTTTTTTGTGGAGAAGAGGAGGCGGTAGCCGGGCTGCTCTTCATAGGGGAAATTCTTTATGTAATGAGAAAGTTTCATAAGCTCCGGATGAGCATAAAAAAGAAAGGGGAGGGCACGCCCTCCCCTTTTACATGCTATCTTACTGATGCTTGTGAACCAGTGCAGCAACCAGCAATAGCTGCAATATCTTCAGTGTCGATTCCCATGTCCAGGATTATGATTTCTTCTCTTTCCATTTTATTTTCTCCTTACTATCGTATTTATCCCGCCTACGCAGGATAAATATGTTATACGGTAGAATTTATTAGAAACTTAACCGCAACCCTGTCTCTAACCACCTGCCGGGATTTTTTCTATCACCATTAATATAAAGAGAGCTATTGAAAATATTGTGGCCTGTAAGAAAAATTTCACTATTGATCTTGTCAGAGGAGTATATCTTTTTATTAAAATTTATATCCCATATAAACGTGTCATACTTTGCCATATTTGTAGACTCTAAGTCCCACCATACGTAGCGGCCGTCAAGCTGTGCTATGAATGATTTGGTGTCGTCGTATTTGACTGTTACATTATATGCATAATTTTTTTGTGCTGTATCAATATCATCGTTTGCGTACAGTTCTTCATTTATTAAACGTATGCGGACAAAAGTAAAGCCGGTTTTCAGGGAAACGTTATAAAAAGGGATAGTGTTTGCATTCAATTCAACGCCGGTGCGCTTGATCTCTCCTTTATTGAAAAACAGATCATTATAGGTAGGCGGCCCTGCGGCATAAAGCTCTTTAACCAGGGCATCTTTCATGTCGTGGTGAAATACAGAGGTCTTTGCATGCAGAAAGTCAGCGATCCATGATTCCACGCCTGCCTGGTAAGACCAGACTTTCTCTGGCTGCAGATCAGGGTTAGGATCAAGGAACAATCCTCCGCCCGATGTAAGATTAAGAGGCGGTGTTGTAAATCCTTTTGCAACAGAGGCCCTGACGATTGTGCGCTTGCTGAATTTGTAAGTTGCTCCCAGGCTCGGACTTGTAAAATCTCCATCTACATTGTTGTTGTCGTATCTGATACCGGGAGTAACGGATAAAGCGCCAATGGTTATTGTGTCATTTAAAAATACAGCCCACTTCTTTATCCCGGAGTTTGACTCGGATGTCGCCGGAGCAGACCATGCCTGAAGCGAAGGACCTGCATTCAGGTTCAGATCGAGGCTACCGTCACTTACATCTACGCCAAGAACAGCATTATGCATATTATCTTTCCATATGATCTTGCCGCTTCCGCCTATGGTTTCCTCATCAGCGACAGTATCAAGGAACAAATCGCCGGTACTAAGCTCTAAATCATTCTTAACGAATTTACTTTTTAAGAAGTATAAAGATCCTGAAAGCATAAGTTCCCTGGTCAGGTCGGCAGTGAGAGAAGCAGTGGCGAAAAAGACACGGGTGATATTCTCACGATTTATTATTCCGGATATTCCGGAATTGGGGAGGTCTCCGTAATCGATATGGGGCTCACTGTAACCGGCCGTGAATCTCATATTCACATCAGATGAAAATGGTATATCGAATTTTGAGTAAAAACTATTGTTATCATAGTCCCTGTTGTTTCTCAAGCCTCCGGATTCCTGTGTGCCTGCGTAAAGATAGTATCCCGCTTTACCGAGTGCGCCGGTGACTTCTGTTCTGTAATCCTGTGTACTCCTTTCACCGTATGAAGCGCTTACAGACCCCGAAGGGATCGTGGAGGCCAGAGGGTCTTTTGTAACAATATTAATCACACCACCGAGGGACGAGCCCCAAGCCGACGACGCAGGCCCCTTGATAACCTCGATCTGCTTTATTATACCTACAGGAATCGTCTGGGTTATGGCATTTCCACCGTTCATAACATTCCATGGAACACCGTCTAAAAGGACAAGGACGTGTGTTTCATTGGATCCCTGAATCTTAATAAGGGCATCACTTCCGAAATCCTCCCCGAAGAACTGGACAAAGACACCAGTGACCCTGGATAGAACCTCGGTGACGGTATGCGCATTCATCGCCTTTATATCATCAGCCGTTACAATGCTTATATTTTCAGCCGCCTGTGAAAGGAGCTTTGGTGTCCTTGTGGGCGCAAGGACAAGTTCATCTTCCCTGAAATACATCCTGAGCATCTTCATCTCCTCTTCTGTCTGGGCTGAGACAAGGGGAGGGCAAATAATAGCGCTTGATATCAAGAATAAAGAAAAATACAATGGAAGGTGGCGTGCACAGGATGAGAAGAACTGAGTTTTTTTCCTTACCATCAACCCCCCCTTAGCAGGTAGCTGTAATTTATTACAGGTGTTTTTTAGTGAGAATTATATTAAATTCAGGGTAAGTAATTATTAATGAATAATATAGTACATATTTTCAATATTTATTTCTATAATAATTGATCCGGGGACATTACCTTCCACAAGGATATACTGGTCGAAAATATTAGAATAGACTAACCCGGACGTCTTTTTTAGAAAAGGAACGTGTAATATTACAAAGAAATGCTGAAGTCTAAATTCTTAAGCTTAATCGGGGCGTGTATCATATTGTCAGTCATTTTTTGCCCCTCCAGTCTATTTGCCGCCAGAGTTGTTTCTGTCCAGAGTATCAACATTACACCATATAATGATGCCTTGATGGGGTTGGAAAGCGCCTGCGATTGTAACATAAAGCAGTTTGTCATTTCTGAAATGCAGGTGGTTGACGTTGTAAAAGAAATGCGAAGAGAAAATCCTGAGGTCATTGTTGCCATTGGCAGCGGAGCGCTTGAGAAAATCAAGGAAATAAATGACATACCGGTTGTCTACCTGATGGTGCTGAATTCTCAATCTGTTATTACCGGCAAAGGTAATATTGCAGGGATAAGCATGAGCATAGCGCCGGATAGACAGCTTGGCATTATCCATCAGGCCTTCCCGGACATCAGCAATATCGGCCTGCTTTACAATCCGGATAAATCGGGAAAGTTTATTGAAGATGCACTTATTGCCTCCGAGACACAAAAGATAAAAGTTACTGCAGGAAAAGTTGAGAGCTCCAAAGATTTGCCGGGAGAGTTGAATAAAATGAAGGGAGTCATTAACGCCTTATGGATGCTGCCCGATATCAGTGTTGTTACGCCGGAGGCAGTTGAAATACTGTTTCTTTATTCCTTGCAAAACAGGGCGCCGGTAATAACTTTTTCAAAAAAATATCTGGAAATGGGGGCCTTAATGTCCCTCGATATAGATGCATACGATATGGGTGCACAGGCAGCTGCGATAGTAGGAAAAATTCTGTCAGGAGCGGACATAAAGAATGTATCAAGTGCAAGCGCGGGGAAAATAAATATAATAATTAATCAGAGGATTGCAAAGAAGCTGGGAATCAGAATTAATAACGAAATTCTCAAAAAGGCAACCGTAATTAATCAGGAATAAAATATGAATTTTTTGAACTATTTAAAATTTAAGCGCGAGAGCTTCAGCGCCAAGATATTCTATTTGGTTACTGTTTCTATCCTGATCATCTATTTTTCTTTCTCGGCGTTTTTTGTTTACTATCATGGCAGAATGATGAGAAATAATTTTATAAATGAAGGAAGACATCTTGCGGGTATCCTTGCATACAGCCTGAAGCTCGGGGTATTTACAGAAAATACAGACCTGTTCAGAGGCCCGTTGGAAGGCTTTATGCATTATGATGAGGCGATAGGGGTCCAGATATATACTGATGACGGCAGAGAATTGAAGTCACTTGTGAGACCCGGGGTAAAGAATGCTGAAAAGCTGACAGAGGCGCGCAGGGAAGTCAGCAGTAGCGCGATTGAGTATCTTAAAAAAGGGGGGGCTGATTTTTATTTTGAGCACGGCAATAATTTTGAGTTCTGGTCGCCTGTTGTCTCAGGTGAAAGATATTCCGAAGAAGCCCTTATTTCCGAAGATAATATATCCCGGGCAGAGAGCAGAATAATCGGTTTTGTGCGGATAGTATTGACCGCCGAGGCGCGGAATAAAGGCCTTAAAGATGTTTTATTCAAAGGCATCATAATCCCGGTTATCTTTTTGATACCGGGCTGGATTATTGCATATTTTATAGTCAGAGGAATAACAAGGCCTCTGGAGAGATTGACTAAAGGGGTTAAAGCCCTTGAAACTACAGGATCGTTTGAAATGGTATCAGTTGATACAAAAGATGAGGTAGGCAAGCTTGCCTCGGCATTTAATGACATGGCCGAATCCCTGAGAAAGAGAGAGGCTGAAAAACAGGAGCTTGAAGAGCAGCTGAGACATTCGGAAAAGATGAAGGCGATAGGGACTTTTGCCGGAGGTATTGCACACGACTTCAACAATATTATTACGGTGATAAAAAGTTATGCGCAGCTCCTGCAAAAAAAGAAATTGGAAGGCGATGATGAGGACCGCTTTCTGCATCAAATATTATTATCTGCCGAAAAGGCGTCGTCCCTGACCAGGAGTCTTCTCGCATCCAGCAGAAAACAGACGATCATCCCCCATCCGGTAAAACTGAATATGATTATTACAAATGTTGAAGAAATATTAAGAAGGCTTCTTGATGAACATATTGAATTTAAAGTCGGATCTGTAAATGAAAACTTAATAGTAATGGCGGATAAAGGGTATTTAGAACATGTTTTAATAAATCTTGCTACAAATGCGAGAGATGCAATGCCTGACGGAGGGACTTTGACTATAACGACAAGATCTGTGGAGCTGGATAAACAACCTTTTATGTCCTCCGGCGACTATCATCCGGGCAGGTATGCAATGATAACTTTTACCGATACAGGCAAGGGCATGGACAAGCAGACAAAAGAGAGCATATTCGATCCGTTTTTTACAACAAAAGATGTCGGCAAGGGAACTGGTCTCGGACTTTTTATGGCATATGGAATTATTCAACAGCTCGGAGGACATATTGATGTCAGGAGCGCGCCGGGCAAAGGGACCGCGTTTGACATATACTTGCCGCTCAGCGATGCAATCATTGAAGAAAGAGAATCCGATGAAATACAAATGCCGAAAGGCGGAACTGAAACAATACTTCTGGCAGAGGACGATGATGACGTTAGAAAGCTTATAGTAACTGTGCTTAAGCTATATGGTTACGATGTTATCGAATCAGGAGACGGGGAAGAAGCTGTTGAGAAATTCATTCATAATAAGGATGGCATCAACTTCCTTCTGCTTGATCTGATTATGCCGAAGAAGAACGGGAAAGAAGTGTATGAAGAAATTCTTAAAGTCAGACCTGACATTAAGGCGCTGTTTATCAGCGGCTATTCCGCTGACGTTTCAATCAGGGAAGAGGGAATTAACTTTTTATCTAAACCGATTTCTACAGATGAACTTCTTGGAAAGGTCAGGGAGATATTGGATGATTCCCCTCTTTGTAAAAGAGGGGTTAGGGGAGATTTTATGGAATGAATTGAAAAATCCCCCCTCGCCCCCCTTTGCCAAAGGGGGGATAATACGCACCGTAACTGAGGGATTACAGCCGGGCAATTGACTCTATTGAATTTATAGGTATGTATTCTTTATAATGTATAGGCCTATGTTTGAGATTCTATCAGATGTTTTCCCGGGTAGCTCAGCTGGCAGAGCGAGTGGCTGTTAACCACTTTGTCGGGGGTCCGAATCCCTCCCCGGGAGCCAGCAATTATAAAGTCATTAAAAATAAAAAAGCTCAGGGTTCTCCCTGAGCTTTTTTATTTTATGATAGTTTCAGTTAATTTGATTTTTATTCTGCGTTCTCCTCGGCTCCTGCCGTTGACTCCTTCCGGAGACGCTCCCATTCCGCATCAACGCTTCCCTGGGCCTGCTTCAGCATCCACTCGTTAGCAGGTGAAAACATGTGTTTAAACCTTCCCTGAGGTTTCAGGAAATCTACGAGAGGTTTTTTCTCTTTCGGTTTAACGGTTATTCTCGTAACGCCGTTTTCTACTTCATAGAGCGGCCAGTAGCATGTGTCCACTGCGAGCCTGCTCAGTTGGATCGCATCATCAGACTTTGAACGCCATCCGCGGTTGCACGGCGAAATAACATTCATAAACTTGGGTCCTTTTATCTCAAAGGCCTTTTGTACCTTTTTCATAAGGTCCTGCCAGTGGGCTGGGGACGCCTGTGCCACATAAGGGATGTCGTGGGCGGCCATTATTCTTGTAAGGTCTTTTCTCTTCTGCAGTTTACCTGGGATAACATCGCCTGCCGGACATGTGGTCGTGTTGGCGCCGAAAGGTGTGGCGCTTGAACGCTGAATGCCTGTGTTCATGTAAGCGCCGTTGTCATAACATATATACATCATGTCATGTCCGCGTTCCATTGCTCCTGAAAGGGCCTGGAAGCCGATGTCATATGTTCCTCCGTCACCGCCGAAGGCAATGAATTTTACCTGTTTGTCTTCCATCTTTCCCTGCTTTACAAGGGACCTGTACATTGCCTCAATCCCGGATATCGTTGCCGCAGCATTCTCAAATGCGCTGTGCATCCAGGGGATCTTCCACGCAGTATACTCGGAAATGCAAGAGGAGACTTCAAGACATCCTGTTGCGTTTGCCGCGACTATGGGATAATCGGTCGCCATGAGCACCTGTTTTACAATTATAGGCGCTCCACATCCTGAACACATTCTGTGGCCATGTGTGAACCTGTCTTCTCCCTTTGCAAGCTCTCTTAATCTAAGCGGTTTAGTTGTCATTTTATTACCTCGTAAATATTTTTTGTAGGGGCGAGGTTACCTCGCCCCTACTGTAATTTTTATTCTCTTACGCCGATATACTCTTTAACGGTTTTAACTTTTCCTGTATTTGCAATTTCAGACAGTTCATCCAGTACGTATTCTGCCTGGTCAGGAAGGTAATCTCTTCCACCGAGGCCGTATATCTTATTTATCATTAAAGGCTTTTTCTCAAGCATCATCATGGCCCCGCATATCTCATAATACAATGGACCGTATCCGCCGAAGGAGTCGGCCCTGTCCAGAACAGCTATGGCCTTTACATGCTTAAGCGTATCAGCTATTTGTTCAAACGGGAACGGCCTGAAGAGCCGTGGCTTTAAAAGACCTGCCTTGATGCCTTTGTCCCTGTACTGGTCTATTACATCCTTTGTAGTGCCTGCGGCTGAACTCAGGATAACAATGGCTATCTCCGCATCATCAAGCCTGTATGTCTCGAAGAGACTATATTTTCTGCCGGTCATTTTCTCAAAATCAGCGGCAACATTCAGCACGACATCAGCGACCTTGGTTGTGACTTCATGCTGTGCTCTTTTATATTCATGATAAAGGTCGGTTAATATCAGCGGCCCGTAACTTTTGGGGTTGTCCAGATCAAGGAGAGGATTTACCTGTTTATATTCTCCTACGAAATTCTTGACATCAGCATCATCAACATATTCAACCCTTTCAATAGAGTGGCTCACGATAAATCCGTCCATGCAAACCATGGCGGGGAGTCTTATGTCCAGGTGTTCGGCGATCCTGAATGCCTGGATAGTATTGTCATATGCCTCCTGGGCGGTTTCAGAGTATAGCTGTATCCATCCTGTGTCCCTTGCGCCCATGCCGTCAGAATGGTCTCCGTGAATATTAAGGGGAGCGGACAATGCCCTGTTTACAAGCGGCATAACTATCGGCAGCCTGTCACCTGCTGCAATATAAAGCATTTCCCACATAAGGGCCATCCCCTGTGATGAGGTCGCTGTTGCAACCCTTCCACCGGCTGCTGCTGCGCCGATACAAGCGCTCATGGCGCTGTGCTCGCTTTCAACAAGCACCATCTCCGTATCAACTTTCCCATCCGATATGAAACCCGAGAACCTCTGCATCAGGTCCGTTGCCGGGGTGATAGGATATGCGGCACAGACATCGGGGTTTATCTGTCTTAAAGCCTCTGCAACTGCTTCATTACCTGTTACAGCAACTATCTTGCCCATTATTTGCCCTCCTCTTCCATTACAATGGCCTTTTTGCCTTTTTTACCGGGGCACTCGAGGGCACAGATCCCACAGCCCTTGCAGTACTCATAATTAAAATCTTCTCTTTTGCCTTCGGCATTTACTTTTACCGCCATATCAGGGCAATATATCCAGCAAAACAAACATTGTATGCAGTTTTCTTCTATCCACTTCGGCCTCATGGACCTCCATGTTCCAGTCTTGAATTTCACCGCGCTCCCTGCTTCGAGAATAACGGAGCCTTGGGGAAGTGTTTCCCAAAATTTCTTGCTCATCCTAGCTTTACCTCCTCATATCCGCGCCTTGTAGCCTCGAGGTTCCCGTCGATGATCTTCTGGGCAAACTTCTTTCCAAAACTCTTTTTGACATTTTCCAGAAGCGTATCCATATCTACAATCTCGGTTGCCCTGGATATGGCGCCCAGCATCGGTGCATTGGGAAGAGGTCTTCCTATACAATCCACGGCAATTTTTGTAGCGTCAATCGTATATACTTTCTGTGTTTCCTTGGCGCATAGTTTTGCCCTTATTTCTTTAGGATCCTTTGACGTATTAACAATAAATATTGTATCGTCCTGCGCGCCATCGGTAACATTTATTGCATCCAGAAGTGTAGCATCTGCAACGCTTACTACCTGTGGATGAAGTACAGGGCAATACATCCTTATCACTTTATCACTTATCCTGTTAAACGCCCTCAGCGGAGCTCCCGCTCTCTCAGGACCGTATTCTGGGAACGCCTGAACATATCTTCCCCCGCTCAAACATGCATCTGCCAAAACCTTGGCAGCAGTAACTGTGCCCTGGCCGCCCCGGCCATGCCATCGAATATCAATTGTTTTTGCCATGTTGTTTCCTCCGAATTTCTCTTATCTTAGCGCCGAAATATTACAAAAATGGAAGTTTAATATAGCCTAAAATTAATATTATTTGCAAGCATCCATGCTTTAAAGCCCTTGCAACTTTTAATGAAAACATGTTAAAACCTTCTATGTCCAAAAAGATTATTATTGACATTGAAACAACCGGGAAAGATTTCGACTCTTTTGATGAGACATCCAGGGAGTACCTCCTTAAATTTGCTGAGACGGAAGAGGAAATAAAAGCGATAAAGGAAGGTCTCGGTTTCTCTCCTCTTACGGGTGAGATTGTTGCAATCGGCATGCTCAACCCTGATACTGACAGGGGGGCCGTATATTATCAGTCTCCTGAAGCGCTTCAGGAACCCCTGGAAGAAAACGGGATCGAATATGTTGCCGATACAGAGGCGGGGATACTGGGTAAGTTCTGGGAAGCGGTAAGACATTATGATCAGATCATTACCTTTAACGGCAGGGGATTTGATGCGCCTTTTCTCATATTGCGGTCGGCAATACATAAAATACAGCCTACAAAAGAACTTATGCCTAACCGTTATAATCTGTCACATTGCGATCTGATCGATGTGCTCACCTTTTATGGCGCGGTGAGGAGGAAGTTCAGCCTCCACATGTGGTGCACGGCATTCGGGATAAAAAGCCCGAAAGAGGATGGTGTCACCGGATACGAAGTGCACGACCTCTTTAAACAGCGGCAATATCTCAAGATTGCCAAATACTGCGCGGGCGACCTGTATGCTACAAAGGAGTTGTTTGAATACTGGGAAAAATATGTAAAATTTTCCCCCGGAAATTAGTGCCTTAAAGCAGCTCTAGAGAAATTGCAATGGAATAGATTGTCGGTTGTTAGTTTTCAGTTTATTAAGCTAACTGCTGACAACTGAATACTGCTATCGCCTTAATTGAAATAAATCCCGACTTGTTAATATAATAAACAGCTACTAATACGAATTATTAATCTATATGGGAAAAACTGCTCTAATAATCGGCGGCAGCCGCGGTATCGGACGTACCATAGCCCTCAGACTGGCAGAGTCGGGTTTCAATATCTGGCTGACCTATAAGAGCAATCATGATGCTGCGGAAGGGGTCAAGTCAGAGATAGAGAGGCTCGGCTCCGCGTGCGATTTAATCCCTTTTGATGTTTCAAATTATGAGGCGACCGAGGCTGCCCTGGCTCCGAGGGTGGAAGACTTCGCTCCTGACGTACTGGTCTACAATTCAGGCATTACACGGGACAATTTGATGGTATGGATGACAAAGGAAGAATGGGGCTCGGTCATTTCCACAAATCTTGATGGATTTTATAATGTGACCCGCGCAGTATTGTTTTCTATGCTTAGGGCAAAGGCCGGCCGTATTATCGTGGTCTCTTCATTGTCCGGACAGATAGGGCATGCGGGACAGGTAAATTATTCAGCCTCCAAGGCCGGCCTGATAGGCGCGGCCAAGGCACTGGCCCGTGAAGTGGGCAGGAAAAATATAGTGGTAAATGTAGTCGCCCCCGGTTTTATAGAAACCGAGATGACTGAAAATCTTCCTAGGGAAAAGGTGCTGCCTTTAATCCCTGTAAACCGCCTCGGGACCGCTGAGGATGTCGCGTCTGTTGTAAATTTCCTGTGTACTGAACAAAACATGTACATCCACGGACAGGTCATCGGTGTCAACGGCGGACTTGCAATGTAGTAGGGGCATGGCGCGCCATGCCCCTACATCCGGCAAGGCCTGCCTTCAGAATAACAGAAATAAATGCGACTGTGGTGATGACGAATGAAAAAATATGATGATATAGTTGTCGGAAGCGGAATAAGCGGCCTGACCATGGCCCTCATTCTCGGCATGAATGGCCGCAAGGTGCTGCTGCTGGAGAAGAACCCTTCCATCGGCGGCTCTGTAGCCAGGTTTTATAAAAATGGAATTCCTTTTGATACAGGGTTTCATTTTACCGGGGGTCTTCAGAAAGGCGGTATATTATATGATATCCTGACCGTCCTTGAGATCCGTGATTTAATCAGGCCGATATTCCTGTCGCAGGAGCGTGCCAACTGCTTTTATATTGAATCAGAGGGCAGGCAGTATGATGTCCCGTACGGGATTGATAATATAAAGAAGAAATTCAAGGAATACTTCCCCGCAGAGGCGTCCGCCATTGACGGGTATTTCGGCATGGTGCAGAAGGTCTGCGATGGCACTCCGTCAATGAATCTCCGAACAATATTTTCGGAGCATATATTAACAGACGAGGACTTTGTCACACTGGAAGAGGTACTGAATAAATTAACGCAAAACCCTGCGCTGAAGGCGCTGCTGTCCGCACTTGCCATGTGCTACGGGGTGAAACCTGAGGAGATATCCTTTGCAAACCACAGCCGCATGTGCCTGGAGCTTTACCATTCTGTTGCGCGCATTGAAAACGGCGGCAATGCCCTGGTTCAGGCATTTAAGAAAAAACTTAAAGAACATGATGTCGAAATCAGCTGCAACAGACATATTACGGAACTTGCTGATATCAATAATAAAAAGGTCGGCCGGTTTATCCTGAATACAGGAGAGGAAGTTTCAGGGGATAACTGTATATTCACGATCCATCCGAAGGAAATCATGAAAATACTGCCCCGGGAATATGTTAGCAGGGCCTTTGCTGACAGGGTTTCGGATTTTGAGTCTTCAGCGGGATTTTTTTCAGTCTTTGCTGTCCTGAATCCGGATTATGAGGAACCGGATTTTGAATCATCTATTTTATCGATATTCCCTCATTGTGACATAAACAGGCTATTAGATCCGGCCTATAAAGGCGAGCCTGCCCTGGCCCTGATAAAATCAGTGGAACATACAAGGGACAAAACATATAGAACTATCAATGCCTTTGAAATATCCTTTCTGGAGCATGTAAGAGAATGGGAGGACTCAAAGACCGGAAAAAGACCGCATGCCTATCAGGAGTATAAAAAGGGCAGGGTCGATGCTATTATGAGCCGCATCATAAAGGTGTTTCCTCAATATAAAAATAAACTTAAAGTTGTTGATTCAGCTTCTGTGCTTACTTTCAGGGATTACCTGAACAGCCCGGACGGATCTGCTTACGGCATCAAACAGAAAGTCAGTCAGTTAAATCTCATCGGCAGGCTTCCCCTGCGTAATTTATACGCGGCTGGGCAGAGTTCCCTGCTGCCGGGGATAATCGGCGCTATGATGTCTTCGTTCATTGTCGGAAGGACAATCCTGGATGAGAATAAATACAGGGAATTTTTATTCAGGAACCTGAGCACATGAAGAGGGTCGTTATAACAGGAGCAGGGGTCATTTCCCCGTTAGGAAGCGGCGTTGATTCTTTAATGGAAGGCATAGCGTCCGGTAAAAGCGCGGTGCGTTACATGGAGGAATGGGCCGGGTACTGCGGGATGCACAGCCATGTGGCGGCGCCCGCGGAGTTGAAGGATGAGAAAAAAATCCCCCGGCAAAGCCGGCGTTCCATGGGCCGGATGAGCATTTTCGCAGCGCAGGCCGCGGAGCAGGCGCTTACCGATTCAGGAATTAATGTGTCCCTGATTCAGCCTGAGCGAATGGGCTGTATTATAGGCTCAACGACCGGAAGCGCCATCAGCATAAGCAAGGCCTTTGAGATCATGCTGTTTCAGAAGGACCTGAGCCTGTTGCCTTCTTCCATGTTTTTTCAGTGCATGTCTCATAGTGCGTCGATGAATGTCGCACAATACCTGGGACTTACCGGATATGTCATGGCCACGTCAGCAGCCTGCGCTTCATCTCTTCAGGCCATAGGAACGGGATTTGAGATCATCGGTTCAGGAAGGCAGGACGTATTGTTGTGCGGCGGCGCGGAAGAGCTTCACCCCTCGGTGACCGGTTCTTTTGATGTTGTTTTCGCAACCTCCGTTAAATACAATCAGACCCCGCAAAAAACCCCGAGACCCTTTGATAAAGACAGGGACGGGCTTGTCTGCGGTGAGGGAAGCGGGATATTAGTATTGGAAGAATATGAACATGCCGTGCGCAGAAACGCAAAGATATACGCTGAGATTACCGGTTACAATACATGCGGCAGCGGTTCACATATCAGCCAGTCTGAAGATAAATCCATAGTCCAGTGCATAAGCGGGACATTAAAGAACGCTCAAGTTACATTTGAAGAAATAGACTATATCAACGCCCATGCAACCGGGACAATTCAGGGAGACAAGGAGGAGGCGGCGGCAATAAGACGGGTTTTCGGCAGTACCACACCCGTAAGCTGCCTGAAAGGTCATATCGGCCATACACTGGGGGCTTCCGGGGCGATTGAATTGATCGCCTCATTAATAATGATGGACAAAGGGATTATTTATCCTACCTTTAATCTGGATGAGATCGCACCTGATTGCGAAGGGATAAACCACGTTATGAAACCGGTTGAAAAGGAGATTAATACAATACTGAAGAACTGTTTTGCATTCGGAGGCATTAACGCGGCGCTGGTGTGCCGGAAGCTGAAAAAAACAGAATAAATCAGGTATGCCTCTTATTACAGTTTTGTATTATAATAGATGTCCTTAATGAAATTTCGGAGAACCAGGGGTGTATATTAATACAAATAAGATTAGGGAGACTAAATGAACGAGCAGGAAATTATTGATATCACCAACAAGGTATTTGAAGAGTCTTTTGAGATAGAAAAAGACAGATTGAAACCTGAAGCGCACATTTTTACTGATCTGGGGCTGGACAGTCTCGACATAGTGGACCTGGTGGCAGCGCTCCAGAAGAGCTTCGGGGTCAATATACGTAATGAGGAAAAGGTAAGAAATATACGTACCCTACAGGACATATACGATTTCATTTCTGCCATAAAAAAAGAAGGACACTAAAATAACTATTCCGGCATGAATTATCTTAAAATATTTTTTCTGAATTTATATTCCTATAGCCTTTTCGCGATTTACTCAGCTGTTTGTATACCGGCGCTGACGCTTTTTGTTGCTTTTATGTCATTGATTGTGGGTCACCGGAGGGCCATGGAACTGTTTCGCCGGGCCATTGCATGGTGGAGCCGGGGCATTTTGCTGGTCCCCTTTCCCTTCGTTAAGGTCCGTTACGAGAACAATTCAGGGGACACTACCGGTGAACCTTATATCTTTGTCTGTAATCACCGGAGTTTCTCGGATGGTTTTTTGATGGCCGTGCTGCCGGTTGAAGGAGTGCAGGTAGTGAATATATGGCCGTTCCGTATCCCTGTAATAGGTTTTTTTGCCCGTTTCGCCGGATATTTAAATATAAGGATGATGCAGACTGAGGAATTTTTTGAGAAGGCCATGGAATTGCTCAAGGATAATGTCTCGATTATTTTTTTCCCTGAAGGGACCAGATCGGCAAGCAGAAAAATCGGGAATTTCCATGGTTCGGCTTTCCGTCTCGCTCTAAAATCAAAGGCGCCCATAGTTCCGCTCTGCATCTCCGGGAGTGAAAACATCCCTCCCAAAGGCTCTTTCCTGTTAAGGCCCGGGACAATCAGGGTACGCAGACTTCGCGCTATCACATGGAGTGAATATAAGGAATGGAGTGTCTATACATTGAAAAACAGGGTGCGGGAGATTATCGGCAATGAACTGGCGCTGATGGAGCATGGGGCATGATGGACTTTTGTAAATACAAGGGCCTTGAATTTTCCACGCCGGGCGAAATAAGGGAAGCACAGGAACTGCTCTTTAAAAAACATATAAATTATATTGTGAAAAATTCTCCCTATTACCGTAGGACCCTGAGCGGGCTGGATACAGAAAATATAACTCTGGATGATTTAAGCGCCCTCCCGCTTACAGATAAATCCGCCTTTGAGAAATACAATGAGGAGCTGCTTGCAGTTCCCATGAAGGAAATCCGGGACATTGTTTTGTCTTCCGGAACAACGGGTAAACCCACAAGGATCATGTATACGGAAAACGATCTCAACCGTCTTGCTTATAATGAAGAGATATCTTTCGCGGGATGCGGGCTTGTGCCGGAGGATATAGTCCTCCTCACATGCACCATGGACCGATGTTTTGTGGCGGGACTTGCCTATTTTTTGGGTATAAGGGCCCTGGGCGCTGCTGCGATCAGAAACGGGTTGAGCAGTTTTGCAAGCCATCTTGAAATCATTCAGAGGATGAATCCTACGGCCATCGTCGGAGTCCCTTCATTTTTACACAAGCTGGGGCAGTTTCTGAAAGTCCATGGCCTGGATCCTGAAAAAACCGCTGTAAATAAACTGATCTGTATCGGCGAACCGATAAGGGACAGGAACCTCTCCCTGTCGAAAATTGGACACTACCTTGAGGAGGAGTGGGGCGCTAAGGTGTATTCCACATACGCTTCTTCCGAGACGATCACGACATTTTGTGAATGCACAGCTCAGAAGGGTGGACATCTCCACCCTGAACTGGCTATTGTAGAGATTGTCGATGACGAAGGCAGGACACTGCCTCCCGGCGAGGCAGGAGAATTGGTTGTTACGACCCTGTCGGTGGAAGGGATGCCCCTGCTCCGGTTCAGGACCGGGGACGTCAGCTTTCTGGCAGACGGGCCATGTGAGTGCGGACGATATTCTCCCCGCCTCGGGCCTATACTGGGAAGGAAGAAACAGATGATAAAATACCGCGGGACCACGCTGTATCCCCAGGCTGTTTACGCGGTGCTGGATGAGATCCCGGAGATAAGTGAATACTATGTCACAGTGCGGAGTGATTTTGACCTCTCTGATATCATGAGTGTGCATGTTTCCTTCAAAAATGGTTCCTGTTCACCTGCCGGGATTATTGACAGGCTTCAGGCAAGGCTGCGTGTTAGGCCCGAAGTCGTAATCGCAACTGAAGAAGAGATCAGAAAGCAGATGTTGACCGGCCAGTCCCGGAAAATAAACCGCTTTATAGACAGGAGAAGCAATTAAATGATGAGATGTCAGAAGCGCATTTACGGAGCGGAATTCTCCAGGAAGGAAATAGAAGAGACATCCAGGAGCAGCAGGCTGTTGTCCATGGAGATAGAATTCAACCGCAACTGCAATTTTAACTGTATCTACTGTTACGTCCAGAACGATGCTAACGGGAGAAAGGAACTGACAAGAGAAGAGGCCATGGATGTAATTTCCCAGGCCGGGGACCTTGGCGCCAGAAAGATGATTGTCCTTGGCGGAGAGCCGATGCTCTATCCGCATATAATGGAAATGGTCCGGTTCATGAAAGAGCGCGGCATGGAAATCGAGATTTTTACAAACGGGACAAATATAACCGTAGAAACCGCCAGGTCACTTTCTGACCATGGAGTCACTGTTGTGCTTAAGATGAATTCAACAGACGAGAAACTCCAGGATATCCTTTCCGGAAAGAAGGGCGCCTATAAACATATTCAGGAGGCGTTTAAGAATCTGAAAGAGGCGGGATATCCATTAAGCAGTCCGATGGGCATCAGCACTATTATATGCCGGCAGAATATAAATGAGCTTGTCCGGATGTGGCAGTGGCTGAGGGACCAGAAGATCGATCCCTACTTTGAAATAATCACCCCTCAGGGCAAGGCAAAAGAAAACGGGATGCTCGAGATTGAATCCGGCATGGCCAAAGAGTTATTTGAACAGATCGCAAAAATTGACCGGGAGAAATACGGTAACACGTGGGAGCCTCAGCCCCCACTTGTAGGCGGGCAGTGTCTCAGACACCAGTTTTCATGCGCTGTTAACGCGTACGGTGATGTCCTGCCTTGCATAGGCGTAACGGTGCCGGTCGGCAATATAAGAGAAAACCGTCTTGCATCTATCCTTAAAGACAGCGAGGTCATTGAGGATCTGAGAAACTATAAGAAGTCCATAAAGGGGCCCTGCGGGGAATGCGAACAGAAGGATGAATGCTATGGCTGTCGGGGCGCGGCTTACCAGATGACGGGAGATTATCTGGCATCTGACCCCTCGTGCTGGAAGAACGCGGACAGGCAGGATGACATTGTTTGCCTGCCTGTTGGAATTGACAAGCTCGTCCCTCACGCAGAGCCGATGCTTGTCGTGGACCGGCTGCTGGAGGTCCGGGAAAGAAGGTCGCTTTCAGAGGTTGAAATTTCGGAAGACTCAATATTTATCGGGGAAGACGGGAAACTCAACGAGATATCGTACCCTGAAATATTTTCACAGGCCATAGCCGCCCAGGACGGCTTTAAAAACCTCGGCAACGGAGGTCCCGGATCGGAGGGGCTTTTGCTGGGGATAAAAAATCTGGAGATACTGGACAGTGCAGGTGTCGGCGACAAACTGCACGTATCGGTTTACAAGGCCGCCAAATACGGGGGCTTCGGTATCATAAAGGGAGAGATTTTTAAAGGAGGAAACCTCATCGCCAGGGGAGAGATAAAAGTCTGGCATAAAGATAAAGACAATGGCAGTACGCCGGAAATTACAGGTAAAGTTTAGTTACAGGCGGTTTAATTTTTGATACTAATCATATCTTAGGACTACTGCCATATCGACCTTTCTCCTCCTTTTTTTACAGCAACTTTCTTGAAAAATACCATGAAAACCACAAAGGCACTAATTGTTTTATATTTAATTTTATCTTTAACCGGTACTATGTATCCTTCAATTGTAAAGGGGGAGATAGTGACGGCGTCTGAGGAAGGGAAGCTGCCTTCCGATATGCGTGACCTGCTGCTTCAGATGGAGAAGCAGGGCTCTGATTTTAACAGCCTCAAAACAGATTTTACACAGGAAAAGAACCTGGCCGTTTTCCGGAACAAGATAATCATCAGGGGAAGGATCTACCTGCAAAAGCCCGGCACCGTGGCGTGGCATGTGGATGAGCCGCTCAAATACTCCGTGCTTATCACGGACAAGCTCATCCGCCAGTGGGACGAAGATACTAACCAGGTGCAGGAAATACCATTGTCAAAGAACCCCATGTTCCGAGTGGTGATAGACCAGCTTACCGCGTGGTTTTCCGGGCGGTATGTACAGCTTCTTGACGATTACACGGTGTCTGTGAAAAAAACACATCCTCTTGAAATAGAATTCATCCCCCGTGAATCAAGTAATGTAAAAAAGATCATCAAGACAATTACCATTACATTCCGTGAAGACCGGAAGTATCTGCAGAAGGTGCAATTCGATGAAGTAAGCGGAGACAGCACAACCATCACCTTTAAAAACACCATATTTAATGCCCCGATAAACAGCGCCGATCTTGAGGTCAAGGGACGTGTTTGATAAATACGCAGGCCGTTTATACGACTACACGGCAAGAAACAGACGGCCTGTGCTGCTTATTCTCATCTTCCTGATTGTTGTCAGCATTGCCGCCCTTTATTTTGTGGAATTTGAAAGCAGCATGGACAATATCCTGCCTGATAATGAAGTCATAAGCAGGAGCATGGAGTTTTTCCGCAGTTCCAACATCGCCGGAAAGGTCATTATATCTCTGGAACTGACTTCTCCAGATAAAGACATAAATGACCTTATACATGAAATTGACAGGTTGGCCGGTTCACTGGACAAGGACCTGTTCCCTGAAGTGACTCACGGCATACCGGAATCCGTGTTTGCCGGAGATATTGATGTTATGTTTGAAAATTTACCGGAGATGGTCTCTGATAAAGAGCTCTCCCTGATAGACGAGTGGATAAGTCAGGAGCATATCTCCCGTAAGCTTCGTGACTCTTACCTGCAGCTGTTAAAACCTCAGGGCCTGTTCCTGAATTCAATGTTCCGCTCCGACCCTCTGGGGATAAAGATGCTTGCGCTCAATAAATTAAAGGCGCTTTCAGCTTCCTCCGGGTATGATGTGGACATAAAAGACGGACATTTTGTCAGCAGAGACGGCAGGCATGCGATGCTGATCGCAAAGTCCAAGGTTTCCGTAACAGATTCCGCGGGCTCAAAAAAAATGCTGGCTTCACTTCAAAAAAACATCGAAACACTTCCCGGCTACATCCGGGCGGACATTATCTGCGGGCACGCCCATACAGTCAGTAATGAGAAGCTGATTAAGAGGGACATTGTCTTTATCAGCATTATCGCTGCGATTGCGATGCTGCTGCTGTATGGCGTAGTGATAAGGGACATCAGCGCGGTCACGATATTCATGATACCTGTTGTGGCGATTGTGTTTTCCGTTGACCTGTCATATCTGCTTCTCGGCAAGCTCTCTTACTGGGTAATCGGCCTGAGTTCCACAGTTGCCGGGATAGCCACTGATTACGGGACACACGTTTATTTTGCAGCTCAGGGAAAGCGCGACCCCGCTCCCTTTGTGAAACACGTGATAAAGCCTGTCAGCTTCGGCGCATTGACAACCATAGCGATCTTCCTCGCCTTTTTTTTCTCAGGGATAAAGGGTTATAGCCAGCTTGCCGTTGTCACGATTATAAGCATTGTCCTGTCGACGTTTATTTCCATATACATACTGCCCCATCTCCTGTTAAAACCGGGCAGCAAAACCTCCTTTGCGGACCGGCTGGCCGAAAAGCTTGAGAACAGAAATTATTCAAACGGGCTTAATGTCTTATTCTGGCTATTTCTGACAATTACATTGGCATATTTTGCTTTTCACGTTGAGTTTGAAAGAGATATCAGAAACATAGACGGAACCGAAAAAGAGATAATAAATGCCGAGCAGAAGTTTCAAAAGATATGGGGTGGAGGCAAAACACCTGCCGTGCTTGTTATTAATACAAAAGATTACGAAGAGGCGCTTGAGATAAATGAAAAGATTTACCGGGACGCGGTACAGGCTTTCGGAGCGGAAAATTTTACAAGTGCGGCCCCGTTATTGCCGTCTAAAAAGACAAGAAAGGAAAATTCGGAGCGCTGGAATAAATTCTGGTCAGAAGAAAGAGAACAAAAACTAGACAGCCTACTCACGCAGGAGGGGAAGAAATACGGTTTTTCTGAAAACGCCTTTGATCCGTTTTTTGAGGGGCTTAAAGTTGCAGAAGAAAAAAATCCCCCCTTGCCCCCCTTTGCTAA
>CAYMUX010000015.1:0-41773 GCA_964393845.1 uncultured Nitrospiraceae bacterium
GTAAGAGAGTTTATCGATGACTTAGACAGCATACCTTTCCCTCGTTATGAGAAATTTCAGGTCGACAAAATCCCTACTACAAGTATTCCTATAGTCTCCTCCAGAGGGTGTCCCTATGACTGTATTTATTGCCCATCAAAGACAACAATTGGTAAAAAATTACGAGTACGCACAGCTAAAAATGTAGTCGATGAAATCCAGCATTGGCATGACAGAGGATACAAAAGCTTTGCTTTTTATGATGATAACTTTACTTTCTATAAACAACGGGTCTACGATTTCTGCGACGAGATTGAACGTCGGGGACTTAGTGATTTACAGTTAAAATGCGACAACGGCATTCGTGCCGACAAAGTCGACAGAAAACTCCTCCATAGAATGAAACAGATCGGATTTGTATGGATATCATTTGGAGTAGAATCCGGTAATGATAGAATTCTAAAAAACATAAAAAAGGGAGAGAAACTCGAAGCGATTGAACAGGCGGTGAAAGATGCGTGTGAACTTGGTTTTGATGTTGAGCTTCTTTTTATCATAGGCTCACCGGGGGAGACTGAAGCGGACGTACAAAATTCGCTGGAATTTGCACTGAGATATCCCGTTTCAAATGCGAACTTCTATAATTTAATACCCTTCCCCGGCACAGAATTATTTGAATGGGTAAAGGAACATAACTATTTTCTTCGTTCCCCCGACGAATACCTGAATGAGAGCCCTCACTGGATAAACGATCCGGTATTCGAAACACCGGAATTTCCGCTGGAGGCAAGAAAGAGGGCTTTTGCAACCTGTAAAAAACAGGGCACGTTAAGGATACGAAAAGAATATATGAAACGTAAATTGGCAAACTACTGGGTACTGGCGAATATTTGCGGATATTTATATGCCAGCGAATTTGTACAATGGCACATATTGACTTCAGCAAGAACCAGGAAATTGATTAAAAAACTATATTTATTTGCAATCCGATAAATCACTCTGATTTCATTTACCCGGATGATTCATGTAATCAGGCAGGAAGGAGGTATTTCACTAAATTGAACGATTTTCAAAACCGGACAAGCGAAGTCTTACTTAGTAAAGAACAGGCAATGGAGACTGTTCAGGCGGCACATGCATTGGGTTTAATGAAACATCATGCATTAGACAAAAACTGGGCTGACATTAAGGCTGTCAAGTGGATTGTCGGCTGCTGCGACCCGGATACGTCCAGAATACTCGATGGCGGATTTATGAACGGGATGATACTGGTCTGGCTGGACCAACTGGGTTTTAAGAATCTGTACGGAATTGACATAAGAAATCCGAGAATACAGTTTGGCTGGCTTGCAAGAGGTTATTTCAAAAGGTTTCTGCGTCAGTTCAGGGACTTTTCGAACTGGCACCTGTCACGTCAGAGTTTAGAACAGACAAATTTCGAAGGTGAATTGTTTGACGCGATTACTGTTATGTCCGTTATGGAGCACGGAGCGGACGAAAACAAATTTTTATCGGAAATGTCGCGAATTCTTAAGCCCGGCGGTTATCTAATTATATCAACGGATTATTGGTCTGAGGGTATCAAAGATTCCGGGATTCCTCCGGATAATAAACGATATGCAAAATTCCGGGTTTATCCGAAATTGCGGTTACAGGAAATCCTTGAATATGCCGCACACTGCGGGTTGCTTCCTGTTGAACCTTTAAAATACGAATGCAAAGGAAAGACCATTTCTTATCCGATCCCTGACCGTGGCTTTACCAACATTTTTTTTATCCTGAAAAAAACAGTAACATGAAGATATTATTCATTGCGCCGAGGATACCCTATCCGCTTGATCACGGCAATGCGGTTGCCACATGGGAGCTGATCAAGTATTTGACAGGGCGAGGACATAGAATTACATTTGCGACACTGCTGAATTCAGATATACCACAGAAGTTTCTTGAAGCAATAAATGGTAATTTTGATATTACGTATGCCGTGAAGAACACGGATATCTCGTTTTCAGGTGTTTTATCAAATCTTTTCTCAGCCACGCCGTTTACCATTCAAAGATATCAGTCCTCAGAACTGGCCCAACAACTGTTAAAGTTACTTAATAATGAAAAATTTGATATTGTGTATGTGGACCTCCTGCAGATGGCTTATTACGGATTGCTGCTGAAAGAAGCTTTAAACATACCGGTAATGCTCCGTCTGCATACCTGTGAAACAGTACATATAAAACACCGCATTAAGAATGAGAAAAACCTGTTGTTTAAATTCTATTCTTTTATTGAATTCATGAAAATGAAACGGTACGAAACGGCAACGACCGGTTTTTTTAAATCATGCCTGGTTATGACCAAAGAAGACGAAAAAGGACTGAAAAAATTAAATCCTGATATTAAATCGAGGGTTGTTCCCCAGGGAGTCGACACATCCTATTTTCACCCTGTTGAAGCGGAGGAAGAACAATATTCCCTTGTATCAGTGGCGTCTCTGACATGGATGCCGAACTACGACAGCATGCACTGGTTTATAAACGAGATATTCCCTTTAGTCAGAAAGGCTTATCCTGAAACAAGGCTCTATGTTGTCGGTAAAAGTACGGCGAAAGAACGTCACCAGCTTGAAAGGGACGGAGTTATTATGACAGGGTTTGTCGATGATGCCCGGGAATATATAGCGAGAAGTTCCGTATATATCGTCCCCTTAAGAGTCGGGAGCGGATTAAGGATGAAAATCCTCCATGCACTGGCAATGGGCAAAGCGGTTGTCTCTACCGGAATAGGTTGTGAAGGCATACGTTTTACACCGGACAAAGAAATCTCAGTGGCAGATTCTCCTGATGATTTCGCAAATGCCATTATAAACCTTTTTGAAAATAAGAATAAGAGGTTGAACATGGGGGAGGCAGGGATGAAACTGGTAAGAAAATACTATAGTTGGGAATCAGTGATGAATTCTATAGAAAATGAATTTGATAAGGTGATAAATGAAAATAGGAATTGACTGTTGGCCTTTAACGAACAGCTTTACCAGTGGCTGTCGAACTCAGCTTATGGGATTATTGCAAAATATCCCAACAATAGATAAGGAAAATAGCTATGTCCTCTTCTTTGACGGCAATGCTATCCCCCATTTTAATAACAACAATAATTTCTATAAAACAATGCCGCTTCGACCTCCTTTAGTAAGCAGGAAATTTAAGAAGGTCCTTCCAAAGGCCTTTATATGGCTCAACTATACTCTCCCGCTAGCCTTAAAGAAAGAAAAGATCGACTTATGCTTTTATCCTCTAAACTTTATGCCTATCTGGAGTCGTGTTCCCGGGGTGATTTTCATCCATGATATGGGAGCTTATGTGATAAAAAAAAATAATAGAGCTACTCTTCCTCATAAATATTTCTTTAGACTCTTTATTCCCCACTCTGTTCGAAAAGCTAAGTATATAGGAGTTCCTTCTACTGACACAAAAAATGACATAACCCGGATTTTTAAAGTAAATAAGGAAAGGATAAAAGTTATTCATCATGGTATAAGAGAGCATTTCAAAATAATTGACGATGAAAAATCTATTCGAGAAATAAGGGAAAAATTCGATTTAGGCCCAAATGTTCTGCTATATGTAGGTCATTTAGATGAGGAAAGAGAAAATCCTTTTGGTATCCTTGAAATTTTTTCATCCCTGATACAAAAGCCGGACTTCCACTCTTATGAATTAGCTATTGTAGGAGAATTAAATCCTCATGCCGAAAATGTCCTCAAAGCCATGGAAAACTCCATCGTAAAAAATAAGATTAAACTCCTTGGTGTGGTAAAAGATGAAGAGATGGTTATACTTTACAATATTGCAAAGCTTCTTCTATTTCCCTCTATTCATGAAGGTTTTGGTTTTCCAATGGTGGAGGCCATGGCATGTGGAACACCGGTCATTGCTTCTAATGCAGCGGCCATACCTGAAGTAGCCGGAGATGCTGCAATCCTGCTGGATCCAAATGATACAGGAGTATGGACTGATACCGCCTGCAAAATTCTTACAGACCGCCAATTATATCAGGACTTAAAAGCAAAGGGCCTTAAACGTGTAGAGAGTTTCTCCATCAAAAGAATGTCGAGGGAAACAGTGAAGGTCTTCAATAAGGCAATAAACCGCGCGTAACCAATAACAACAGATACCGGACAGAAACACAATCGTGTAATGAAATACAGGGAATATAAACATGCGTGTCGTTATTTCAATAATGAATTCCCATGCAAATTTCACAAGGAAGAAGGCGTAGAATGTGATAACTGCTCTTTTTTTTCTCCGGTTGACAAAAAAATAATAATTCTGAAATTAGATGCTGTAGGAGATATTCTAAGAACGACTTTTATACTGCCGGCCCTAAAGGAAAGATATCCTTCATCGCATATTACCTGGCTTACAAGAGAAAATGCCGCCGCACTTTTTTATAACAACAAATATGTGGATGAAGTCCTGTCATATGAAAACACCGACTGTCTTTTAACCTTGCAAACGTCAAAATATGACATATGCATAAATCCCGATGCTTCTCCTGCCAGCGCAAGGCTTACGCTATTATGTAATGCCGATAAAAAAATCGGGTTTATCTGGGATGAAAAAGGTTATGTTGCAGCTACAAATGACGCTGCGCAGACCTGGTATGATATGGGGCTATCCGATACCCTTAAAAAAGCAAATAAAAATACCTATCAATCCATTGTCGCGAATATATTGAATCTTGACTTGACTCATTAATAACGGAGTGAAAATAGTAAGTCCTGCTGATTGCGTGTGCTGCTACAAAAGGACGTGCGATAAAGAACCTGACTGTATGGATCTGATTGAGGGAGAAACCATACTGGAAGCAACCAGCAATGCAATAAGTTTTATTGCGAGATAAGACTGTCCTTAGATTTTATGAGTAATAGCTGTTATAAAGATATACGGCAGATTTCTTCCTGATAATGTGCGGAATAGCGGGCATATTAGTATCTGAGAGAGAAGACGTTTCTCTTCAGCTGCTTAACGATTTCAATAAGATACTGAGACACAGAGGTCCCGATAATGAAGGTGTTTATATAAAGAGCCCTATTGGTCTGGCAATGACCCGTTTGTCTATTATTGATCTTTCCCAAAATGCGGATCAGCCAATGTCAAACGAAGACGAGACAATATGGATCATATTTAACGGCGAAATTTATAACCATAACATGTTACGCAAGGAGTTGGAGTCCCTGGGCCACAGATATAAATCCAATTCTGATACGGAATCTATTCTCCACCTTTATGAAGAGTACGGCGCGGAATGCCTTGAACGCCTAAATGGAATGTTTGCTTTTGCAATCTGGGATTCATCAAAAAAAAGACTTCTGCTTGCAAGAGACAGACTGGGCATAAAACCTCTGTATTATAGAAATAGAAACAATCGTTTCTGTTTTGCTTCCGAGATCAAGGCAATACTCTGCCTTCCGGATGTTAATAAAGAAATAGATTTTAAATCCGTTGATCAATATTTATCATATGGGGTCATTCCCCATCCCGGAACAGTCTATAAAGAAATATCCTCTCTGGAACCAGGCCATTTTCTTTTAGTGGAAAACTCCTCAGTTAAAAAGTTTCAATACTGGAATCTTCATGAAAAATTGAACGGCAATTCAAGTAGGGTCAATAATTTCGCGGATGAAACTGAATATATTGACGAGATATCTTCAAGATTGAAAAACGCTGTCAAACTAATGTTAATGAGCGATGTCCCGCTGGGAGTTTTTTTAAGCGGGGGTATTGATTCAAGCCTCATTACTGCTTTGATGAGCGAAGTAAGCGGCAAGGCAGTGAAAACGTTCTCGGTTGGTTTTGAAGACGGAGATCCAGGCTTAAATGAACTTGATTACTGCCGAATTGTTTCAAAACAATACGGAACAGACCACCATGAATTCATTCAGTCCTCAAATGTTGCTAATATCCTCCTGAAAATTGTAGGTCATTTTGATGAGCCTTTTGCAAATCCGACATCAATTCCCATGTACCATATATCCAGCCTCGCTCGTGAAAACGTCACAGTGGCCTTAAGCGGAGTCGGAGGTGATGAACTTTTTGGCGGATATCCCCGTCACCTGGCAACACAATGGTTTAAATATTCTCAGGCCATACCTGAAACTATTAGAAAAACGGGCCTATCTGCTTTAACGAAACTGAATCACTCTCCTAATTCATATTCATGTTTTGATCGGTTCAGACGGTTCCTGTCACTGGAAGCCGGAACGGATGATTCCATGTATGAAAATCTTCGCTCTATTTTTAATACTGCTGAAAAACATCAGCTGTATGGAAGGTCGCTAAAGCAGGAGCTTTCTGAAAGCCGGGATACCGGACTCCGCTTTATTGAGGAAACATTTGGAAAGGCATCCGGAAAGACCGGAATAAACAGGGCTCTTCTAACTGATCTTATGACTTATCTGCCGACCGACCTCCTGACCTATTGCGACAGGATGAGCATGGCAACATCCCTGGAGATGCGGGTACCATTCTGCGACCATGAATTTGTTGAATTTTCAATGTCGATTCCTGCACATCAAAAAATAAAACGATTTCAATTGAAATACCTACTAAAAAAAGTGGCGTCCAGGCTTTTGCCAAAAGAGATTATATACAGAAAAAAACAGGGCTTTAGTGTTCCTGTGGGATATTGGATAAAAAATGATTTAAGGCCGCTTGTTAATGAGTATCTATCAGAGGATTTGATAAAAAGACAGGGATATTTCAATCATCATTCAATCAATCAAATGTTACGCGAACATGACAGCGGCAGAGCCAACTATTCAAGCCAGATCTGGACGTTGCTGATTTTTCAGATGTGGCATGATCAATATATGAATTAAAGAGATTATGGACAGCCCCCCTTTTGTAAGTGTCATAATTCCCGCGAGAAACGAGGAAAGTCATATCTCTAAATGTCTTGAATCAATCATAGGTCAGGATTACCCGAAAGACAAATTTGAGATTATTATTATTGACGGTCAATCGCAGGATGAAACGATTCAACAGATTAAGAAGTTATCAGGTAATGTGACACCTAAAAACCGGGGGATGGAAAGCAGCAGCCACATGGCTGGAGAGAATGAAGAAATTAATAGGCCTGATATCAGGGTTATTGAAAATCCGAAACTAATTCAATCAGTCGGTTTAAACATAGGGATTCAGGAGGCGCGGGGAGATTATATTATTCGAATGGATGCTCACACTGTTTATACGGCTGATTATATTTCAAAATGTGTGGAGTGGCTGGATAAAACAGGAGCACACAATGTAGGTGGGCCTATTGAATCTCTTCATGGAGATGAGACGATACTTGCCAGAACTATCGCCCTTGCATCCTCCAGTGTATTTGGTGTTGGTAATTCTAAATTTAGAACATCACGAAAGGCTGATTATGTTGATACAGTAACGTTCGGCGCCTGGCCGAAAACGGTCTTTAAAAAAGTCGGGTTATTTGATGAGAGGCTGGTAAGGAATCAGGATATAGAGCATAATGCAAGGATAAGAAAAAAAGGGGGCAGTATTTTTATGACACCGGAAATAAAAAGTTATTATTACTGCCGCAGGACTTTAAAAGACTTATGGAAACAGAACTTTGGAAACGGCAAATGGGTAATTTATACAAAATTAATTGCTCCATACTGTTTGTCCTGGAGACATTTCACGCCATTAATATTCGTGGCATCCCTCATAGTAACCGGGCTGATAGCGATAGTCGGCAGACAATTCGATTTGAATAAACTTTACGTTCTGTGCTCTCTGCTCTTTGCCACGATAGTCGCAAGTTATACATTCTCCAGTCTCTTCTTTTCTGCCAGGCTCTCTTTTAAAAAAGGGTATAAATATATTTTTATCCTACCTATTATTTTTTCAACACTCCATTTTAGCTACGGACTCGGATCAATTTGGGGATTATTGACTTTAAAAAAGTTGGGTAAAAGAACCTCCCCTAATGAAAGATTAAATCAACGGGTATGGAATGAAAAATAAAACCGTTTACGGCAAATAACTTAAGAGCGTAATGAAAATCATCACAAGAGCGTTTCTGCCTGCAGTATTGTGCAGTAAAATCGGAACGGCATACAGAGTTGTCCGCTATTTCGGATTTACTTATTCCTGCCCGATTTGCGGAGGGCATTTTAGAAAATTGCTGCCCTTTGGAATAAATGAAAGACCCAATGCACAATGTCCGAAATGTTTGAGCCTGGAGCGTCACAGACTGCTGTGGATGTTTTTGGGAGTAAATACAGATTTATTTAAAAAAGAGAAATTAAGAATATTACATTTCGCCCCTGAAAAATGCATTTCAGAGAGATTAAAAAAACTTCCCAATATAGAATATGTAAGCGCTGATTTAGATTCCGGTAAAGCAGATTTTATTATGGACATAAAAGAAATCCCAAGCAAGAACGACAACTATGACGCGGTCCTCTGCTGCCATGTTCTCGAACACATACCAGATGATATAAAAGCAATGAAAGAGTTATACAGGATACTTAAACCTGACGGCTGGGCAGTGTTGCAGGTGCCTATAGGACGTAAAAAAACATTTGAAGATCGAGATATATCTTCTTGGGCGGAGCGGGAAAATATTTATGGCCAGGGGGATCACTATAGAATTTACGGGCTGGATTATTTAGATAGATTAAGAGATACAGGTTTTAATGTAAAGGCTGTACCATTTGCAGATGAATTAAAAGAAAAATTAATCAGGAAGTTTAATCTCTCCACAGAGAATATTTATTTTTGTCATAAATAATGAGATTTTTCGATTTACTTATCGCCTTAATCGGCACGCTAGCGCTTGCTCCACTGTTTATCATAATCGCGGTACTGATCAAACTCGATACTAAGGGTCCCGTTATCTATACTCAGGAAAGAGTCGGACTTAATGGTAAATTGTTTCGATTATATAAATTCCGGTCCATGGTAGCAAATGCCGATCGGATCGGGACGTCGGTAACTGTTAATAATGACCCACGTAAAACCAGGGCAGGAAGTATTCTTAGAAAGACCAAACTGGATGAACTTCCTCAACTCTGGAATGTACTTAAAGGCGATATGAGACTGATCGGCCCCCGTCCCGATGTTCCGGAAATAGTTGGCAACTATACCCCCGAGATGAGACACATGCTTGATGTTAAGCCGGGGATAACAGGCAACGCCACTTTACATCTTCACGATGAAGAGGGGCTGCTGGCACTGGCAAATGATCCAGACCGGGCCTATGAGGAAATATTTGTCCCGGTAAAAGCGAAGCTCAACCTGGAACATTCTCAGAGAAAGTCCTTCTGGTTTGATATCTCAATTCTCGCAAAAACAATCTGGAGAATTACTCTGGGCAAGATATGGCCTGCTGAAGAGCATTCTGTAATAAGCGAAATTAAAGGACAGATAATAAAGCAGAATGAAGCAGACGGTACAAATAAACCGGCTTAACAATTTTTGAAATGATACCCATTATCCGACCGACACTTATAAAATTTGAAGACATTGAAAAAGAATTCCGCGAGGTATGGGAGTCGGGGCAAGTCACGGTCTCAAAGTATACAGAACTTTTAGAGAAAAAGGTCTGCGAAACGCTTGGAGTCAGAAACACAATAGCTGTCTCAAGCTGCACATCCGGCCTTATGCTGGCAGTCAAGGCTCTTGGCCTGAAAGGGGAAGTGATTGTTCCTGCATTTACTTTTACAGCAACAGTGCATTCACTCATCTGGAATAATATTACTCCTGTCTTTTGCGACTCCGCAAAAGATACATACAATATTGATATTCATAAAATTGAACCTCTGATCAATCATAAAACATCTGCGATAATGCCTGTATGTATATTTGGCATACCACCTGAAATTAAAGAACTTGAAATGCTTGCTTCCAAATACAACCTTAAACTCATTTTTGATTCAGCACAGGGCCTTGGAGCTAAATACAAAGGAAAGTTTATTGGCGGCTTCGGAGATGTAGAGGTCTTCAGTATGAGTCCTACAAAGGTAGTTTCGTCAATTGAAGGAGGGCTCATCACTACAGACGATGACGAGCTTGCCGGGAAAATCAGGCAGATGAGAGACTATGGAAAAAGTAACAATGGAGACGATGTGGATTATATAGGTTTGAGCGCCAGGATAAGTGAGTTTCATTCCATTGTAGGGCTGAAAAATTTTGAAAAGATGAGACAATTGGTACAAAAAAGAAATAAATTGATTGCATATTATAAGGGGTATCTTAAAGGTATCAAAGGTATTGCGTTCCAGAAGATACCGGCGCATTGCAAATCGACGGGAAATTATATGACTATCTTTATAGATGATAAAAAGGCAAGAGCCACGAGAGATGAGGTATATCAGTTTATGCTTGATAAGGGGATACAAACGAAGAAGTATTTTTATCCGGCTTTACACATGCAGAAGGCTTATTTTGAATACAGAAGAAAATATGAGGGAAAACTTCCTGTCGCGGAAAAGGCGGCCAGTGAAGGACTGGCATTGCCGTTATACAGTCACATGGACAGGAAAACAGTTCATAAGGTTTGCGGTGAATTAAAGAAGATCCTTTGACGCGTTTCAGATAAAACTGTTTATAAAATCCGAAATTCTTTTATCAATTTTACCCGGCATATTCAATACTCATTATGTACCCGCTAATACCCCACTATGAATTTGCTGAAAAGTAAGATATTAATTTTTATTAGGTTGATCATGAAAATAGATAAAGAGATGTTAAAGGCTTATATGCCGGGGAAAACGAAATTCAGACGCACCGTTTTCTTTGTCTTAACAGACGGTCTATTGCTGGCCTTATCATTATTCCTCTCCTTTTATCTGAGATTTGACGGGAACATCGGGCATATATATATAGATAGTTTTTGGACTTATCTGCTCGTTTTTCTGACAGTGAAATATATGGTCTTTGCAATGTTCCGCCTTTATCATATGAGCTGGTCACATGTGGGGCTGTATTCATTGTTGGATATTATTAAGGCAAATACTATCAGCCTCATTCTCCTCGGGATAATTTTTATGCTTTGGCCTGAAAGTCTGTTTAAGGGATTCCCACGTTCTGTTTTAATCATTGATTATGGCATGTCCGTTTTTCTTATCTCTTTGTTCAGGGTTTCCAAGAGGGTTTATCTTCACGACAGGAGAGGAATAAATCGGCGTGACGCAAAACGTACTCTCATAATAGGCGCCGGGAATGTAGGGGAACAGATTGTCCGGGATATGCAAAGACAGCAAAACAGCCGGTATATACCGGTGGGTTTCATCGATGATGACGTTATGAAACACGGTGATTATATTCAAGGGGTAAAAGTCTGTGGCAGCAGAGCGGACATGCCCGCCATAGTAGAAAAATTGAATGTTGAGGTAGCGCTCCTTGCAATACCTTCCGCTTCGTCGAGTAATATCCGGGAGATTCTTCGTCGTATAAGGGAATCTTCAGTAAAGGACATCAGAATTGTCCCGGGAATCAATGAAATCGTGACCCGGAATATCTCTCTTTCCGACATTAAAGAAATCCGTATTGAGGACATTATGGGAAGAGAACAGGTCAAGGTTGATGAAAGAATTGTGACCGGCTTTATCCGGTCAAAGACGGTATTGATTACCGGCGCAGGAGGGTCTATTGGATCAGAGCTGATACGGCAGGTATTGGCATTTGAGCCGGAAAAGATTATTGCTCTTGATATCGATGAAACCGAGTTGTTTCAGATGGAATTGGAAATCAGCCGGCACAGTCAGGGTTTTAAGTTGGTATCTGTAGTCGCTGATGTACGTGACAGATACAAAATAGAGGCTGTTTTTAATGAACATCTTCCGGATGTGGTCTTTCACGCGGCGGCATACAAACATGTCCCCATAATGGAAAGATATCCTGAGGAGGCTGTTAAAGTGAATATCTTCGGGACAAAAATTATTGCCGAGACGGCTATTGCCTTCGACGTTGAGAAATTTGTCCTGGTTTCGACGGACAAAGCCGTCAGGCCCACGAACATCATGGGCGCTACTAAACATGTAGCGGAGAAAATTATCCGGGAGCTTAACGCCTTGGGAAAAACTGCGTTCATGTCCGTCCGTTTCGGGAACGTTATTGGAAGCCGTGGAAGCGTAATCCCGACATTTAAGGAGCAAATCCGACATGGCGGTCCGCTGACCGTGACCCATCATGAAATGAAACGTTATTTCATGAGCATTCCTGAGGCGTGCATTCTTATCCTGCAGGCGGCAGCCATGGGAAAAGGAGGGGAGGTCTTTCATCTGGATATGGGCGAGCAGATAAAGATTGTAGACATTGCCAGGGAGATGGTCCGTATTAACGGCCTGGAGCCCGAGATTGATATCCCATTTGTTTTTACAGGTATAAGGGAGGGAGAAAAGCTTTGTGAAGAACTCCTTGCAGATACGGAATGTTCTGAGCCTACGGAACATCCGAAAATATTTGTGAGTAAGAATGGGTTCAATTATAATGAGAGTGTCCTGCATAAGGTCTCGCTGTTTGAAGAAGTTATAAAGCGGCAGCAGTGGGCATGGATAAGAAATTTATTGAAAGATTTTGTCCCGTCGTATAACCCGGCATATAATGGAAATGGCAATGGAAATGGCAAATCTATGAAGCTGTCTGAGAAACTTTTGAATATTAATTTTGCAGAAGACCAACATGTTTTTGTTAAGAATAATATAAATATTGTTAATTAGAATGATGGAAGAGATTAAGTAAACGTTGCTTTCAAAGTATCTGCTTCTCATAATATTGGGGGCGCTCTTTAATGCCTCTGACCAGTCCGGATTAATCAGTCTCAATATCACTCAGTCATATACTCAGACAGAGTTACTGCATATTGATATCCCGGAGGCTGTGGAGGTTGATCATGGTCGAAATATGTTATCGGGAATTACTGATTATCTATTTGTCCGGAATACCCTTGAACAACAACAGTATCAAACAGTGACCGTTAAAGGAGCAGTCATGCTGCCCGGCGCTTATACTATTGAAAAAGGCGGGATGTTATCTTTACTGATAAAGAGGGCCGGGGGCTACTCTGAGAAAGCTTATTTACGAGGAGCTGTTTTCACTCGGGAAAATCTTAGAAAATTACGGCAGAAGCGCCTTGATGAAATTATTTTAAGACTGGAAAAGGAAATACTTGCTGAAGGCACATCACAAGTATCCGATGCTTTTTCAAAAGAAGCAGTCGAGGCAAAAAAATTGGAATTACAGCATAATCAGAAATTTATAACCTCGCTTAAGGCATTAAGGGCCACAGGCAGGATGACTATAAAGCTTGACCATCTGAGACTATTAAAGGGCAGTCAAAATGATATAGAGCTTGAGGAAGGGGACAGCCTGTATATCCCTATGGAACGCAGTGTAGTTAATGTGGATGGTGCGGTAATGTCCCGTGGTAGTTATAATTATTCTGATAAGGTTGATTATAAAGACTATATTAATATGGCAGGCGGATATACTGAATATGCAGACAGGGGCAGGGGATATGTTTTAAAAGTCGATGGTACCGCAAGAAAGCTGTCACAGGGATTTATAAAATGGAATAACTCGAAATCAAGATGGGAGCTGAATGCTTTCAGTGAAGAGAAAGAAGATATTGAACCAGGCGATACTATTGTTGTTTCAGAAAAATTGGACCATATTGCCTGGCTGAGAGAGATTAAGGATATAAAACAGATTCTTCTTGAAATTGCACTGTCTACAGGTGTGGCAATAATTGATTTTAGAGAAGCGCGGGAACAGCGCCATAGTGAATAAACTATTCGGTCTCTGTCCTCGTCCTTCATTATTTCCGGCTTTCATTTCTTTTCTCGTGTTCTCTGTTTTTCCCATGTTGTCATCTATATATGCATCTGATGAGCCGTTTACGTATCCGTCCAACTGGGGCGGGACGGGTCTGATGGAAATTCCAACTGCCCGTGTGATAAGAGAAGACAGTTACCGTGTCGGTTTCAGTCAGATAAGGCCTTACAAGAATTATTACGGCGTCATAAGTCTGTTAAAAGGTCTTGAGCTTGATCTGAGAATTACTGAAGTCAGCGGGGTCCCTGCTCTCTCAACAAAATATGGTAATTTTAAAGATAAGGCAGTTGATCTGAAATATCAATTTCTCTCCGAGGGCAAATATTTGCCTGCACTGGCAATTGGTTTTATGGACCCTCACGGCACGCGTATTTATCCATCCCAGTATATAGCAGCAAGCAAGCAGATATATCCCTTTGACTTGACGCTTGGCTTCGGCAACGGAAGATTCGGCAAAAAACCGCTCCCGGATAAGGGCGAAGGCCTGGAACTGGAGATGTTCAGAGACACTGCGGAATGGTTAAGTGATTCACAAATATTCTGGGGCATTCAGTTTGCCCCCTATGAAAACTTTGCGCTCATGTTTGAATACAGCCCGATAAGATATCACGAACAGACGAGGGACCCTGCACAAAAGGAATATTTCGAGGAGCCTGCTCCTTCAAAATATAACTTCGGTCTCAGATATAAACCGACAGAGTGGTCTGAACTTGACTTGAGCTACCAAAGGGGCAATGAAATAGGGGTCAATGTGTCATTAGCATTTGATATTGGAAACCCGCTTATTCCTATATACGATCTGCCTTACAAAGAGAAGGCGGCCCAAAGCAAAAACCCTTTATCTGAAAGGATAGCGGCAGCTTTATATTTATCCGGTTTCAGCGATATAGGGGTTGATGTAGAAGGGGATGAACTCTGGATAGAGTCGCAAAATGACAAATATTATTTCAGCACAAAGGCAATCGGGGTGGTCTTGGATATAATCAATAAAATTGTACCTGATAATATTAAAAAGGTCCATATCATAATCAAGCAAAACGGCATTGTTCAATATAAGCTTAGCGCTGTTAAGGCAGACATAAACAATTTACTTGATGAGAAACTCACGGTTACTGAATTTCTTTATCTATCAGAGATCAATACCGATATTGCAGATAAGCGTGATATCCAGGCATGGTACAAAAAGTCATTCAGATACGGCATTAAACCGTCTTTTGAGACATTCCTGAATGATCCGTCAGGGTTCTTTAAATACAGATTAGGGCTTATGGGATGGGTAAGTTATAATGTTTGGGACGGCGCAACAATTCTAACAGGGCTCGAAGGGTATCCTGCCAACAATATCTCTTCATCCAACGAGCCGTTATCAATACCTGTAAGGAGCGATCTTGTTTTATATAAAAAGGAAAGCTTAGCGCTTGGGAAACTCTTATTTGACCAGATTTATAAGACCGGACATGAACTTTACGGAAAGGTTTCTGCAGGATATTTAGAGGTACAGTATGCAGGACTTGATGCGGAGATTGCAAAGCCGGTTCTTGACGGAAGGATATTGCTGGGTCTAAGCGGAAGTGTAGTGAAGAAAAGGGACCCGGGCCGGCCTTTACAATTCAAAAAGGAAGATGTGAAAGATTATTATACTACGGCATTTGTAAACGCCAGGCTTAATATATCAGAAATGAACATTTCGATAGATGCGAAGGCCGGTAGGTTTCTGGCAGGTGATAATGGTGTGAAGTTTACTGTATCTAAATTTATTAACGGTGTAATCCTTAGAGCATGGTATACTGTTACTGACACATCGCCCTTTACGGATGAATTCAATAAAGGGTATAACGATAAAGGAATTAGTGTTACTATTCCGTTAAGGCTGTTCACTGGCGCTGACTCAAAAATCGCTTACGACTATTCACTTGCTCCTTGGACACGGGACACGGGACAGGATATAGACCACTTTAATTCATTATTTGACATCATAGGAAGAAATTTGAAAATCTTCATTAACAAAGACAAGAGCCTGCTGCTTAGATAAAATATCATTCCTTTTTTATCAGTTTAATCTGATGCGTAAGCTTTCCGCCATAATCTCAGTTTTCATCCTGAGTTACTTTTTAATATTTCCCGATTATGTTTACGCTGAAGATCACAGTAAGTCTATTCCTTTAATACTGCAGTCAGCAGAAAAATATTTTATTTTTCTGGATGAACGAAATTTCAGAGCTGCCTGGGAATTAATGACAGAAAAATCACGCCAAACAATAATCAATGATATTTATGAGATATCGGCGGATAGAGGAGTAGATATATCAAAGGAAGATATATCAAATAATGTAAGCAGTAATGGAATTATATTTAATAGTTATTGGCAGGCCTTTATGACTAATTTTGATCCTGACGTTATTTTAAACGACAGGGTATGGGAATTTGAAACAATAGAATCAGACCATGCTGTTATACTGCTTAAAAAGATGAACGTAACAAAATTGAAGATGTATAAAGAGAGCAATCAATGGAAAGTCGGACTTGTTGAGACATTCTGGACAAGAAGGCATTTAAAAATCATTAGTCGCATACAGTCGTTGTTTTCAGAATAGATTAAAGATTACATCATTAAAATATAACGAGTATATTTAATACTTGTTTTATAATCACTAATACCCCGTTTACACCATCTCATAGTTGGAATATTCTTTAACGATACACAGAAATCGTCAAATATAGACGCGGCAAAAGGAGGCAACAGATGAAAAAGACTGTTTTATTAATGATTGTTTTTTTGTTTATGCTGCTTAATATTGCGGACGTATCACAATTGGGTGCGCAGGAGGCAGTTGTTGAAAAGATTGCATCAGTGAGTAAGGCAAAGGAAATTGCCGCGAAAGCCGGCGGGCAATACATAGAGGGAGTAACTGCCCCGGCGCTGACTGACACACAGGTAGCGTTACCGGTAATAAATGAGTCAAATGGTGAAGTCCTTGGTCATATTATTGCTGATAAGGATGCACTTATATCAACGCTTAATGAGGCAGGATATCAAAAGGTAGGATCTGCATTGGTTGCAGCTCAGACTACGGCTGAAGCCGGCGAGGCAGCGGGGTTTATAGCTGAAGCTGGAATTTCTGCGGGAACGATAGGAGCAGCAGCAGCAACAACTGCCGGCGCTATTGGAATTGCTATAGCTGTTAGCGGTGGCGGCAGTGGTGGTAGTGACGCAAGCACTACAACAACACATCACTAAATCTGTGAGCTTTTATTAATTTTAGTTTTTCTACCATTTAGTTGCTGAAGAAGGCTAAAGATCGTAGTTGTCTCCCAATGCGGGTCTTTAAGGGTCGCTTCGACTTCTTGAAGACTCGCCCACCAAACCCCGCCAAACCTGGCTGATTGCCAACCCCCCCTTCATTCAAAGGCTGTCCATAAATTCAATGCTGTAGGAAAATTTTACGCAGTGATGCGTTATTTTACACTCTTAATTATTTTCTCACAATTTAATAACTAATAATTTTAAGGTGTTAAGTATGGGCATGGGACTTGCGGTCTGTAATGGTAATTTACAGAATAAGGAAATCCCGTGCAAAGAGTCATTACAGTTCTTATGGTTATATGGATAGTTTTAAGTTACGGCTGTGCCGCTACTCAATTAAAAATCGTAGACTGGAATGAAGAGCCTGAAACATATAAGCGAATTCAAATATTGACCGACAAATTAGTACGAGTAATGGATCAAATGAATATGCACAAATACCGATACGCAGTCATAGAAAATAATATGCCGCAAGCCTATGCCCTTTGTAATAATTACACTTTGGTAGTTTACAGAGGGGCTTTAAATAATTTTAATGATAATGAACTTATGTTTATTCTGGCCCATGAGATATCTCACATTAAATTGGGGCACTGTCAAAAACGAAACCTGACTTCAAGGAGCTATATCAGGGAACAGGAATTGGAGGCTGATCTGGAAGGTATGAAAGTAGTTCAGGGTCATTTTGGAATTCCCGCAACTGTATATATGAATGTGCTTGCAAAGGTAAGAAATTATACTAATGATAGAGGCTATGGGGAAGATAAAGTCTTTGATGCATATCCATCAATTAATGAGCGGATTAGAGAAGTCATTCAATTTTATAATGTCACCCCTGGAACAGGACAGGATTCAACAGTAACTGCGGCAGATGATACAAAAGCCGCTACATGTACTTCAGGGACTGCAAACGTGTTGGCTCTTGTTGTCTCTTCCACAAATGGAGATGCCTCCACATTACATTAATTCAATAAGGAATATTAAGAATAAGCTTTTTTTCTTATGATAAGCGTCTATCAATAATTCTTGTCATATACTCAGGAAAATAAAGAGGGACAGTTAATAAAACCTGTCCCTCTTTATTGTATAGTTCTGTTAATTAATACCTGTAATGCTCCGCTTTGTAAGGGCCTTCAACAGGGACCCCGATGTAATCCGCCTGTTCATTTGTAAGCTTTGTCAATCTAACTCCTATCTTGTCCAGGTGAAGTCTTGCAACTTCCTCATCAAGGACCTTTGACAAACGGTATACTTTCTTTTCATAACTGTCTTTGTTTTTCCAGAGATCGATCTGCGCAAGGGTCTGGTTGGTAAAGCTGTTTGACATTACAAATGAAGGATGACCTGTGGCGCAACCGAGATTGACCAGTCTTCCTTCAGCAAGCAGGAAAATGGAATGCCCCTCAGGGAATATGTATTTATCAACCTGGGGCTTGATATTGACCTTCTGAATGCCGGGATAGGCAAAGAGCTTATGCACCTGGATTTCGTTATCAAAGTGCCCGATATTGCATACAATGGCCTGGTCTTTCATTTTGGCCATGTGCTCAATTCTTATAATGTCTCTGTTGCCGGTGGTTGTAACATAAATGTCCCCCTCGCCAAGGGTGTCTTCAACTGTAGCGACTTCGTAACCTTCCATTGCCGCCTGAAGAGCGCAGATAGGGTCAATCTCAGTGACGATTACCCTTGAGCCGTATTCCTTCAATGACTTGGCGCATCCCTTACCCACATCGCCATATCCGCAGACAACCGAAACCTTTCCGGCGAGCATAACATCCGTAGCTCTCTTGATGCCGTCGGCCAGGGATTCTCTGCAACCGTAGAGATTGTCGAATTTGGATTTTGTAACTGAGTCATTTACATTAATTGCAGGAACAAGGAGCGTCCCTTTATTCATCATTTCATATAATCTGTGAACACCTGTAGTGGTTTCCTCACTTACACCTTTCCATTCACTTACTGTCCTGTGCCATTTTTGATTGTCTTCAACCAGGAGCTTTTTTAAAAGAGCATTGATTATTTGCAGTTCATTATTGTCCGTCGGCTCATCTAGAATAGCCGAATTATTTTCTGCTTCGTATCCTCTGTGGATGAACAGCGTGGCATCACCACCGTCATCAACAATCAACTGAGGCCCCTTGCCTCCCGGAAAAGTCAGCGCTTCATTCGTACACCACCAGTACTCTTCAAGTGTTTCACCCTTCCATGCAAAAACAGGGACACCTGCCGCTGCTATTGCTGCAGCAGCATGATCCTGAGTTGAGAATATATTGCAGCTGGCCCATCTGACATCCGCTCCCAGATCAACAAGGGTTTCTATGAGAACCGCTGTCTGAATTGTCATATGAAGTGAACCGGAAACCCTTACACCCTGTAAAGGCTTTTCGGTAGCGTATTTTTTTCTCATAGCCATAAGGCCGGGCATTTCTTTTTCAGCTATTTCTATTTCTTTTCTGCCCCAATCTGCCAGACCTGTGTCGGCGACTTTATAATCATTTGTTTTTCTCTCTGCTGCCGTTGTAGACATTCAATAACCTCCTGAATTACTTTTTTTCTAATCATATAATTCCTGACCTCTCCGGCCGATTACAGGATATTATATATTTATTTTGCAGCCTGCTTCAGTGTCTCAGCCATGTCAGTCTTTTCCCAGGAAAAGCCTTCGTTTTCTCTACCGAAGTGTCCATAGGCAGCAGTTGCACTGTATATGGGCCGTAACAGGTCAAGCATCTTGATCAGACCGCGAGGTCTCAGATCGAAGTGCTCGCGCACAAGCTCTATAATTTTTTCTTCATCAATTTTGCCTGTACCAAAGGTCTCAATAGTAATGGATATAGGTTCGGCAACACCTATGGCATAAGAGACCTGGATTTCACAACGGTCTGCCAAACCGGCTGCAACAATATTTTTTGCCACATAGCGGGCGGCATAAGCAGCAGAACGGTCTACCTTGGAAGGGTCTTTACCGGAGAAAGCGCCGCCGCCATGCCGGGCAGCGCCGCCGTAAGTATCTACAATAATCTTACGGCCGGTGACTCCACAATCTCCGACAGGTCCTCCTATGACGAAACGCCCGGTGGGATTGATGTGAAACTTTGTGCTTGGATGAATCCAGTCTGCTGGTAAGACCGGCAGGATAATCTCATCCATAACAGCCTCTTTAAGGGCTTTATATTCTATGTCAGGCGCATGCTGTGTCGACAGAACTACTGCTTCTATGGCAACGGGTTTACTGTCTTCATAGCGGAATGTCACCTGGCTCTTGGCATCGGGACGCAGCCACGGCAGAGTGCCATTTTTGCGAACTTCGGCCTGGCGCTGCATAAGTCGGTGTGCGTAGGTAATCGGGGCGGGCATGAGGACTTCAGTCTCATTGGTTGCATAGCCGAACATTATCCCCTGATCGCCGGCGCCCTGTTCATGATCGCCGGTTTCATTAACACCCATAGCAATGTCCGCCGATTGCTTGTCTATGGAAGTCAGGACAGCGCAGGACTCCCAATCAAAGCCCATATCTGAATGGTTGTAACCGATACGTTTAACTGTTTGGCGTACTACATTTTGTAACTCGACCCAGGCTGAGGTAGTAATTTCACCGGCTATTAGCACCATCCCTGTAGTGACCAGGGTTTCGCATGCTACGCGGGCAGCCGTATCCTGCTCAAATATTGCATCAAGGACCGCATCTGAAATTTGATCAGCGACTTTATCAGGATGTCCCTCTGATACGGACTCAGATGTAAACAGGTAATTCCTTTTCTTCATGTTTTCCCTCCATTTTTGATAAATAATGTTTTAATTATAGAAGTATTAGGGGTACTAATTCAAGGGAATGGAAAATTTTTTATTAATCTAACCTCCATTTGAATCATGTAACTTTGATGAGTTATAGTAAAAATTCTAACAGGTTAAAGGCGATTTTATGTTGAATGAAATAGTAATTAAAGGCGCGAGGGTCCACAATCTCAAAAATTTGGATGTTAAAATACCCCGCGACAGTCTTATAGTTATTACCGGGCCCTCCGGCTCCGGCAAGTCCTCCCTTGCGTTTGATACAATCTATGCCGAGGGGCAGCGGCGCTATGTGGAAAGCCTTTCCGCGTATGCAAGACAGTTTCTTGAGCAACTGCAAAAGCCTGATGTGGATTCCATTGAAGGGCTTTCGCCTTCCATTGCCATAGAGCAGAAGACAACAGCCAGGAGTTTGCGCTCCACTGTCGGCACTATCACGGAGATATACGATTATCTCAGGGTGGCATATACAAGGATCGGGAACCTGTTATGTTATAAATGCGGCAGTCCCATTGCAACCCAGCGAGTCCAGCAGATAATCGATGCTATCGCCACTTTCCCCCCCAAGACGCGCATCCAGGTGCTTTCTCCAATCGTGATCGGACGAAAAGGGTTATATAAGAAAGAGCTGTATGAGGCAAGGAAAAAGGGGATTATACGCGCCAGGATAGACGGTGAAATGGTAGATATTACCAAGGAAATAGAATTAAGCAGATACAAGATACATAACATAGATATTGTTATTGACAGATTAATTATCAAACCGGGCATTGAGAAGCATATTTCAAGGGCAATTTCTCATGCGATGGGTTTCTCTGATGTCGTCATAATCAACATCATTGACGAAGAGAAAGACCTTTTCTTCAGTACGAAACTCGCGTGCCCGAACTGCGGAGTAAATTATCCTGAGATAAGTCCCCGGTTTTTTTCCTTCAACAGCCCTTTTGGGGCCTGCCCGAAATGTAACGGTCTTGGGTTTCATAATATAAGTGAAGACGATGAAAGTCCCCATAATCTTGTTAAATGTCCTGCCTGCAATGGGTTAAGATTGCGAAAGGAAGCGCTTGCCGCAAGGATCAACGGATTAAACATAGGCGAGTTGTCGGCGAAACCCATCAGCGAGGTTATCGATTTTTTCAAGGATTTAAAGCTATCCAAGACCGAGCAAACCATAGCGTCAAAGGTTTTAAAAGAGACAAAGGAAAGACTCGATTTTCTCAGTAACGTAGGGCTCGGTTATCTTACGTTAGACAGGCCCGCCGTCACACTCTCAAGCGGAGAAGCGCAAAGAATCAGGCTTGCCACCCAGATCGGTTCCTCTCTCACCGGGGTGCTTTATATATTCGATGAGCCCACTATAGGGCTGCACCCGATAGACTGCGGGAGACTGCTTGACAGTCTCTGCAAATTAAAGGAAATGGGCAATACCGTAATAGTGGTTGAACACGATGAAGATACCATGAAGAGGGCCGACCATATAATTGACATGGGGCCGCGCGCCGGGGTAGACGGAGGCTATATTGTGTCGGAGGGCAGTGTGCAGCATATAATGGATGACAGTAAATCCGTAACCGGACCTTACCTGAGTGGACATGCGACTATCCCTGTTCCTCATGACAGAAGAAGGCCCGGGGACTTCATTACTATAAAGGGGGCAACAGAATTCAATCTTAAAAACATTAACGTTAAAATACCTCTGGGTGTCTTAACGTGCGTTACCGGGGTTTCCGGATCAGGCAAAAGCACACTGATAATTGAAATCCTTTATAAGGCGCTTTCAAAGAAGCTATACTCTTCAAATGAATTCCCCGGCAAACATGAACGCATAGAGGGAATTGATAAGATAGATAAAGTCATCGATATAGACCAGTCCCCGTTAGGAAGGACCCCGCGCTCCAATCCGGCAACGTATGCCGGTATTTTTACATTTATAAGGGACCTGTTTTCCCAACTCCCCGAATCAAGGGTCAGGGGATACAAACCCGGCAGGTTCAGTTTTAATATCACGGGGGGCAGGTGCGAGACCTGTAAGGGCGACGGGCTGATCAAGGTGTCAATGCATTTTCTCCCTGATGTCTATGTGCAATGCGAAGTATGCAAGGGCAGCAGGTATAATAGAGAAACACTTGGGATAAAATATAAATATAAAAACATTTCGGATGTCCTTGATATGACCGTAACCCAGGCGCTTGAATTCTTTGATTCGATTCCCCCTTTAAAACGTAAACTCTCTACACTTGAAAAAGTAGGACTCGGTTATATAAAGCTCGGACAATCGGCAACAACACTTTCAGGAGGTGAAGCGCAGCGGGTCAAGCTCTCAAGAGAACTGAGTAAAAAAGCCACAGGGAATACGCTTTACATCCTGGATGAGCCTACAACAGGCCTTCACTTTGTTGATATTCAGAAACTTCTTGAGGTACTGAATGAGCTTGTAAAGGCAGGCAACAGTGTTGTTGTTATCGAACACAATCTCGATGTCATAAAAAGCGCGGACTATATTATTGATTTAGGACCGGAAAGCGGTGAAGAAGGAGGCAATATAGTGGCCTCGGGGACACCGGAGGAAGTTGCGTCAAATCCAAAATCATTTACGGGAAAATTCCTCAGGGGAAAACTCGGTTTAAGAGAGGCGGAAGCATGAGAAGAAAGACAGCGGTCAGCTTTCAGCGGTCAGCCTTCGGTAAAAAAATAAGTCTGCCCATTTACAGCTTACTGCTTATAGCTTGCTGCTTATCGCTTTTATTCAGTTGCACAAAGCAGGACCAGATGTATAAAGAGAGCCGGGTGTTGATGGATACCTACTGTACTATAACGGTGGTTAGTACGTCGGAAGAAAAGGCCAAAGAAGCGATTGACGCGGGATTTGCGGAGATCCAGAAGCTTGATAAGTTCCTGAATAATTTCGAAGAGGACAGCGAGATCAGCGCTGTCAGCAGGGAGGCAGGAATAAAACCTGTACATGTCAGCAAGGAAACAATGGACTTAATGCAGAAGACCATTGGCATTTCCAGGATTACAAACGGGGCCTTTGATCCGACTATTACGCCTGTTCTAAAACTGTGGAAGTTCTCGGGACGTCCGGCTGATCCGTCAATGCCGCCTGCGGATGCGATTAAAAGTGCCCTGAAGCTGGTCGGTTATAAGAAAATAAAAATTAACAGTAATTCTTCCAGTATCTATCTTGAAGACAAAGGCATGGAGCTTGACCTCGGAGGGATAGCAAAAGGTTATGCCGCCGACAAGGCAGTTGCGGCAATAAAGGCAAGAGGCATTAAGGCCGCGCTTGTTGCGCTTGCGGGCGACATAAGGGGTTACGGTTTGAGCACGTCAGGGAATGCATGGAAGGTCGGTATCCAGGACCCGAGGCCGGAAAATGCCAATTCCGAAAAACCGTGGGAGGACATCTTTGCGAGCGTCCATTTAAAGGACAGCGCCATATCAACCGCCGGTGATTATCAGCGTTTTTTCATAAAGGACGGCAAACGCTATCATCATATAATCGACCCCGCAACGGGCTATCCGTCAGACTCCGGTTTGATAAGCGTCTCAGTCATAGCGCCTGAAGGGTATATGGCTGACGGGATTGATACAGCCATATTAATTCTCGGCGCTGAAAAGGGGATGAAACTGCTGGAGTCAATGGGGCTTGACGGCGTGCTGGTGTATGCTGACAAAAAAATATTAATTACAAAAAATTTATTTGGGAAAATCGATATCTTAAAAAAAGAATATCAATCAGCAAACTAAATATTATTTTTAACGCATTTTTGGGGTTAAATGGGTGTCAATGATACTGTCTTTGAATAATCTTAAACCTTGTGCTTCTGCCTTTTCTGCTCATACATTAATTTGTCTGCTTCAGCCAGCAGCCCGTCAACAGAATGAAAATATGCCGGGTCATAAGGCGCCACCCCCACACTAATTGAGAGCTTATACCCTCTCTTTTCTTGCGTATTATAAGCATCAACGCTTTTTTGCAAACGGGCAATAATCAAATTAACATGAGCTTCTTCATTGCCGACTGGAAAAACCACAAATTCGTCTCCGCCCAAACGTGCAATTACATCAGATTCCCGATAAGTAGATCTAAAAATATTTGCAGCCTCAACCAATATTAAATCGCCTTCATGATGACCGAATGAATCATTTATTTCTTTAAAATTATCTATGTCAGCATAAAGCAGGAAGACCCTCTCCTTCTGACGTTTAATTACTTTTATCTGGTGTTCGAGCTGAGTGAAGAAGCCGCGCCGGTTATAAAGGCCCGTAAGCTCATCTTTTAATGACATGTTTTGTAATTTCTCCTCCATCTCTTTACGTTTTGTAACATCCCTGACAATGTGTATCAGTCCGTTAATCTGATTATTATCATCGAATCTGGGTATGGCCCTTATTTCTATATGCCTGTTTAAGTGGGGCTCAAATATTTCGAAAACAGCAGGCTTTAGTGTATTAAGACAGTTGCAGCTCGGGCAGCCCTCCGGCGGTCCGTTTGTCCCGTGATAATATTTATAACATTTTAACTTCGTATCCTTAAAAAAAGGCAGATCAAGCAGTTTTCCTGCTGCCTTATTAGCCTTGATGATATTATAGTCCTTGTCATGAATGGTAATCATGTCGGTAATGAGATTGAACGTATCTTCCCACTCCTGCTGGGACTTGATTATCTTTTGCTCTGCCCTTTTGCGTTCTTCAATTTCAGTTTTCAATTCAATATTTGACAGGACCAATATATCCTGGGCCTTTTTAATATCTTCTTCTGCATGGTTTCGCTGTTCGATATGCAATACCATCGGACGAAACAGGAAAAAGTACAATGATGGAGATACTATCATAATCAGAAGAGCGGCATCGATCACGGCCTGGCTGATTTTATGCTGAGGGGGGAGAAAAGACATGATGAACATTATCACGGCCTCAGCAATGAATAACGAAATCATCGTTACGGACAAAAGATGTAACGGCTTGTTGTAATTAATAAACGGACTGTCCAGCTGAACTTCATTTATTGTTTTATCCGCCCTGAATAAGAATATGACCATTATTATGAAAAAACCGAACATAATCGCAAATGATATTAAAGAAGAACGGAATACGGTCTTTTGCATCATTTGATTTCTGTCGGTAATGTCATAGTAAATTTCGAAGGCAGCCAGGAACCTGTCGCCTTGCATAATCGGCACGTATGTTTCCACTACATCAGCCTTCATCAATTGCTCCTCAAGAGATTTAGATTCCTTTTGTACAATTTTTGAATAGGCATTTCCTTTTGCCACGATTTCATGAAAATAATTTTTGTTGTTAATTTCCCCTATATCCTTGGGATCAGAAGAGTAAATAATTACTCCCTTACTCGAAAAGAGCTTGATTTTATCCAGATTATAGTATTCTTTAACTTGCTCAATAGAACCTGCAAAGCTATCAGGCTTCTTTAATTCGTTATTTTTGTCAAGAACCAGTGATGATAAATGCCGTGCCAGACGCACTGCCTCATCTTCAGTATTCCGGGCCAGTAATGCGCTAAATGGAGGTATGATAAAGTAAATGTTAACTAACGGAAATGATATTGCGATCAGGCAGGAAATGATAAAAAATATTTTTATTAGATTTCTTTTAAACACTATTTATCCTTATGATCTATTTCTTACTATCAATCGGCATAATATCCATGTAAGTTAAATCATTAAGTAAATAACTTAGATCATTTCATGCTATTGTCGATTCAATATTATTGAGTTTATCCATTCCATGAGGTTAAGTATCTTCAATATCAGTTTATTTATTAAGGCAAAACCAATTTAATAATGCGCTTATTTCATTCCACTCGAATCCGTGCAACCCTGACCCTTTGAATCCTTTAGATTTCTCCGACTCTTTTGAACATGATCAAAATTTTTATTTTATTTTTCCTTTCTCCGGTTTTATACTTAAGACCATATGGAGAAAATAAATGACATCCCCCCCCCTCCCCCCTTTACTAAAGGGGGGCAGGGGGGATTAAACAATAAAATCCGCCCGGAAACTCTTCACATAGCCCTTCTCTCCGCCTATGCCGTCGGATTGCACAGCATCGAGGCCCTGATCCCCACCCCTGTGCCATGGCTTCGACTGGGATTAGCCAACATCATTACCCTTACTACGCTTTATTTGTATGGGTTGAGGGCAGGGATGATTGTTACACTCACAAGGGTCGTTATCAGAAGCCTCCTGGCGGGGACATTTCTCGGCCCTGCTTTTGTTATGAGTCTTGGCGGCGGGGTAGCAAGCACTTTAGTAATGTGGGTGCTTAAGGTCATATTCGGAAGGCTTTTCAGCCCGGTAACTCTGAGCATTTTCGGGGCGTTGACACATAACATCACGCAGTTGTTCCTTGCTTACTTCCTGTTTGTCCGTCAGATTGAGGCTATATTAATTGTCAGTCCTTTTATTCTTATTGCGGGATTAATAACCGGGATATTTAACGGTATAGTGACAAATCTGATAATAAAAAAAATACAAGAAAAAAAAGCAAAAGAACAGATAGGGCAAGAGGCAAGGGGCTAGGTATGAGGATATCCATACATTACCTCGTGCCCCTTGCCTATAGCCTATAGCCCGTTTTTAATTTTAGGTTGCCGAAAATTCCCTGCCTTAGGTATACTTCATGGTTAAGATGTAGAAAATATATCATATATTAATAGGCTGGAGGTCTTCATGCCCCTTTTCGGCGAGCTCTTTGTCAGTGAACTGTTGAAAATGCCCGTTCTTGATCCGAAAGGGGATGAACTCGGAAGAGTAAAAGACTTCGTTGTCATTAAAGGCGACCCTCTTCCCCGCATCTCAGCGCTTATCTTAGAGGAAAAAAAGAAACGCTACTGCCTTGAGTGGGAAAACGTCGGCATCTTCAACAGGCGCATTATATCTTCTAAAGTATATTCACCAAGGGTCGAGCCATATGAGCCTTCCGATGAAATCCTGCTGATAGTCCGGGACATATTCGACAAGCAGATTGTAGACGCCGACGGCGCCAAAGTCGTACGGGTAAATGATGTGCAGCTCGAAGGCCAGAAAAACCATGCCTGTGTCAGCGGTGTCGATGTCGGGATAAGGGGGATACTGAGACGTCTTGGTATTGAGAGGAAAAGCGAAAAATTATATGAGCTGCTGGGAAAGACACTGCCTCAGAACATAATCCGCTGGAGCTTTATACAGCCCCTGGAGCCGAGGCTTTCAAAACTGTCTCTGACCATTCCCCGCCAGATGATTTCCGCCCTCCATCCGGCTGATATCGCGGACATCATCAGTAAAATGCCACAGGAACAGGGTATTACTTTTTTTAAAGGATTAGACCCTAATGTTGCAGCTGAAGCGCTTCCTGAGCTGGCCCCTGATTTACAAAAGACGATTATCGAAGATATTGATAAGGACTATGCCTCTGAAGTTGTTGAAAGAATGCCCCCTGATGAGGCCGCAGACCTGATAGCTGATCTTGAAAAGGACAAGGCAAAGGAGCTGCTGGATTTGATTGAAGATGAAGACGCCCAGGATATTCAGGAGCTGCTCGCCCATGAAGAGGATGAAGCTGGCGGACTTATGACCAATGAGTTTATTGCCTATGCGCCGGAATTGACAATTAAGGATGCCATTGAAAAATTTAAAATAGACGCCCACGACGTTGAATCCGTTTCTTACATATTCATTGTTGAAAATGAGAAGCTTATCGGGATTACTACCCTGAAGGATATGATACTTCACTCCCCCCATGAGCTTCTGTCTGAAATTATGGAGACAAAGTTAAAAACAGTTTTTCCCGACACCAATCAGCGTGTTGTTGCTGAGACTATGTCTAAATATAACCTTCTTGCCATTCCCGTCGTCGATGACAAAGGAGATATGCTTGGGATAGTGACAATCGATGACGTTATAGACATTCTCCTTCCTCAATCATCCAGGAAAAAGAGGAGGAGCGTATGAGCCTGTGGAGAAGACTCCTTGTTTCCCTTTCCATAATAGGGCCCGGAATCATAACCGCTTCCATTGACAATGACGCCGGGGGGATCACCACTTATTCGGTTGCAGGGGCACGCTACGGCTATATGCTTTTATGGACGTTAATTCCTACGACCGCAGCCCTGATAGTTATACAGGAAATGGTTGCGAGGATGGGTGTTGTAACCGGGAAAGGACTCTCAGATCTTATCAGGGAAAATTACGGTGTAAAGACAACTTTCTTTATGATGATAGTTTTGCTGGTTGCCAACTTCGGGACAACGATTGCTAATTTTGCAGGCTGGGCGGCGAGTATGGAGATATTCGGCATGAGCAAATATGTGATGGTGCCTTTCGGAGCTTTTATGATATGGCTGCTGGTCACGAGGGGCAGCTATCGAATTGTTGAGATAGTCTTGTTAATAGCCTCCATGCTTTATTTCGGCTATGTGATTTCAGGCTTTATGTCCGAGCCTAAATGGGGCGAGGTCTTACAGGGCACCCTTGTTCCAAAGGTAAAACTCGAGTCTGAATTTATCATGCTTACCATAGCGATAATCGGGACGACCATAACGCCGTGGATGCAGTTTTATTTACAATCATCTATTGCGGAAAAAGGGATAAAGAAAGAGAACTACAAGGTCTCAAAACTCGATGTTATTATAGGGTGCATTATGACGGATGTTATCTCTTTTTTTATAATAGTGACTTGCGCTACGACCCTGTACCCGCACGGGATAAGAATAAATGAGGCAAAGGAGGCGGCCCTGTCCCTCGCGCCTTTTGCAGGGCAATATGCGTCTGTCCTTTTCGCCGTTTGTCTTGCTAACGCATCCATACTTGGGGCCATTGTTGTTCCGCTTGCAACGGCATATTACATCTGTGAAGCTTTGGGATGGGAAGCAGGCGTAAATAAGACCTTCAAAGATGCCCCGCAGTTTATGTGGATTTATACCGCGCTGATAGTCATATCAGCACTTTTAGTCCTGATACCGAATGCTCCGTTAGTGCTTTTAATGGTCCTGTCGTCCTTATTGAATGGCATTTTACTTCCCTTTGTCCTTGTATTTGCCTTATTGCTTGTCAACAATGAAAGGATCATGGGGAAATATAAAAACCCGAAAGGGTATAATTACATAGCATGGGGCACGGTAGTCGTCTTGATTATGCTTACGGCGGCCCTGGTAGTTATGACGGCGCTTCCCCAATTCAATATTCATATATGAGGAGAAAAAATGGTCAAAACGATAGAACTGGTTGACGGCGTGGTCAAAATGCTTGATCAGACCAAATTGCCGAGGGAAGTTGTTTATGTGGATTGCAAAGATTATCATACGGTTGCAGAGGGTATAAAAAAACTCTGGATACGCGGAGCCCCGGCAATAGGTATAGCCGCTTCCATGGGTATTGCCATAGGGGCAAAGGAAATTAAGGCGGACAATTTCGCTGATTTTATGAAAGGACTGGAACCCGTATTCCAGACTCTGCTGGCAACGAGGCCCACGGCGGTAAATATTCAGTGGGCAGTTGACAGGACAAGAAAACTGCTGGCAGAAAGAAAAGATGAATCAGTTGATGCACTGAAGGTCTTTCTGACAGAAGAGGCAAACAGGGTGCTGGAGCAGGACATTGAGATCAACAAGACAATCGGTAAATGGGGAGCCCAATTCATAAAAGACGGCGATACGATTATTACACATTGTAACGCGGGCTCGCTTGCGACAGGAGGATATGGAACAGCCACAGGTCCGATAAGGGCAGCGGTTGAGCAGGGAAAGAAAATCCAGGTATATGCCGACGAGACAAGACCCGTGCTTCAGGGCTGCCGGCTGACGGCCTGGGAGTTGATGGAGGACAAGATCCCGGTAACCCTGATTACTGACAATACCGCCGGCGCCATCTTGCGAAAAGGAGAAATAAATCTCGCCATTGTCGGCACGGATAGGACAGTTGCAAACGGAGATGTTGCAAACAAGATAGGGACGTATTCACTCGCAGTTTTATGCAAGGAAAACGGCGTGCCCTTTTACGTTGCCGCGCCTCTAAGCAGTATTGATTTTTCGATACCGACAGGAGACCTTATCCCAATCGAAGAAAGGGGGCCCGAAGAAGTAACCCACATTTTCGGATGCCACATAGCCCCTGAAGGCGTCAAGGTAAGAAATATCGCCTTTGACGTTACACCTGCAAAATACGTAACTGGTATAATTACTGAAAAAGGCGTGTTCAGGCCTGAAGATTTGCACAAGTTGAATGAACCAGGGGTGGACCTGGATTCTATAATGATGAGGGCTTAAGAATATAAAATATGAAACAAATGACTATCGATCAAATCTGGGAATATTACAAAGAAGACCTCAGGGCAACTGAGGACAGGATGTCCGAAATACTTGGAACTGTTGCCCCGGCTATCTCTGCGGTCGGTAAACATATCTCCTCAGCAGGAGGAAAACGCATTCGACCCTTTCTTGCCATACTCAGCTCCGGTATCTTAGGTACCAGGGGCGGCGAAGTCAGCACCCTTGCCAGCAGTGTTGAATTTATTCACGCTGCTTCCTTGATCCATGATGATGTGGTTGACGGGGCCCATCTCAGGCGGGGTAAGCCGTCTGCCCACTCTATATGGGGCAACCAGGTCGTGGTCCTTGTGGGAGATTTTCTTTATGCAAACGCATTGAGGCTCGCAAACCTGCTGAACAGACACAAGATCATGGACGCGCTCTGTACTGCAACGGCAAAAATGAGCGAGGGGGAATTGGTCCAGCTCAGCAAACAGGGCAATCCTGATATGTCTGAAGACGATTATATGAAAATAATACAGGGCAAAACAGCCATCCTGATGTCAGCGGCCTGCAAGGGCGGGGCGGTACTCGGCAATGCAACACAGGAGCAGGAAGACGCGCTAGCTTCTTTCGGGCTGAAGTTTGGCTTTGCCTTTCAGATGGCGGATGATATTCTTGATTACAGGGCCGAAGAAAAGGTCTTCGGAAAAAACCTCGGCAAAGACCTTGAAGAGGGGAAGATCACATTGCCCCTTATTAATTTGCTCAGAGATGCGAATGACAGTGAAGTTGAGAGGATAAAAGAAATAATTAAAGCCGAGAGCATAACGGAGACGGACCTCGCCGATGTGCAAGAGATGTTCAATAAACACCGCTCCATTGAGAAATCATACGAGAAGGCAAGCAGCCTTATTAATGAAGCCAAAGCAGAGCTCGATATCTTTAATGACTCAATGGAAAAAAACTCACTCCTTACTATTGCCGATTATGTTCTCACAAGGAAAAAATAGAGCAAGTAGGGGCGTTGCATGCAACGCCCCTACAGATGGTTTATGATTATGCATCCTCTCGTAAAACTTGCAAAAGACACTATCGAACAATATGTTCGAAACAGGAAGATTATAGGCCCGCCTGCCGACCCCGCGCCTGAAATGACCGGAGAAGCTGGAGTTTTTGTATCAATCAAAAAGAAAGGCGAGTTAAGGGGCTGCATAGGTACCTTTCAGCCTACTACAGAAAATGTGGCAGCCGAAATTATCCAGAATGCAATAAGCGCCGCAACCCAGGACCCCCGGTTCCCCCCGGTCAATTCTTCAGAGCTTGGGGCTCTTGAATATTCCGTTGACGTCCTTACAGAGCCGGAGAAAATCAAAAGCAGAAAAGATCTTGATCCAAAAAAATATGGAGTAATAGTAAAAAGCGGCGGCCGGAAAGGCCTCCTCCTTCCGGATCTGGAGGGGGTAGATACGGTTGATGAACAGGTCAGCATAGCGTCTATGAAGGCCGGGATATATTTGGGAGAGCGTATTGAGCTCTACAGGTTTGAAGTAAAGCGGTATAAATGAAGTAGTAGGGGCGTTGCATGCAACGCCCCTACTAGGGTACCTGTAAGAAATTACAGGTGACTTCCTTCTCAAACAAAGTTATATTTAATAGCTCTCAGTTTTCTTAAGCAAGTTCATTGTTTTAATAAAACAGGCAATTAGCGGTTTAATCCGGTTTTCTTAGTCAGATTTTATTCGGAGGGGGATAAAAATGTGCTATAACGTCAGGGCTTCAAGAGTTTTATTCTTCTTTATTCTATTATGTGCTGTTTATCAGGCCGGTTATGTGCATGCCGACATAGCAGGGCCAGGGTGGTTGATGCAGACAGGAGAGCCGGTAACCCATGCTGAGTCCGAAGCTTCTATTGGAAGTGATTATATTCAGAATTTAAATGAAATAAATATCAGAAACTATCTTGCCGTTTATGCATCAAATCTGATTAATTCAATCAATATTCCAGCAATAAGCTGCAGCTCCGTCTTGATGGAACTCTGAATTTTAGCAAAATTAAGGAGGGGACGTTATGAGAAAGTTTAAGTCTTTGCAAATAATAATCTTACTTATCTTATTTTCTTTCATTATTATTTCATGTGGTAGTGGTGGTAGTGGAGGTAACGAATCCGATAATCCACAATCAGAAATAACAAAATCAGGCCAGTTGGATAAAGGATTTGGCATTGACGGAGTTATAACAACTCAAGTAAGCGGATATTATGACGACCCTAAAGATATCATAATTCAAAGAGACGGTAAGATTATAGTAGTCGGTGAGTCATTCAATGGTAACAATTCAAGTTTTATTTTAGTGCGATACGATTCATCTGGAAGGATAGACAATACTTATGGCAACGCCGGAATGGCTAGTGTCACAATAACAATTGGCGGTGCGATGACTTCACTAGGCGGTGCAGTTCTGCAATCGGACGACAAGACCGTACTGGCTGGTTGTGCCTTCAATGGAGCCGACAACGATATAATTATTGCTCGATTTGGTACTGATGGCGTTTTGGACCAGACTTTTGGTGTTAACGGAATTTATAGAAGCCAAATTGGGAGCAATGAATGTGCATATGCCGTAGCAATACAAAATGATGGAAAGATCGTGGTAGGCGGTTTCGCAGAGAACAAAGTGAACGGGGACTCAGATTTTCTTCTTGCCCGGTATACTACGGCAGGCATTCCAGACTTAAGCTTTGGAACAAATGGAGTTGTCACGAGTCCTTTGCTACATAATAGTTATGGAAGTTATTATGGGAATTTCTATACAATTGCCATAGCAAGTGACGGTGCTATAATTGCTGCTGGACAAAAAACAATAGACTATCAGACATCAAGTTTTAGCAGCCTTGCAATTGCACGCTACCATCAAGATGGGTCTATAGATGTCAATTTCGGAACACAGGGGTTTTCATTTTATGGTGATTGGGCACGTGATATAACATTACAAAGTGATGGTAAGATTGTTGTTGCTTCCTACTATTTTTCCGGGGACCACTTATGTCTGATACGGTTTGACCAAAGCGGAAACACAGATACATTATTTGGCACAAATGGGTCGGCACTGGCAGTAATTGGAAACCATAAAGCATATTCACAGGCTCTTGCGATGCAGGGAGATGGAAAACTAATTGCTGCAGGATCTGCGGCAGATCAGACTGGCAATAGTAATTTCGCAATCGCCAGATTCACAGCCGATGGTATTCTTGACAAAACATTTGCTGAAGGTGGTTCGGTTATAACAAAAATAGGAACTGGTTTTTCATGGATCAATGCAGTTGCTATTCAGCCTGATGGCAAGATTGTGGCAGTCGGACTAGTTGAGGTCGGGAGCATTAAAGCTTTCGGTATAGCAAGGTATCACCTATAAAAACTGCCCAACCAGCTACTGCAGTGAATGCAAGATAGCCGGACGCTTTTTTGACAATTTCTATCTCTTCCACTCCCCGCTCTTACCGCCGCGTTTTTCCATGAGTTTAATGTCAGCGATGCGCTCCTATAACAGCAGCATGAATCTTGAAAAAAGAACTCTTGGCTATGGATGGACCCATAATTACGATATATATCTTGATGAGCACAGCCACGGCGAACCCGGGCTTGGGACCCGTCAGCCGGTTGATGCTGCGGCATTGATTGCGTCGCTTTATGCAGCGTGGAATTTGATGATAAATGATAGTACAGATGAACTTCTTAAGTGGATGGTTGCATCCCTGTCAGCCAAGTGGGCCGTCGACCGGTTGATCGACAATGCCGTTACAGTACACATCGGCAGCCAACTTATGGAATTTGTCAAGCTGCCTGATGGGACATATTCTCCTCCCCTCGGAGTCACTACACAACTCATTGATAACGGAAATAATACTTACAGTCTTAAAGAGCGTTTTGGAACAAGGCTGGATTTTAATACAAGCAACAATATTACCTCACTAACAGATGTGGACGGCAATACATTGACCTTTACATATAATGGGAGCGATTTAGATACAGTGCGGGACACCTTTGGCCGGACTATTACATTACATTATTCGAGCGGAAAGATAAGCTCGGTTTCCGATTCATCAGGACGGTCTTTATCATATGGCTATACTAATGACGACCTCACCAGTTATACCGATCCCGACAGTAAGGTCTGGGGGTATGCCTATTACGATTCAAATAATCCTCATCGGATGACAAGCCTGACCAATCCGTTGAACATCACCACAGCCACCATCGAATATGACAGCCTGGGACGTGTGAAGAAGCAGACGTTTCCGAGGCAGTCAGGGACAACGGCAACCCACAATTTTTATTTCTCAGGATTCAGGAATGCAGAAGAAGACCCTGACGGGAAGACGCTTGTTTATTACTATGATGAAAAAGGACGGCCGATTGCCACAGAAAACCAGCTTGGCTATAAAAATTATAGTGAATATGACGGACAGTTTCATGTAATCAAAACCACTGATCCGAAGAATAATGTAGCTAATTTTACATATGACGGCAATAACAACTTGACCAAGACTACAAATGCGCTTAATAAGGAAGCCAACAATAAATACGATTCACAATTCAGACTTACCGACACTATCGATCCCCTGTTACACGGGGCACAGGTCGGATATGACGCTGAGCATCATCCTTTATTATCAAAATCCGGTATTCAGTATAACGCAGGCTTTCAGCCTCAGGATAATGGAGTGCTTCAGACCAGCGCCACCTACTATGCAAGCGGATTGCCGCAGACAGCCACAGACGGACGAGGGACAATAACTACGCTGACTTATGACAGTTATGGAAGTTCGGACACAACAAAGGTCGGTGGACACCCTGTGCTGAATACTGATTACAATTCAATCGGCTTATTGACCGGTCTCACCGATCAGGTCAATACTACTACAAGTTTCCCTTTGTACAACAACCGGGGACAGCTCAGGAAGAAAACCGACCCGCTTCTGAAAGATACCATCATGGAATATGATGATGCGGGCAGGCTGTCATATATAATCGACCGCAATAATCAGAGAATAGATTATTCATACACTGCTACGAGCAAACTGGACACAATTACTTATCCCGATGCATCTACTGTGCATTTCACTTACAATAAGCACGATGACCTTACAGGGATGCAGGATTCTATTGGAAGCACTGTCTACACGTATAATGCTGATCACAGCCTGAACACAATGACAGACCCACACGGATTTCAGATCGGCTATGCTTATGATACAGCCGGGAATCTGACCGAGCTTATCTATCCAGGCAACAAGAAGGTTATTTATTCGTATGATGCATTGAACAGACAGACTGGAAACCGTGAAAATAGATTGGTTAAATCCGAAGCCGGTTGCCACGTATCATTATGATGCTGCCGGACGGCTGGATTGGGTGGATAATTTTAATGGAACTGTAATGGATTATAGTTATGACAATGCGGACCGGTTGACTGCTCTTGAGAATAAGAAGTCTGGCGCTACAATCCTGGCAAGCTATAGTTTTACCCTTGATGGTAATGGCAACAGGACGGGTGATGTGCAGAATGAGCCGTTTGCGCCGACTCCTGCCACTCAAGATGTGAGTTATACATACAATAGCAAGAAGAATCGTCTGTTGACGTCAGGAGCGAACAGTTTCGCTTATAACGATGAAGGGCAATTAAACACGGGTTACGGCGCTGCATATACCTTTGATTACGAACACAGATTGACAGCGATCAGCGGTCAGCAATCAGTGTTCAGCTACGACGGAGCAGGTAACAGGTTACAATCGGTGCGGAACGGTGTGACTACTCGTTATATTTACGATGCTGGAGGGAATCTGCTGGCAGAAGCGGATGGATCAAATAATATCACGACATACTACATTCATGGGGCAGGATTATTGGCTATGGTGACTCCGGCAAATGCTATTTATCCATATCACTTCAACGCAGTTGGAAGTACAATCGCATTGACAGATTCAGGACAGAATATGGTGAATAAATATTCGTATGACTCATTTGGGAATATTGCTACTAATCAGGTAGAGAATGTCCCGCAACCTTTTAAATTTGTTGGCCAGTATGGAGTCATGACCGAGCCGAATGGATTCTATTATATGAGAGCGAGGTATTATGATCCGGAGGTTGGGCGGTTCATAAGCGAGGACCCGATTGGGTTTGAGGGGGGTATTAACCTTTATGCTTACGCCTCCAACAACCCTCTGCTATTAATTGATCCGTTGGGATTAAAATGGTTAGCCGGGAAAGATGATCCGCATGTTATGGGATCCGTTAATTCTATACCAGGCCTTCATCCTGGTGATTCAGCAATGGCGTTCTTTGAACGTTATGTGCCTAATTTCTACGAAACATCCAAGCAGCATGATGCACTTTTAGATAAAATTGGAATCAAAGATATAAATAAGAATCTGCTAACAAAGGTTGTAAATATAGCAACTATGCCAATTGCATTTGCTTCAGCCCTTGTCACGAACATATATCAAACATTAACAGGGACTGAGGAAACTATTTTTGGAAATAAATCGAGTTCGTCAACCCCCAATAATAGTCCGGGCCGAAACAATTCAATCCAATATAATGGTAAATAAAATAGGAGATATCCATGATTATGAAACGAGCTAACGTTATTATCTGCTGCATAATATTTGCTTGCCTATTGTTGAGTGGATGTAAAGAGGAAGATTATTTGCTTAGACGTGGTAATCGTGAAGCTGAAAGGGGTAATTATGAATCTGCCATAAAATTCTATAACGAGGCGCTGAAAATAAATTCACGCAATGCGGATTTATATTATAATCGTGGACTTGTTTGGTTCTACATGAACGAAATGGATAAAGCTATTGCTGATTACACAAAGGCATTAGAAATTAATAAGGAATTTATTGATGCATATTTTAACCGGGCATACGCACGGTTCAGTAAAGGGGATTATGATCTTGCCATTGACGATTACACTAACGCTTTGCGGTTTAATCCGGATAATTCTTCAAAAGCCGGATTATATTTTAACAGGGCACGCGCGTGGTTCAAGATAAGGGATTACGACCACGCCATTGATGATTACACGACGGCGATTAGGATTGAAGAGGATATAAAAGCAAGTCCGAGCGATAAAGCCGAAGTGTATTCTTTTAGAGCAGGAGCGTGGGATGAAAAAAGGGATCTTGATAAAGCCATCTCTGATTATACAAAAGCAATAGAGCTTAACCCAAAGTATGCCCATGCAGTATTTAACCGTGCGAACATATGGCATGAGAAAAGGGAGTATGCTTCCGCAATTATTGATTATGAAAGAGCCATAGAATTAGACCCGCAAAACACGCACGTATACAATAACTATTCATGGCTATTGTCTACTTGTCCTGACAGCAGGTTAAGAAATGGAGCCAAAGCTTTAAAATTGGCGCTGAAAGCGGTCGAACTAAATCCTAATGAAGTATTTTTTTTAGACACACTGGCAGCAGCTTATGCTGAGTTAGGCAATTTCAAAGAAGCAATTAAGACAGTGGAAGAAGCCATTGTGTTACTTAAGAAAGATAATAATGAGAACCTGATGAATAACCTGGTTCCGCAATTAGAATCCTATAAAGCCGGAAAGCCATGGCGTGAGGATGTCAAAAGGGAAGACTGGATGCGTGACTATGAAATTAAAGAGCCTCAGAAAGGTGGCAAGTCTGAGCAATGAGATTATTAAGCTTTTTTGTGTTTCGGGAGTCCCTCCCGAAACCGGTTCGATAAGGTAGGGATATGATGATGAGGGATATTAATAGCAGGATTGATTTCGAGAAGGATTCCCGAAATACAGGAAGGATTATGAATAGACAGAAACATTTTTGCCTCTTTCTTATTCTGATGATGCTTGGATTTGCCTGTATCCCGTACGCAGCATCTGCCGACACCTCATTGGACGACAAGACTCTTGATTTGGTCAGTAAAGCCGTCCTGGAAGTGGTGGTGAAAAAGCCGGTTGAGGATTCTTTGACTTATGAAAAGCCTCTGCCGCTTGAGCTTCTTCCTTATTACATCCGTACGGATGACTATTACTCAATCGGCTCTGCATTTGCAATAAGCCCCACCGAATTTGTCACGGCAGTCCATGTAATGAATCTTGCTCTGAACAGCCAGTATAAGGAAGTTTACCTCAGGGATAAAGATAAGAACGTGTACAGCATTGACAAGATTACCAGGTACTCCGAGCGCAAGGACTTTGTCGTTTTCTCTCTGAAGGATAAAACAGCAAAAGATTTTCTGGAGATTAATTTAAAACCTCAGATAAACCAGAAGGTATTTGCCGTCGGCAATGCCCTCGGCGAGGGGATTGTAGTTCGGGACGGTCTATACACTTCCAACACACCGGAGGATGAGTCAGGGGAATGGAAATGGATAAGATTTTCAGCGGCGGCTTCTTCCGGCAACAGCGGAGGTCCGCTGCTTGACAAAGATGGGAAGGTCATTGGAATTGTCCTGCTGAAATCTGAAAATGAAAACTTAAATTACGCTCTTCCGATTGCAGAGGTTGTTAATGCAAAAACAGATAAGGCGATTGTGTATCAGCAGGCAAAATATTTGCTGGACAATACATATATAACTAAGGCGGACAGTTTTAAAAGAGAGATTTCACTCCCCGGATCATATCAGGCATTGAAGCAGGAGCTGACAGACGGCACAAGATGGTTCACTTACAATATATTGAAATCCCTCTTCAAAGAAAATAAGGACGACATCTTCCCCAATGGAAAAGGGGCAAACGTCTTGCTTCACTCAAATTACGATTCTGAATTCCCGGGTCTCATCTCGCAAAATGAAAGCGGCAGCTGGTATGTGCAATATCCGAAGGAGACTAAGGAAGTCGATCTCCCGAACAATGGGCATATGATCTACGGAGGGATTAGAGACACCCTTTTCCTTTCCATTCAGAAACCCGATGATGTGCCGCTGGATAAATTTTACAGCGATTCCAAATTGTTTATGGATACGGTCCTAAAAGGGCTGTATTTCCCCCGCCAGGTTGGACAGGAGAAAGGGAAAATCACGTCACTCGGCAGGGCCAAGGAGGAATATTTCTTTCCAGATTCCTACGGAAGGAAATGGCTTGTTAAGACATATGTAATGGAATTTAGCGATGAGAAGCTGACAGCCTTTTCCCTGCCTGTCCCGGGTGGCTGTATAACAATGATGAGGGGAGGTCAGACAGGGGTTATGGAAGACGGGCATATTCCGGATATGAAAGTGCTGACTAATTTCATCTATCTCTCGTATCACGGAACGTTCAGGCAGTGGCAGGAGTTTTTAAATGCAAAAGACCTCCATGCGTCCGTATTTTCGTCAATAGACATTTCGTTTGACTACGACAAGGAGTTTCGATACAAATCAAAAAGGCTTTCTTTTTCATATCCCTCCGATGTCATGAACATTTCTGAAAGAAGTTACATGAAATTAATGTTCAGCTTCTTCAAAGACAACGGCAAAACAGTGTGGGATGCAGGCGCAGTTTCAATCGGAGAAAACAGGGGCAGTGAAACGTTTTTTCATATTGCCAGAAACATGGAGCCTGCAAAAGGACTCGGCGATAAATATCAGAATGATTGGGAAGACATTGTAAAGCTTAAGTTTCCTTTTAATAAATCGGCTTATTACAAGGATAAGGCAACAAGCATAGCCGCTGTTTTAACAAAACCGGACAAAGCGATTCCGGTTATCTACAGCATTCAATACAGCAAAGAAGGAAAGGTTGAACAAAGAGAGATGGAAACCGCTTTAAATAGATTCATGCAGAATGTGACAGTTTATGAAGACGGAAAGGGAATTGCTGTTACATATGCTGACAGAAGAGTCGCCTATCATGATAAAGGCGAATATTACCAGGCATTGTACGAGCATGAAAAACTTGCAGACATGAAGCCGCAGACCGCCGCAGGTTACCTCTTGCGCGGAGATGTTTATAATGACAAGGAAGATTTGGAACACGCTCTGCCTGATTTCGCTAAAGCCATTAAGTTTGACCCCGAATACTCTGACTCATATCTCGGTAAAGAATTTATGTCATTAATATACGGCGCAAGAGGACAGTTCCAGGAGGCTAAAGCTGAACTGGATAAAGTTCTTAAGACCGACCCGATAAATGTGTCGGCGGAGCCGCTGTTAAAAGTAGCTGAAGATACTTTAAGCCAAAAGATAAAAAACAATATCGCCGTTTATCTTTTCAGAGGAGAAGCCTTCGATCATCTTGGAATGCCGGATGCCGCTCTTGCCGAATATGACAAGGCTGTTTCAGGCGATCCGGCTTATAACATTTCTTATACCATCAGAGGGCTGGCAAAAGTTTTCAAAAAAGACAGGGACGGCGCAATATCCGATTACAGCAAGGCAATAGAACTGAATCCAAAAGATATCATAGCGTACAACCGTCGGGGCGTTGTCTGTAAGATCAAGGAAGAATATAACAAGGCTATCGATGATTACAATAAGGCATTAGAGATAAATCCCTCATATATCAAAGCCCTTAAAAACCGGGGAGACGCGTATTCTTTGAAAGGTGAATATGATAAGGCAATATCTGATTATGACATTGCTTTGCGTGCAAATC
>CAYMUX010000016.1:0-40216 GCA_964393845.1 uncultured Nitrospiraceae bacterium
AATATAAAAAATCATCCGGGGCGTGGCGCTGCCACCCGTAACTGAATGGTTACATTACAAATCCAATTGTAAAACTCAATATTTTCAATTTTATGATATTATATTTTGTTATCCCGGATTTCTCCAGAATATTGATAATATCTTTTTCTCCCAATAGATTCATGTAATCAGCTGTGCCCCATGACTTACCAATCATTACCAAAATCTTATCGAATATTTTTTTAGGCAAATAGTGAAGAAATAAAAGCCTCGTATGTGACTCATATATAAAATTTTTATTAGGAGTAGTTATAAATGCGCGTTTGGTTGTTCTCGATATTTCTTTCAAAAAAAACTCTTGAGCTTTTCTATCGCCAACATGCTCTATAACAGCGTTGCACCAGCAAATTTCAAATTCTTTATCTTTAAAGGGGAATTTACCCCCTTGATATATAATAGTTTTAACATAAGGGTATCTTTTACAAAATTCCTCATAGTTATCTACTCCCAATACAGTAATATTTTCAGGATACGGATATTCTTTTTCCAGAATATTATCACTCTTCTGATATTCACTTTCTGTTGCACCAACATCCAGAATTTTTGCTTCAGGGGAAGGTTGAATAAATTCAATAAACATATTATATTTCTTCAACCTGTTTCTATTAATGATAATATCGCTAATTTCCCGGATTTTCATTGTTTAGTCTTTTTAAATTTCTATTGCAGACACTGAATACAGCTCAATTGTAAATTCAAAGGGATTGCCTTTACGTAAGAATAATATATACTTCTCTCGGAAGTGGATCCTGTCTTTTTTGTTTTCTTGTTCCATGGATTATAACTCACGGGGAAGCCATTTTTTATTTTCAACTAACTTTAGTATATCCTCAAAACAAAACATTAATCGAGGATACAGTGGAGTTAATATTTTTCATTTAAAGCTCCGAACTGCAAATAAAGAGACAGTACATTCAAGACCAAATAAAATTAAGGCAATCTTACATATTGTTTTCATAAATTTCTTGAGTTTTCTGAGCACAGTTTATTATTGAAAATTTAGAATTAACATCCTCAATGGAACTTTTTGTGATTTTAGCTATCAATTCTTTATCATTCAAAGTAATTATAATTTGCTCCGCAATGACCTCAGTATCTTCCGAGTCACATAAGAAGCCGTTTTCCTTATGCCTTATGATTTCTGGAATTGCTCCGCCATTAAATGCAAATACAGGGGTCCCTGCTGCCATAGCTTCAAGCAATACTACTCCAAAACCTTCGCCAACAGAGGTGAACAATAAGGCATCAAACGACTTTAAAAGATTAGGAATATCTCTCCTGAAACCTAATAATTTAAAATGGTCATTAATTTTATATTCAGCAATGAGTTCTCTGCAACCCGTTAACTCCGGTCCGTCTCCCACCATAATGAAATAAAACTTATCATTCCTTTTAATTAACTCTGCTGCAATTTTAATAAATAAATCTGGTCTCTTAAACCTTTGCATTCTTCCAACAAACCCAATAACGTAATCATTCTTTTTTTTAATGAGATTTATGTCCCCGTGTGGAGAAGGAATATTATATTTATCTATTCGAACCCCATTATATACTACAACTATCTTAACTGGATTTAGTTGAAAACTTTCTACTAATTTTTGTTTAACAAACTCAGATATGGCAATAAACACATGGTATGAATTTGAAAACAATTTATAGAATATTTTTCTCTTTTTAAATATATCATCTGCCCCGGGGCTTACATGCTCTGTAAAGATTTTTTTTGGTTTTTTAAGATATGCAATTATCAAATTTATAATAATATTTTCAGTATGTGAATGTATAATATCAAATCTTTCTCGATATAAATATTTAATAAATCCCAAGGCTCCAAATATATCGTAGCCGCTTTTCATTCCAATAAAATTAACATTTGTTCTCACCTTCTGAATCTCTTCAAAGATCGGGCCCTTGCCTGAAAGAAAGCATAAATGCACTTCATATTTTGAAGGGTCAAAGTATTCAATAATTGTTGTTACATACTCCTCCGCTCCCCCTATATCCCCTGTCCATAAAAGATGTAAAACCTTTTTTTTAATGTTCATGACTTGTTCACCAGCTTAAATATCCTATAAGCAATTCTCTCAAAAGGAGAGCGTTTCTTAACTGTTTGACAATTCAATTTCACCATTTATTCTGTTTTTTGATAGTAATCCTGCTACAATTCCTGCTAAATACCAAAATTTTAACTCCGTATAACCATCTCCACCCACAGTAAACGTCACAGAAAAACCTGTTAAATATAAAAAAGCAAAAAGTGCTAACTTCACATCATTTTGAACCTCACCGCGCATTTTAATAATCCTATAGGAGTAATATATACTTCCGTAAAGCATAACCATAAGAAAAAAAAGTCCTCCAATTCCGAAAATACTCAAAATCGACAGATAAGCGCCATGTCCTCCTATTGCTGCCTGACTTTCTATAAATTCAATATATTTTATTGCTTCCGGATACTTTGTAAAAAAATCTTCTTGAGCTCTTATCTTCTCAAAACCTATTCCTTTTCCGAATATAGGAGATGATTGAAATATTTCAAGCCTATATAAAAAAGAATAGTACCTTGCGTCAGACTGCTTCTTTAATCCTCCTTCTGTGGCAAATACTCTGCCATATTTCATTTTAGAGAAGGTAATGTCTGATAAAAACAATATATATATTCCCGTACCTATCAATAAGACCGAAATAACGGGGAATAAATATTTTCTATTTATAAAAATAACATACGCGCTTAATGATAAAATTATAGCCGGCAACTGTGATCTTCCCCCGCCTAAAAGTAAAAATACAAACATTTGGATAAAAATAATTATAAAAGAAAATCCCCACTTTCTCTTGTGAAACACACATAACAATAAAACGCATACTAAAGTCGCAATTATTCTTAAAGGGAGACTATGATACTGATATTTATCATCCCATGCGTCGGCACTTGGCCCCATAGAAAGTAATGCCGACGTATTAATGCGTCCGGTAAAAGATTCAATTATAAATAAATAGCCTACCGATATCGCCAATATAAGGCTTATCAGAAGCCATCTATCAACATTTACTTCATTGTTCTTAAAAAACCAGTAACTACATAAAAAGGTGGTAACACCAATAACCACCTGATAATAAGCTCTTATCCCTCCTGATTTCAATGCAGATCCAAATACTTTCTGTCCCATAACCGGATTATTTATATAATGTACTATCGACCATAAAACCAGAATACCAATAGCTACAAAATATAAGGACGCTTTACTGGAAAAAAAAGATTGCCTCCTTATTAATAGCTCTAATACAGCAAGAATACATAAAACGGGTGACATTGTTTCGGCAAGTGTATTCATGGGCATATTTAAATAAGAAGGAAGTGCTACGGGAAAAAAAATCATTAAAGAAAATAAAATGAATTTATGTTTCCATGGTAATAAAAGAAAGCAAACGGATCCTGCAAATAATATACTTACAGAAATATATTGATCAGAAATAACAAAACCAGATAAATACTTAGCAATATAAATGGTTAATACTAATTTTATTGTTAAAATAAAATATTTCACGACAGAGATCTGTACAACAATTGCATGCGTTTTGTGATAAGAAATATGTTCTTCATCCGTTTAATAATGATCTCAACATATTTATTTTTCTTGTGATCTTATCATTCTTTCTAAATATTAAAAAAACTTCTAATATTACTACTTCAATAAACCAGACAATAAAACATAATGTCTTAAAAAGAGCAGAATAAGCGCTGCTTCTTACTTTTGTAAAATAAAGACATGCTCCTTTAAAACAGGATAGTAATAATTTAAAATTTTCATCATTTTTACTGGCAGAGCCCTTATGAATATGTTTAACAACAGTCAAAGGGAAATATATACATTTATACCCGCTATTCTTTACTCTGTGACAAAACTCACTATCCTCATAGTACATAAAAAAATTTATATCAAATAGGCCTACCTCTTCATAGACCTGTCGTCTAACAAACATTGAACAGCCTGAAATCACATCAACTTCAAATGGTTCATTTAATGGATAACTCTTATATTTATTCAATTGAAACAAAAACCAAGCCTTTGATTTAATGATCCCGAGAGTAAAGAAAATAAACTCCGAAGAAAGTGACGGGAACTTATAATAGTTTTCTTGTAACTGCCCATTCGGGAAAATCACCTTTGTTCCAATTATCCCCGCATTTTGATTTAAATCCCCATAACATACAATCTTGTCTATGACATCTTTTTCTATCTCAGTGTCACTATTTAAAACATACAGATATCGGCCCAACGCAATTTCTGCTGCCTGGTTGTTTGCCCTGCCAAACCCAACATTTTCCTTATTTGCAATTATCCTGACATCAGGGAAGGAGGCTCTTATTTCTTCAATACTACCATCGGAGGAAGCATTGTCTACCAGAATGATCTCAAATGAATATATCGTTTTTGAAGCATAAACAAATCTAATGCAGTTAGCGGTTAAATCCTTTGTATTATAATTAACTATAATTACCGAAACGTCCATTTAATTTGTCGTGGTTTAGAATTGATTCAGTAATAAATTAATACTTCTATCTATATTGTGTGGGCCTATTCTATATACCCCAGCGAACGAAGACGTTCCTTTACCATCTCTTCACTTTCTTCATCATATCCACGCTTTTCCGGAGATTGTCTGTTCACGACCTCCTCCATAAGAACTTTGCCTTCTTTTTTAAGAATGGACCCGGCAACTTTACCATCCATATCCGACGGTACGGGAAGTCCAAGCAGATAAAGACAAGTCGGCACAATATCTATCAGACAAAGGTCATTTCGAAGCTCACCTTTTATATTATTGCCATATGCAATGAATACTCCTTCGGGATGATGAATTCCGGGGAAAGATATATTTTTTTCAAACGCAACATCATGAAACATTCTTGAGACAGAGTATCCTTCACGGGGAATCGCAATAAGCATATTGCCCTTATCACATTCGGTTCTTCCATAAGCTTTATTTAATGACAGAATACTGTCAAACACCGGCTCGCCTTTTTCATTGCACATATTTTTCAAAATGTCTTTACAGGTTTCAGCATAATTTTCATCCTTAATATAAATAAATGCATTCTGACTCCCCATTACCATTACGGCATAGCTTTTGTCCCACATTACCGGAATACTCTCATAGATGCTCCTCTGTTTTATTTTTTCATGAGTCGTCACCGAACGCTCAACTCTTAGAGCATCACGAACTTTTTTCTGGAGCGAATACCCCAGCTTTATAAAAGGATTGTCAGAGTTTTTCATACTCTTTTTCAAGTTACTTAAAAATAAGTTATTGTTTTCTCTCATTAGAAGCCCGGACTTTTCATGTGCTACATTGGGGAATATGACCCCTCTGTGATCTGTAAAACCATGGTCTGAAATAATTATAAGACTGGTTTCTTCACTATCTGCAATATCCCAGAGACTGCCTATAGAATTGTCTATCTTTCTGTAAAAATTTCTTATTGCCTCATGTAGGGGTTTCGAGCCTACCCCATTTACAGACTCTGCTATCTTGTCCCACAATGCATGCTGGATATAATCGGTTTCCTGAAAATGGACCATGGACACATCCCACTCATATTCTGAAAGCAAATATTGAGCGACTTTTACTTTCACATCAATTATTTTTTCCAGTTCCATGATGTATTTCAACGCGTTAGTTTCATTGGAAACTTTTTTCATGTCCCATGCGTCCATTACTGGGACATAATCGGGATATTTTTTATTTATAATTTCTTTTATGGATGGTGAATTGCAATATGAAGAATCCTTTGAAGGCGTATCCATTCCGGATATTAATATCCCGTTAACATCATAGACAGGATACGTATAAGGGACATTCATTGATATAATTTTTTTATTGTGACGGCTGAGTATCTGCCATATCGTCTCACTCTGAATATATGAGGAATTTGTAAGATAATCCGCCTTTTTTTCAACATCAAAACATCTGAACTCAAAAACACCATGCATATCGGGATGTTTCCCGGTCATAAAAGACGACCAGGCCGGCGCAGTAACCGGAGGTATCACAGACCGGAGAATCCCGCTGCTTCCACCCTTAACCATTTCTTTCAAGAATGGCATCGTACCATTACTTATCAGAGGTTTTATTGCCGTCCATGAAGCTCCATCAATACCAATGATCATGATCCTGCTCATAAAGCTGCCTCTCTCGTTTTGAAGGTTAATGAATTCTTGATGAATTCCAGAAGTGTAACAAATAGTTTACGGTCAATTACAAACAGTGAAGTACTTCCAAAAATCAAATAAAATAAGGTTATAAAAAAAGCATTTGTTATATCATTACTGATCAATCGATCTCTTATTAAATAATTATAAGATAATCCTATAACTAAAAAAATAAGACCAAGGAACAGACCTGTTCTGATTTGTTTTAGCACAGTCTGATATTCAACCTTCAGAACACGTGAACATATAAATAAATTTATAGGCGAAAAAAAACATGTCAATATCACATGTGCAAACGCAAGGGCTACGATACTTTGTTGAGCAGTATAATAATAAACAGGTACCGATGCTAATACCCTGACAGAGAAAAACTTAACACCTATTTCCGGTCTCCCGACCGCCTTATAAACTTCAGTATTTACTCCGACTATTGACCCAATCATTGAATTCAATGCAACTAACTGCAAAATCGGTATAGTCGAAAACCATTTATTGCCTAAAAGGACAGGGATAACAAATGGCATAACAAATATAAATGCAATACTTGTGGGAATGCTTGCAATTGAAATCCATTTAACATAAGAAAGATATTTATCTCCTAACTCGTTAAGATTTCTGTGTAGTTTACAAAAAACAGGATAAACAACATTAAAAAAAGGCGCCCCAATTAATTCAAGCGGCAGCATGCCGTAAGTATTACCCATCCTGTAAAAACCAAGACTTGACGCCCCCAGAAAACGCCCTGCGAATAAATCACCTACCCTGACCATCAACCAGCCGAGTATATTCTGTATGCTTACAAACGACCCGAACCGAAACATACTATTGAACAACTTCATATCAGTAGTCAGTCTTGGACGCCAATCAATCACACACCATACTACCAAAGCCGTTCCGGCGATCCCCACTAAATTGCCCATTACTAATGAAACAGCTCCAAATCCCATAAATGCCATTACTACAGAGGTAACACCTGATAAAAGTTGAGGAATTAACTTCCTGTAAAATAATGCTTTAAATTTAAGGTCTCTGAGCAGCATTGCCAGAGGGATCTCTGAAAATGGTTGTATTATAAATGTCAGTCCAAGAATTCTGAGTAAAGAAATTACCTCGTTATTTCTAAAGTATTCTGCTGCATACGGCGCAATAATCCATATTGATATAAACCAGAAAAAACCGAGGGGCAGTAAAACCAGAAAAGCCAAGTTAGCTATCTTATCAACCTCCCCTTCTTGCTGAACCAAAGAATTGTATAGCCCTACATCGCTGAAACACTGAAACAGGCTTATTACAGCTAATGCCATCGCTGCAAATCCAAAGTCAGCAGGGGTCAGTAATCGGGCAAGAATAATTATTATTAACGGATAGAGTCCACGAGCCAAAAAAGTAGACAAGTAAGTCCACTTTATTCCGCTTATTGTTTTTCTTCGAAGTCCTTCCATACTTTATTTGGCTGCAGAAATGAAAATCAAAATACGATAGTGGAATATTTGGTTTATAACATCCGACAATTTCATCCTGATTTTATTTCTGTTTTTCACTAATCAATCTTGGTATAGTAACCCTCATACCCGTCTTTCTCCTAAATCCATCGAAAATAGCTTTTAAAATATAGAATGCTGTACTGATTTTTTTATCACAAATATATATCTTGCCTACTGAATCAATGGCTGTAATAACCAATGACTTCAGAACTGTTCTTTTGCCATGCTCCATGTCTATAAATATTCTGTTTCTCATTTCATAATATGTATGCCATGGTGTCGTCTTACATACAAAACGTGTTCTTCCCAAGAATTTAACCTCATGGAACATATGACGTTTGTGATAAAGAACGCTCGAAAAACAGCGGAATAATTTAAATCCTCCATCCTGCACCCTTGTAATGAATTCACCCTCTCCACAAAATACCATGTCAGCCCGTGGAGGACCAACATGTTCAATAACAGATCTGTGTATATATATGCCTATATTGGGACCGCAACCAGTCTCATAGATTTTATCATTAAGCTCAGGAAGAAATTTATTATACGTCTTCCATTCACCCTCAACTTTAACACAGACAGGTTCTGTAAAATATTTATCCTCAGGAGTTATGTTGGATGACCATATCACAGCTTTTCTTATTTCATCATGCATTTCAACTGCATTCATTAACTGCCAAAATGCATTCACATCCAATCGCGCATCGTCATCCACCAGCCATACAGCATCGTATCCCTGTTCAAGGGCTGTCTTTACTCCGATCTCCTGTCCGCCAAACTGTCCACTATTGTTTTCGAGTTCTATCATCTGTACAAAAGGGAAATTAATTTTAACGTGCTCTACAGTTCCATCTTCACTGGCATTGTCAATTACAAATATGCCATCAACTTTCTGCTTTTGATTCATGAAATCATCAAGCAGGTCACATAATTGCTGCTTACGATTGCACGTTACTATCACAGCTGCGACTTTCACGATTCAATCTCCTGATATATATTTGTAATACAAATTTTCTTCTCTTTGAACATCTTGTCTTGTAAAACTAATGAGCACTCAGAGTATATTCATATTGATATCTGTAATGTCTGTATAATTCCCATCCTTATATTCAAGAATAACTGCTTTCCCCTTTTCCAATTCAATCTTGCAATTTGTTCTTTCACCTGCTTGTGTCAGTAAGGGATTTTTTATGAAATATTTACCATCTTCATAAACCATGTCAGTAAAATCATAAACTTCCAGTGAATTGTCCTGATACCAGACGCGTAAAGCAGAACTTCTGTTTATAGAAAAAATATTAATGCCCTTTATCACAACAATCGAATTCCTGGATAAGGTCGGGTAATTTATCATCATATATTTATGTAGCTTCCCAGACATTTCATTCTGTTTCGCCGGGGAACTTTGTTTTGCATATATATAATTGTAGTTTATAGAAGACAATACAAAGTGAAAAACCAAATAGCAAACTAACCATGCTTTTTGTTTGTTTGGCGACAAGTTTAGTAATTCCAACAATTTTTGAATAAAATAGACAATCAAAATCAGGAAAGATATTGACGGCAGAGTTAAATAATATTCGTAATTATGATTTGGCAGAAAAATTACAGGTGCTAATCCGGTTCCTAAAAACAAGATGCAGAAAAGAATAAGTTTCCAGTTAATACTAATAACCGGCTTTTTAAATAAAAACAACGTTAATAATATTGCAATTACTCCGACTACAATAAATATTTCTTGCAAAAAACTAAGCTCCAATAAACTCCTTCCATAATAAAGTGATGTAGGAATGATTTCTGTTAATATGTACTTTAAGTAGTTTAAAGCGTTTCCTAATACATGGATTCCAAACAACTTTATTTTATATGGGTGAGAATCCGGCAGATCTGCATTTGGCGAAAGCAACAATCTGACAAGCAAAAATAAAAATAAAACTGCAAAATGGTATCTTGCTCTCCACAAACAGGTTTTAATCTTTTCAATGAACTTCTTCCCTGCGTCTGTGAAAAAGAAATTATAAGAGAAAAGTACGATTGGCAAGAAGACAGATGCCTCTTTTGTAAAAAGCGATGCAATAAAAAACAATGTTGAGATTAAATATTTTTCCTTGATGTAGAACAGAAAAGATACCAGAAAGAAGACCATACATAACTTATCGGGCGGGTGCAGTGCCCAGCTCACTGATTCACTGTGAAATACAGCAGAAGCATACATAAATCCCACTGCAAATGCACTTAATCTATTCTTCAGGATCTTGTCTGAGAGCAAGAAAACAAGAAATGCATTAAAAGAATTAATAAACAAGGCAATAACGTGATGTATGAACGAGTTCAATCCAAATACACTATATAAAATCCAATCATACGCTGGAAGTACAACTCTTATTAAAGACCTTTTGATATCGACAAATGGCTTGATAAATTCAAGAAAAGATGTGTTATTCATCTTTTCAAGAAATATCCAATCATCATGAATAAATGTAAAAAATATTGATTTGTAAAAAGTTGTAAATGAAACAAATACAAAAAAAATTAGTATATTTCTGTTATTTTCAATTATTTTTTCAAGTTTCATATATTTAAAGTTACTGTGTATCCGGCAATTCCTCTATTAGCATGTATTGTAGTGATCCCTAATCAGTTTTCTGTTTTTCCAACCCAGATATAACCAGCGGAAATAGGTTGGAAGCTGTTTGAGTACCTTGAAATTTGACAATCCATGAATCAGGTTAATGTTTTTTTCTTCAAGAGGGACCTCGGCTAAGCAATAACCTTTTATGGCGGCTTTAATGGCTAATTCTGAACTGACTGACCACCCGCCATCAACAACCGTCTCTATCCTGATATCATCTAATAAAGATTTTCTATATGCTTTTATTGAAGTGGTAACATCTGATATTGGCATGCCTATAATTCTGTTTAATACAACATTCCCTGCTAATGAGAACAACTTTTTAATGTAATGGCCCCGGGCTCTCTTGCTCTCAACAGTGAAACGGTTCGCAGAGACAAGATCACACCCTGATTCAAGCTTTACAACCATATCATTAACGATGCCAAAGGGATCCAGGTGATATGCTAGCCATATTCCGACATAGGGTGTGTCTGAATGTTTAAAGCCTGTTTTAATAGCATTGAGTACGCCTTTCTTCCATTCGTTTTGTACTAAAAAAAGATCAGGGAAAAACGGCTGAAGCTTTTCAATGGTTTTTACGGTTATATCATCTGGCGAGTCGTATATGACAAGTATTTTAAAAGGGTAGCGGACTGTAAGGAACAGTGTTGCAATGACAGGGATAACGGCATCTCCTTCATTATATACAGGCAAAACCAGCGTCAGTATTTTTTCGTTTTTTGATTTATCTTCTTGTGACATTGATTATTATCGCGACAGACGATTTAGTTTAAGAGTCGTAATCAACTTGTCTTAATACAGTCCAACACTGCTATAAATAATGTCCGCTGATTAACGCGTCTATTACTTCAGGGATAACATCAACACCCAACACTTCAATACCGGCTTCAGCTAAAGTCGCCGCTAACGTTAATCCAATAAAGCCCATACCTAAAACACAAACCCTGTCATTGCTTTTCATTTATAATCTCCTTGGGCACTATATCTTGAATTTATGTTTTATATATTCTCTGAGAGATTTATCTATTTTTATTTTGGCTTCCCAATTAAACGTCTTTTGGATCTTGGACACATCGGGGATCCGCTTTTTAACATCGTCCGCATAAATAGGCTGATGCTTAAAACTCAGGTCATAATTGTCCGGTAAAAGTCCGTATTCCTTGCCAATACTTACGATATTAGCAGCCAGCTCCTTAATAGATGTCGGTTCCGTATTTCCGATATTAAAGATTTGATTCGTTGCTTCCTTTCTCAATGAAAATTGTGCGAGTGAATCACCGACATCGTAAATATTTGTAAAGCACCTTATCTGTTCACCGTCTCCGAATATGTTTACCGGATTCTGTTTTTGAACTAGTATCTTATCTATCATATCGGCAAAAACATGACTGAAACCTTCCTCCTCAGGAGCTTCAAAGGGGGTGATAATATTGAAGGGACGCCATATCACATAGTCCGTGCCGTACTGCTCATGAAATGACTGCGTTACTCTCTCGCCGATATATTTTGACAGACCGTATGAAGTGCTCATAACAACTATATTTTCAGTGTCTTCCTCGCGGTGGGGCCATTTCATGCTTCTTTCGTAGACCATTGAGGAAGACAGGTAGATAAACCTTTGTATGTATTCGTGACCGTATTTCAACAGATTGATTGTAGTTAAATTATTGTCCGCAATAATATCTGCCGGTCTTTTATGAAAGCCGACCACTCCGTAAATTATGGCGGCAAAGTGAAATACCGCGTCAAACTTGTATCCGGAAAAAATGGATTTTACTACCGTTGTATCACCAAGATCACCAGTAATAAATTCATATTCCCTCTTTCTCTCGATGGTCCCGTAGCGGGAGAAATTATCAACTCCGACTATCTCATGACCCTCCTTCTGTAAATAGGGGATGACTATTTGTGCGAGTGAACCCTCACTGCCGGTTATCAATAATTTCATAACGATTAACTCTCCTTATAGTTCTAAATATTTATTGATGATTGCACACTCAAATCAAGGGTGTGGTTTAATTTTCCTTTGCTGATCATCTGAAAAGCTCTTTCCGTGTCACCAAGGAAACCTCTATTCCTTCGCTTTCAGCAGAATCGGGAAGGCTTAATATTTCAACGTCTTGCTCATAAAACGCCCACAGAATGTTTTCCATCCTGCCTGTGTCAGGGATAATTTTCCCCAGCAGCGTCACGGCCCCGACCTTGCAGCCTGTCTCTTCCCTCAACTCCCGTATCATGGCTTTTCACCCTCTTCCACATGTCCACTCGGGAGCTCAAAAGTATAATCCTCGACAATAGGTCTATACTGTCTCAATACAATAAACTTGTTCTCTGTTGTGCGAGTCAATGGTATTACGTAATCTGGCGGCTTAATAGAATAAAATGTCTGAGGAGCGGGATCATTTGCAAAAAGGATATTTTTCTTTATTTGTTTAAACCAGTGTATTGATAAGTCTTCCTGTACTTTCAGTATCTGAGGTTTTTCCATTTTCTAAGTTATATTAATTCAGTATATTTCTGCATCAGACTGCACAAGATGCCAGCAAGATAAATCATTCAGATATTCATATGCAGGTGTTAGCACTTTCAAACAGAAATACCTTTCTTGCTTTATCTCAATAAATCCTAGAGATTCAACAGAGTCGCGCAAGGGAGCATTTTTTAATGACCAGGTAGTTATACCTTCAACCTCTTGTTCTCGCAGATATATGCAAGCTCTCCGGAATAACTCTGCCAGAAGTTCTCGATTATTCAGATTGCATTCAAAATCTACAATATCCCCATATCTACTACCAGTAACAGGATCCTTAAATATCTTTGTTACTGCAAATTCCCCCGCCTGTAATCTCACATAATTATATATATATTCGGGATGCTCGTCAAAACGCCAGAAACGGTTTTCAGCATTATATTTGAATTTACTAAATATTTGTCCATTCATATCAGGAAAAATCCTCAAAGGTTTTTCTGTTATATTTTTTAAATATTCTCTTTCCAAATACATTAAATTAATCCTGCCCAATGTCCTCCAGCCAAGTTTCTTTTCACACGCATACTTGCCATTTACATTTGGCAGGACGCAAAGTAAGTCCAAATTCTTTACGTAATCAGTCGCTTTTTCGCCTAATAATTGGAATACACCCCTGCCTCTCCATTTATGAGCTACAAGCATATCTATTGCATGTCCAACATGAGCGCCATTTTCCAATTCCCTTTCTTGCAGGCCGAACATTCCTATGAGTTTTGTATTGAAGAATGCGCACATTAATATGGTCGGATAAAAAGAATTAAAATACTGCCATAGGAAATAAGCTTCATCTTTTTTACGGATATATTGTGAGTTCATCAATTCAATTAATTGCGGAATATCTGTTTTTACAGCAGGCCTGAAATTTATTGTATCTACCAAATTCTTACCAACCCTCTTTAATGGTATTTAATATCAGAGTGACATCATCGTCAATCAGTGCATTATGAATAGGTATTGAAACTTGATTCTCATCGAATTCTTCCTGATTAAAGAGGCCTCTGGTGATCCCACCAAAAACTAAATTCCTGTCTATTCGTTGATCAACGACGGATGCCGGAACGCCTTTTTTATGCAATGCACGTATAAAGTTTGCAACTAAGCTAGTAAAAAGCCAATATGAACACACCCTGTTACTTTTATAATTCAAGAGTTCAATTCCCGAAATGTCTTTTAACTACATTGCAGTAACGCGGGCTTTATCCTGTCTTCGCCGTAAAATTGCCGGGAATTCTTTTAAATTTTCAAGGCCGATAGCAGCGGATAAATACTTCATTATGCGTGTGCAGCATCTTCGATTACAGCAAGATCATGTTCATTGGCTATTTCATTAATTTCATCAAGGTCGCCTCGATAGACTCCCCGATGCACCGGGATTATTGCCATCATCCTTTCTGTACTTTCCCCTCTTATTAACTCCGGATCGATATTGCCAGTCTTATACTGAAATATCCGCAAATACTTTTACCCCGTAGTGCATTAATACAGCCAGTCCTGTTGATTTCTTCGATATGTATATACGAAATTCATGGCACTGCTCCGCCCTCTCAGTTACATAATATGCAACCTGCATTATAATATTCCAAAAACGCGTCTTTAAAAAAATGTGATCTTATCTTTTTTTCTTCCACAAACACTTTTCACCTGATGAATTAAGGCGAAGACATTTGGAAGAAAATTCAAAAGGCGATTTATTCGTATGAGTAGAATATTTATGAAATGTCCAAGTATAGAAAATGTAAACAACGTTCATTAAGTGTATTTATAAGATTATTATATTTTAAAATAATCACAGGTTTTTCTCAATCCATCTATAAGTGATGTTTTGGGACTCCAGTTCAAAATTTCATTTGCTTTTGTGTAGTCAACTACACTTCTTCTTTGTTCCCCCTGTTTATGAGGTCCATATATTTCCTCGAAGGACAAGTTTAAAAGTTCCTTCAAGTGGCGGAATAATTGATTAACCGAGGTTTCAATACCGGTTCCTATGTTAAATACCTTATCCATCGAATTATTCTGTATTGCTGAAATATTGGCCTGAACAACATCTTTTACATAAACAAAATCTCTCGACTGTTCGCCATCACCATTGATAATAGGCTGTTCTCCGTTAAGCATCTTCTGAATAAAAATAGCAACAACCCCGGCTTCACCATAGGGGTCTTGACGCGGACCATAAACATTTGCATAACGCAGTACTTTATAGTCTAATCCAAAGATTGTCTTGTAATAATATAAATAATGTTCAGCTACAAGCTTGGTAATGCCATATGGGCTAATAGGTTTTAACGGATGATTTTCCGTTGCAGGAAAAGATTCCTGCTCTCCATAAATAGCCCCTCCAGATGAGGCAAAAATTACTTTTTTCACCTTATAATTAACACAATTTTGAAGAATGTTTATTGTACCCAATACATTTATGTTAGCGTCATAAATAGGATCTAAAACTGAACGGCGGACATCAACCTGGGCCGCATGGTGATTAACATAGTCAGGCTGTTCTCGTTGAAATACGGAATCCAGCTTGGAGTCCTGAATATTAAACCTGTAAAATTTAGCCTTTGAATTTATATTCTTTTCTTTGCCTGAGGAAAGATTATCTATAACAACGACCTCATGCCCTTCATCAATAAGTCTGTCTACTATGTTTGAGCCTATAAACCCTGCGCCGCCAGTTACCAAGACTTTCAATGTATTTTCCTTTCTTTCCCGGGTGATTACTGATTTTCTGAAAAATCCTCTTGCTTATCGCTTATTTTTAAATAACGTTTTTCGTAAAAAATAACTTAATTATCATGTTCTCCGAGGTTGACTCCATATGTCTTCATGTCAGCCTGTAAATAATCTCCGGAATAACATGTTTATGGTTATTTAATACTCCGCCTATTATATTGACATTCCTCTGCTCAAATGGAGCAATTGCATTTTTTATGATCTGCCGTCTAACCTTGCTCTCATTTATTATAAAAGCGATAGAATCAGCGCAAGAGAGAAGAATTAAGGCATCTGAAAAATTCTTTATATCTGCACAGCTAATGAAAACTATCTCATAGAGTTCTTTGGCTTTTCTAATTACATCGGACATCTTGGGTGACCCTAATAGAGCAGTCGGATCTAACGCCGTGTCACCTGCCGGCAAGACAGTCAAGTTAGAGCCTAAATCCTGAACAGCATTTTCGAAATTGATCTTGTCTCTAAGCACATCCGTAAGTCCGGGAGTATCGGAGATATTAAAAATCTTGTGTATTGAAGGAGACCTGAAGTCAGCATCAATAATAAGCACCCTATAGCCTGTATTAGATGATAGACAAATGCCAAGATTGGCAATAGTTGCGTTAGTTTCTTCCGACCCTTCAGCATCTGTAATTAAAAGGGATTTTAGGTTCTTATCATTCATCTCTAGAAATATTCGGTTTGACAGGTTATGAAATGATTGAGTATATTTTGTAGCCAATCTCGCATTTTGAATCAGAAGGTTATCCCCCGATTTTTTTTTGGGAATAGAGCCCAAATAAGGGATATTAAGAAATCTTTCGATATCCTGCTGCGACCTAATTGTCTGGTCAGAAAATTCAAAACCAAAGGCAAGTACAACCCCCGCTACAATGCTCATAATAAAAGCAGCCATAAGACCACTGAATAAAGAAGGGCTCAACGGTTTCATCTCACCCGGGCCTGCCTGATTTATTATCTTGACAGTTGCTGGACCGATTGCTTCTATATCAGGCAGTATTCTGCCATCAAAAGCCTCTTTTATTGTTTCGATATGTTTTTCGAGTTTAATTATAGTGTCATTTTTATTCCCGTATGTTAATTGAAGTTCTGCAATTTGCTGCTCAAGGTCAAAAACAACATAAGATCTACTTAAAACATTTGCAATTAAACCTGCCGCTTGAGGATCAAAGTCAGCGACCACTATGTTAAATATAGAAGTTAGTTCCTCAGAATATGTTGATATTTTTCCACTTAAATCGCCCACAGCATTATAGAAAAGCAATGATTGTTTTTGCTCCGGTGTCATCTTTTCAAGCTCACGCTCGAATTCCTTGACACGGTGCTCTATTAATATTCTCTTAAATCTGGATGCATATCTCCATTCATAATCAAGGGGGCGTTGATCGAGTTTGAGCGCTTTAACAGTACGTTCTATTATAGGTCTTGACATAACTAATGACATCTGCGTAAAGACTAATTCGCCTGGACCTAAGTTTCTTTCAACGTCCAGGTCCCTTTGCATCTTTCCTGAAACAAGTATCCTAACACGCGCATTAGAAACGGGTGTCCTAAGCTCCAGTCCTATATAGACTGCGATCATTATTGTCAAAAAACAACTGATAATTATAAGCTTATGTCTAAAAATGACTCTCAACAAATCCCGTAATGTCATCTCTTGACTGGTAAAATCTTTCAATTATAATTTCTCCTTCTAATCTACTTTGAATTAATACATATAAAAAGACATCACACATTCACATACATTTTTTCTTAACTTAACTGCAGTTATATTCACAAATCAACTCCGTAATTTCCAACCTTATCAACATTGCTCCTCAACAAGTTCCGGATATTACGGTTTCCTTGCTATATACGGATGGCGACAAATATACTTTAGATTAATTAATATATTTATGAGACTATAAAAGCTGCCATCCGTTTCAACCATGCTAAAAAATACCTGATGATACTACTACTACATCACCTGGCTGAAGAAAGATGTCCGCACTAGCATCCCCATCCAAAACATCATTAATATCTACTTTAATTGTCTCAAATCCTTTACCATCATCTTTTAGCCTTAAAACCTTGACCCGGCTTTCCGAGCCCCATTTATTAAATCCTCCTGCAATTAGTATTGCTTTAAAAACAGTCGTATCATTCGTAAGCGGAAACTCTCCAATTCTATTTACTTCACCATACACTATATAAGTTTTATTTCGCTCAACAATTAATATATCGTCCGGTTGGAGAATCATATCGCCTGTTTTACTCCCAACCATAAGACCCTCAAGGTCTATCTCTATATCCTGATATCCAGACTCTCCTTCTCGTTTGCGTCTCACTTTTACCTTCCCATATATTCCCCCTTCCTTTATTCCGCCAGCTACAGTTATTGCTCTTCCAACTGTCATGCCATATTCAAGTATATATCGAGCAGGCAATGCAACCTCGCCTTCTATAAAAAAAGATTCATTTCGCTCAACATTGAAAATATCATCCGGCTGAAGCAACATGTCCTCTATTTCACTATCCCTGATAATGCCATTGTCAAGCTTCGCCTCTTTTATATCTAAATAGCCGGTGCTGCCTTCCCTCTTACGCCTTATCTTTACCTTACCGTGCAGGCCATCTTTTCCAATACCGCCAGCTATCGTCAAGGCCCTTGACACAGTCATACCGCTTTCAAGTATATACTGACCGGCCTTTCCAACTTCACCTTGAATAAAGAATGTTTCACTGCGCTCAACAAATAATATATCATCAGGCTTAAGCAACATGTCCTCAATTTCACTATCCTTTATAATGCCATCGTCAAGCTCCGCCTCTTTTATATCTATATAGCCGGTGCTGCCTTCTTTCTTACGCCTTATCTTTACCTTGCCATGCAGACCATCTTTTCCAATACCGCCGGCTATCGTCAGGGCCCTTGACACAGTCATCCCGCTTTCAAGTATAAACTGACCGATCTTTGCAACCTCACCTTGAATAAAGAATGTTTCACTGCGCTCAATAAATAATATATCATCAGGCTGAAGCAGCATGTCCTCAATTTTACTATCCGCTATTATGCCATCATTAATGTCTGCTTCTACGATTTTTTTATACCCGCCGTCTTTTTGCATTCGCCTCAGTTTTATCTTTCCGTATAAACCACCGTCTTTTATACCCCCTGCCACTGATAGCGCCTGAATTAACGTCATATCCTTTTCAAAAGGAAGCATTCCATTCTTATCCGCTTCACCATGAATAAAAATTCTTTTGCTCATGGCCGAAATCAGAGACACTGAGACAACCGGAAATTTTACAAAACCTGCACTGAGCATTTGTGTTATCTCTTCCTGGATTTGCGGCAGCGTCTTATCTTTTATATAAATAGTTCCTAAGTGAGGGAAAGCTATTGTGCCATCTATTGCAACTGCTACGCGAACGTCTAGGTCCTTATGGCCGATTACCATTATACTAATTTGATCGTTTATGCCAACTTTATAAAGTTCTTCTTTAGAGGCTTCAGCCTCATAAACAGAACACAAAAAAGTAAATGCTACATTTATGATTATAAAAAACAAAGAGAAACGTCTCACCGTATTATGCCTCCTTTATTTAATGTTGAAATCCCGACCCGTTACTACTTCGCACCTATACCAAACAATACAGTTGGTATAGTTTTAAAAAGTATTTTAAAGTCAAGCCATATTGACCAGTTGTCAATATACTCAAGGTCAAGCCTCATCCACTCTCTGAAATCAGTAATCTTATTCCTCCCGCCTGCCTGCCAAAGACATGTAATCCCCGGTCTCATACTAAGTCTTCTCCTCTGCCAGTTATCGTAATTTTCGACCTCCGATGGTAAAGGGGGCCTTGGACCAACCAAACTCATGTCACCTTTGAAAACATTCCATATTTGAGGCAGCTCATCCAGACTAAATTTCCTTAACCACTTACCTGCTTTTGTAATCCTGGGGTCATTTGTCATTTTAAATACAGGACCATCCATCTCATTATATTTAAGAATATCTTTAAGTTTGGACTCCGCATCAACTACCATGGTCCTGAATTTATATAATATAAACTGTCTGCCATAAAGCCCACATCTTAACTGTTTAAAAAGAACCGGGCCCTTAGATGTTATTTTAATGATAAGAGCGACAACAGTAAATACCGGCACTAACATTACAAGCGCTATGCCAGACGCCATAAAATCAATTATCCTTTTGATGAAAAGGTGCTCCAACTTTTCAGGCGTGCTCTCAAAAACAAGTAACGGGAACCCTTGAAGATCAGTCTGTTTCGCTCTTGAAAATTTAAGATCAAATAGATTAACAGCTATATGAACTTTTAATCCGGCATTTTCACAGTAAAACAATACGTCTTCAATTTTGTTAAGCCAGGATCGCGGTACAATAAATACAATTTCATCCACGATTTTTGTATTGATTACTTCCGGTATATCATCTAATGACCCTATTATTTCATGCCCAACTACCATTTCACCTTTATTGTCAGATTCCAAATCCATTAGACCAACAATCTTAATACTCCAGTCGGGATTGCTTTCAATTAATTTTATGAATTTCTTCGCCCGGCTACCTGTTCCAACAATTAATATTCTTCTAAAAGCAAATAATGCGCTCTTGAAACTTTCATCCCTTTCGCTTAGTACTTTGACTGTAAATGCAAGACCGATTTTTTCCAGACTAATAAGCACTGCTGCAGATAGGAATGTAAAACCTATAAACAGCCGACTGATATCATCCTGCATTCTAAGAATAAAGACATAACTGCCAAATAAAATAAATCCGACAAGGGTAGTCTTAAATATTATCAATAACGCTTCAGGTGTTCTTTTTATACCAGAAGACTTATACATTCCAAAATAAGACAGGAGGCTCCCCCATATAACGATTAAGATAGGTAAAAGCCCTATGTAAATTGCATAATAACTAATGTCACGAAGATTCTCATCCCACAGGAATCTTTCCAAAAAACTGGTAGTGGGGATATCTATAATTTTGTCTCGTAATAAATATCCAATGAAAAAAGAAATCGTTACTAAGCATAAGTCAGCAAATCTCTGAACTCTAATAAATAATTTTCTTTGTTCTTTTATCATGTCAGAATCCTGCTGTCAAACCTACATTTAATGAACCTATATCGTATCCACGAGTTTCATCAGTTGAATTTAATCTCGAATACGTGTAACCCAATCCCCCTCCTATATTTGCCCCCTTTTTATTCTCCCAAAATTTGTAAGTTAACTGAGCACTCGCTCCTATAAGCGTATCCGTGATACCCGTCAAATCAAATGTACCTTCACCATAAAAACCTGAAAGAGAACCCCTAAGGTCTTCTAGAAAATCTCTATTTAAGCTACCCTCGATTCGCCAGTTATCAAAAATATCCCCTTCTTCAGCCTGTATTTGAATTCCTTTTAAAAATGAAATAGTTGCTGTTGTCTTTTGGTCGATGTCTATCACGTTAGCAAGTGAAACGCCATAATCTTCTCGAGTGGTCCGATTATCTCCCTGGTAAGACCTGCTAACTCCAATTTTTCCACTAATAGACAAACTTTTTGTTATATATTGTTGCACGCCGGCAGTAATTGAGTGAATGGATATATCATTCCGGTCATTATACGAGCTGTTTGCTAAACTATATGACATCAAAAAATTCGTAGCAGCGCTATACGAGTAATTAACCCCCAAATTCAGATTATGTTGTTTTGAGTCCTCTGATTCCTCCCTGGAAAACCTATTTAATCCATATGAGTATCCCGCATTAGTACTTAAATACTTACTAATTTCTCTCCTATAATTAATGTTAACAGTGTTGTTATAAGAGTCAAATCTGCCCCCACTCCTTCCAAATTCTTCATCGAAACTCTCCGGTACCTGGGAATGTGAATAAATATCGCTTAATGTTATATTGTCATATTCTGAAAATTCTTCTTGAAAAGTAAAGGTTATATTTTCAGAGGAATTTCTGACATCAAGTGCCTTGGTTGGAATCTGCCAGTTAGCAAGTCCATTTAATCCAATCACTCTTTTTTTGCCTGAAAATTGCAGACCCAGGCCAAGCTCGGCCGTTGTTAAGAAACCTTCTATTTTATCCTCCCCGTTTGAAGCAAATGTAATATTATTATTATAACTTTCGGAAACTTTACCCAATAACTTTACATTCAATCCTCCCTTAGGAGGAAATTCAATTTCATAAGCAATTGCAGATGTAATTGTCAGCAGAAAAACTGCAGAAAATTTTATTACAAATACGATTACAGGATGTCTGATGATCACTTTTCCATATGTCTATAGTATTTCTTAATTTTACATTTTATCTGTAAATAATCATTTACTCTCATTCTGTTTTTAATACGCTGTATAAAAAATTCGCCCAATTTCGCTGTTCTCAGCTAGAAGACACCTAAATTATTTAAGTAAAATATCTTGTCAGAAAGACATGACAATTCCTGGTAACAAGATTAGTAATGAAAATGATTTATATTCATAACACCTTTAAAATAAATATTATTAACTTCTTAAGAACTTCATATAACTATATAGAATAACATAACTTTATGTTAAAATACACTTAATGCTTAAGGTCAAAATCTGTGGAATAACTAATATTGAAGATGCATTTGCTGCGATTGAATGCGGTGCAGATGCAATAGGATTTGTCTTTTATCCTAAAAGTCCCCGATCAGTTACCCCTGAGATTGCCAAATCGATTATATCTTCGCTGCCACCATTTGTTACAACTGTAGGGGTCTTCGTTGATGAAGATAAAGGATATCTTAAAAAAATAGTTTCTCATACAGGGCTTGATATAGTCCAGCTTCACGGTTCTGAATCTCCCGAATATTGCAACTTAAATAAAAAAGTAATTAAGGCGATAAGAATTAAGGAACTTGCAGATCTTGAACTTCTAAACCAATATGAAGCAGCATCGGCGTTCCTCCTTGACTCTTATTCTCCTGGTGCAATCGGAGGCACCGGACACATTTTTAATTGGGAAATTGCAGTTGAAGCCAAAAAGCTCGGCAGGATAATTCTTGCCGGCGGACTTAATCCCGACAATATCGAAGAGGCAGTGAAACTGGTTCAACCTTATGGGGTCGATGTAGCGTCGGGGGTTGAAGGCGGGACAAAAGGAAAAAAGGACCTTGAAAAGCTGAGATTGTTCATTGAAAGAGTTCGAAAAGCTGCCTTGAAATACTATTTATGAATGATCTTTCAACATCCCGCACTTTTTCAACTTTCACATCAGACGGGATTACTTTTCAGAAATCCGTAATCGAAAATATCCTGGGCCTGTCTTTCACAGGGAACAACAGAGTACAACTGTTAAAGAGCGGTCGTGAAACCTTCCAGACAATTCTTGACCTCGTATCAACTGCAAGGGAAATTATCTGCATTGAATTCTATATTTTTAAAGACGACGACACGGGTAAAAAACTCGCCGGAATACTTAAAGAAAAAGCAAAGGAAGGAGTAAGAGTTTATCTTCTTTATGATCATTTCGGTTCTTTCCTGACTTCCAGGCATTTCTGGTCAGACTTAAAAAAAGCGGGCGTTAATGTAAGGGTATCTCATCCATTCAGATGGTCTGCTCCACGAGGGTATATATATCGTAACCACAAGAAACTTTTGATAATCGATGGTACAAAGGCGGTTACAGGCGGATTCAATATCGCAGACGAATATCACGGTTATTTCAAAAAAAGAAAAATAATATGGCGGGATACGGGTATTTATCTCGAAGGGCCTATCGCTTCTGTTTTGCTGAATATATTCCAAAAAAGCTGGAAAACATGGAAAGGCAAATCAATAAACTGGAATACAGAACATAAAACTTTCAAGCATGGCATACCGGTAATACCAATTTTTGCAAATTCAGGTAGGGCAAGGCGAAAGATGAGAAGACTGCTTATTTACAGCATTAAGAATGCTAAAGAGAGTATTTTTTTAACAACCGCTTACTTCATTCCCAGCAAGCGAATTCTGAGGGCAATGATCCAGGCAGCAGAAAGAGGTGTAACTCTCAAGCTTCTTCTTCCTGGTAAAAGTGATATAACGTCGGTCCTTTATGCAGGAAGAAGTTATTATAAAAAGTTATTAAATGCAGGGGTTGAAATATATAACTATCAGGATGCCGTTCTTCATGCAAAAACCACTGTCTTCGATGGATGCTGGAGCATAATAGGTTCTGCAAATCTCGATTTTCAGTCTTTAAGGAGAAATGAAGAAAGTAACGTAGGCATACTCGACAGAGATTTCAGCAGGCATATGACATATGTTTTCCATAAAGACCTGGAAAATTCATGCAAGATAGATCCTTATACATGGGTGAAGCGTCCCTTTTATCAAAAGATCCTGGAGAAATTCTTTTATTTGATTATAAAGAAGCTGTAATCAAACTTTATAGGTACAAAATATAATTTATCGGAGATGCCGCAGCTTTTATCTCCAGTCTCTTATCCCTTGTTCTTAAAAAAATCTCGCCTGATAATTCTATATGTTATTCCAGCTACTGTGATATAATATTGACTTGCAAATTTTAAGTGAATAATAACATTCATTAGTCAATGCGCAATAAATATAAAAACGTACCTGACAGTAAAGGACATTTCGGTCAATATGGCGGCAGGTTTGTGCCTGAAACTCTTATGCCCGCACTTATCGAGCTTGAAAAGGCATATAAAAAATATACAAAAGATAAAGACTTTCTAAACGAACTCAAAACGCTGCAGACAGAATTTATAGGAAGGCCTACCCCCTTATTTTTTGCCAGGAATCTTTCCGAATATCTCGATGGACCGAAAATCTACTTGAAAAGAGAAGACCTCTGCCATACCGGGGCCCATAAGATTAATAATGCAATTGCCCAGGCGCTGCTTGCCGGAAGAATGGGTAAAACAAGGATAATAGCTGAAACAGGAGCCGGCCAGCACGGCGTCGCCACTGCCACAGGAGCTGCCCACGTTGGTCTTGACTGCGAAATATTTATGGGTTCTGAAGACATAAGGCGCCAGTCATTAAACGTTTTTAGAATGCGTCTTTTAGGCGCCAAGGTGACAGAAGTTACAACAGGATCGAAGACATTAAAGGATGCAATAAATGAAGCCTTGAGGGACTGGACCACTAACGTCGTCAACACACATTATATAATGGGCACAGTTTTCGGTCCCCACCCGTACCCTCTTATGGTAAGGGAGTTCCAATCAGTAATAGGAATAGAAGCTAGACAACAAATAATGCAACTAGAAAAGAGGCTGCCCGACTGTCTGATTGCTTGCGTTGGCGGGGGGAGTAATTCCATCGGGCTTTTTTATGCATTTCTCAAAGACAATATAAGAATGATCGGGGTTGAAGCAGGCGGTCACGGAATAAAATCAGGTAAGCATGCGGCCAGGTTTGCCGGCGGTTCACTGGGAATCTTTCAAGGCTGCAAAAGTTATCTTCTTCAAAACAGGAACGGAAATGTGCTTGGAACGCATTCGGTTTCTGCGGGTCTTGATTATGCATCAGTAGGCCCTGAGCACTGTTATCTCAGGGACCTTAAGAAAATAGAATACACATACGCAACTGATAAGGAAGCGCTTAATGCTTTCGATCTTCTTAGTAGAACTGAAGGCATAATTCCAGCGCTGGAGTCCGCCCATGCTGTTGCAGAAGGGATTAAATTGGCATCGTCCATGTCCAGAAATTCCATTGTAATAATAAACCTCTCCGGCAGGGGAGACAAGGACGTTCAGGAAGTTGCCAGGATAAAGGGAATCAATTTATAAGAGTTAAGAGTCAGGAGTTAAGAGTTAATTTGTCATAATGATTTTTATTGAGGTCATAACATAAAAGCAATGAGCAGGATATCAAATGTCTTTAAACAATTAAGACAAAAAGACAGGAAAGCGCTGATACCGTATATAATGGCCGGAGACCCTTCACTTGATGCCACAAAACAATTTGTTTTAGATCTTGAATCAGCCGGTGCAGACATTATTGAACTTGGAGTGCCGTTTAGTGATCCTCTTGCTGACGGGCCGACTATACAAAGGGCCGCCGAGCGGTCTTTACTTCATGGCACCACTCTTCGAAAAGTGCTTAAGCTTGTTAAAGAGATTAGAACTGAGTCGGATATTGCTCTAATTCTTATGACTTATTACAATCCTGTTTTTAAATACGGCATCGATAAATTTGTCGCAGATGCTGTAAAAGCCGGCGTCGACGGTGTTATAATTCCGGATTTGATCCCTGATGAAGCACAGGACTTTATACGGTTGGCAAGAAATCATAAGCTCGATACAATCTTTCTCCTAGCACCGACAAGTACACAGGCAAGAATCAGCAAAGTAGCTAATGCTGCAACAGGCTTCATTTATTACGTTTCGATTACAGGAATAACAGGCTCAAGACTTGCTATTGGAAAACACATGAAGGACAATTTAAATTTATTAAAAAGCACAATAAAGAAACCGATAGCCGTAGGTTTCGGCATTTCAAATCCGGATGAAGCATCGGCAGTATCAAAACTCGCAGATGGCGTGATCGTCGGAAGCGCTATTGTAAAATTAATCGCTCAAGGGAAGGGCATTAAAGGTTTCGTTAAAAACCTAAGAAAGGCAATTTAGAGTCTGGAGTCAGGAGTTAAGAGTTAAACAATAACTCTTAACTCTTAACTCTTAACTCTTAACTCTTAAAATGGCTTGGTTCAAGAAAGATAAAAATAGAACCCTCAGGAAAGTCAAGGTCCCGGAAGGTCTCTGGGTAAAGTGCAACTCCTGCAAGGAGATCATCTATCGACAAGAGGTCGATAAAAACATGAAGGTATGCCCGAAATGCAACTATCACTTCAGGATTTCAGCCGGAGAACGCATATCTCTTCTGGCAGATAACGGCACCTTCATTGAAATTGGACAGGATTTTAAATCAAATGACCCTCTTAATTTCAAAGACCAGATAACGTACAAAGAACGTCTCAAGGATTCGCAAAAGAAGTCAAATATTAAGGAAGCGGCAATCGCAGGACAAGCGCTGATAGGCAATCATCCCGTAATGCTTGTTGTCCTCGATTTCGCATTTATGGGAGGAAGCATGGGATCGGTTGTAGGTGAAAAGTTTGTAATCGCAGCAGAAAAGGCTGCTGAGGACGCCTTGCCCTTAATATCGGTTTCATCCTCCGGTGGCGCCAGAATGCATGAAGGCATAATATCACTGATGCAAATGGCAAAGACCTCTGCGTCAATAGCCCGCTTAAAGGAGAGGGGGCTGCCATATATATCAATACTTGCAGATCCGACATTCGGCGGTGTATCGGCCAGTTTCGGAATGCTGGGAGACGTGATCATTGCCGAACCAAAAAGTTTGATAGGCTTTGCAGGGCCAAGGGTCATTGAGCAGACAATCAAGCAACAGCTTCCCGATAATTTCCAAACCGCAGAATTTCTGCTGCAGCATGGAATGATAGATATGATTGTTAACAGGAAAGAACTGAAACAAACGATCGTTAAGTTGATATCCTTAACTACCGGGCATATTGACTCCCGGCAGGGTAATAATAAATAAACACCTGTACCTTCTTCTGATAAATTGATCTTCCCTGCGGCAAGACCGCAGGGAATCTAATGTAAGGAAATTTTTTATTACATGCGCTCGCTAACCCCGTGGCAAGACCACGGGGATTACGCTCGCTGTCCATTTAAACATGGCTTATGTTTCCAGAGAATACGACAATACCGTTAATTACTTATATAGCCTGCAAAAACACGGGATAAAGCTGGGTCTGTCAAATACGATTAAGTTGATGGCCATACTTGGCGGGCCCCACAAATCTTTCCATTCAATACATGTCGCAGGGACAAATGGCAAAGGTTCTACGGCAACTGCAATATCTTCAATCCTGATTGAAAATGGTCTTAAAGTCGGTCTTTTTACGTCACCCCACCTTGTGAGTTTTACCGAACGCATCCGGATCAATAACCGGAGCATAACCGAATCTGAAGTTATAGACCTGGCATCGGGAATTCGCAGGTCCATAGGCAGTTCAGATTTAAGTCCAACTTTTTTTGAGTTTGTCACTTCAATGGCGTTCCATTACTTTGCAAGTGAAAAAGTGGATTGGGCAGTAGTTGAAACCGGTATGGGAGGAAGGCTTGACGCGACTAATGTAATTGACCCTGAAGTAGCTGTCATCACTAATATCAGCTGCGACCATTGTGAATTCCTCGGTAATAATATTTCCGATATTACCTATGAAAAGGCGGGGATTATCAAGACCGGAGTTCCGGTGATAACCGCCTCTGTAATACCCTCTGTAATTAAACAATTAACGGAAACAGCAAACAGCCGGGATGCTGAAATCCACATATATAATAAAGATTACAAAGGGTCCCTCCTCAGTATGGACGACAGACACATAACTCTGGATTATTCCGGTTATGAAAATTATAAGGACCTGACGGCGCCTCTCTCAGGCAATTATCAGCTCTACAACCTGAGCACAGCTATAAGGGCCTGTGAAATATTAAGGCTAAAAGGTTTTCAAATATCAGACGCCTCTATAAAAAGAGGGCTGCAAAATATACGTATTGAAGGACGGCTTGAGTGGGCCTCGCACGAACCTCCGATAATCCTTGACAGCGCCCACAATCCGGGAGCGGCAGAGGCCCTTGCAGTTTCAATCAAGAATCTTTTCAGTGATAAGAAGATCATCCTCGTTGCCGGCATATTGGATGACAAAGATATCCAGGGCATATTAAATCCGCTGGTCCAGGTCTCCGAAACGGTAATATTAACCAGGTCAAAGCATGAAAGGGCGGCTTCGCCTGAAAAACTCGAAAAAATATTATCGACCATTCAAAGGTCAGATGCAAACCGGCATCAGGTTTCAATAAGCAGCACAGACACCGTCAAGGAAGCTCTTGATCATGCAAAGTCACTCTGCGGTAAAGACAATGTAATCCTGGTAACCGGTTCATTCTACACTACCGGGGAAGTTAAAGAAGTTTTAGGCTGTAAAAGTGTTTTTTCAAAATTAAGGGAATATAAATAAACAATGGGAAATGGGAGCTTGAAATTAAGGGACCGCAAAATCAAAACCAAAAAGATTCTTATTTTATTCTTTTTTTTTATTTCTAATTTATTAGTTCTAACTTCACCTGCATCAGCAGAAGATTTTGCAATTATATCTGCAGACCAGATGGAATATCTTTATCAAAGCAATACATATATAGCCAAAGGTTCTGTAACAATAACTTTTGGAGAATCCACGTTATATGCCGACGAGATGCTGCTGGACAGTAAAACATACGATGCAGTGGCAATCGGTAATGTCACATACATAGACCCCGATGCTGATATATCCGCCGAGAGGATAGAATTAAATCTAAAAACAAAGCTCGGCACTATTTATGAAAGTAATGTTTTATATAAAAAACATAATTTCCGTCTGCGCAGCGGGGAAATCAACAAGATCGGAGAAAAAACCTTTTCCCTGGATAAAGCCGATGTTACAACTTGCGATGCAGACCCTCCGGAATGGCGCATGTCGGGCAAGGACATATCAATCACACAAAATAAAAGCCTGCAGGGATGGCACGGCTTATTTAAGATTAAAGAAGTTCCCGTGTTATACACTCCATATTTTTGGGCCCCTTTAAACAACGAGCGCCACTCAGGCCTGCTTTTTCCGTCCTTCGGCTACAGCAGCGCAAGAGGACAATACTACAAACAGGGGTTCTACTGGGCCATAAAGGACAATCAGGACGCCACTTTATACCTGGACTATTATGACAAAAAAGGGTTGGGAGAAGGGCTGGATTACAGATACATATTCACCCCCGGGTCCGACGGCGAAATATGGCTGTATCATGTGAAAGACAAACAGCCGTTCAGAAGTCTTGCTGAAATCAAATCATACCACAATCAAAAATTTCCATATGATATTTCGGGCTATTTAAAACTCCACGCCGTACTTGAACCTGATTATTACGAGACCATGGACTCAACTTCTTATAAAAGATTCGGATTATCATCCTGGGATTCTACGCGATTTGGCCTTGCCTCAGAAGAAAGGCTGCAAAAATATCTTGAATCGGACATGCATGTGTCAAAGCAATATGACAGCGGGAGGATATATCTTTTAGCTCAGGGCAGGCAAAGCCTTGAAGAAAGCTCCGGCGGAATCCCCCAATCCCTTCCGGAAATAGGATTTATTCTTAATACACAGTCAATAAAGTTCTTTTCTTTTAACCTGGACTTCAAAGGCGTCAATTTCTGGAAAGAAACGGGGCAGGATGGCATGAGATATGATTTATATCCCAATTTGTTTTTCAGCTATGGGAGATTATTTAATATTACTCAGAAAGTCGGCATAAGAGAAACCGCCTATTTTCTTGATGAGCCTACTGAATATGATGACAGATTCATTTATGATCTGGATACCGCATTAACAACAAAACTGATAAAAAAATATTCTTCATTCATACATATTATTGAACCTTCTCTGGAATATACCTATATCCCTTATGTGGAACAGGATGAAATCCCTTTTTTTGATTCAACGGATTCCATTCCGAAGACAAGCAAAATCACTTATGCACTTACTAACAGGGCCTCAGGAATAGGCCCGAATAACCTGGAAACCAGATTCAGACTATCCCAGAGCTACAGTCTTCTTAATACGGATGACCCGTTCACACCATTACTTACGGAGGTCACAATATCAGATGATAAGCTGGACTTAAGCGTTAATGCATCTTACGATATAGATGACAGTATATTAACAGAGCTTATCGGCTCCGCTAAACTGAAAGGCAAGAAAGCGTTCATAGAGGTCGGAAAAAGCTTGAGACGCTCTACAGATCTTGACCAGTATACCGTTGAAACAGGGATATATCGTCCTCTTAACCTGATTAAAATGTCCCTTCCCGTGGAGCTTCGCGGAAAATTATGGTATGACGCAAATAGCGGCAGGCTCCAGGAATTGAATGTGACCTCTTCTTACAAAAAACAATGCTGGGGTTATTCGGTCACCTACGACCAGCGGCCTGATTCTTATCAGATAATATTTGCCGTCGAGTTTACCGGCCTGGGCACTTTCAGTCTGGGAAGCATATAAGAAAGTTAAAAGTGGGAAGTTATAGTAACGGCAATAAATAACTTAAGTTAAAATATGATATTTCCTTTATATTACAGCTAATTAAATGCTTAAGATGTATTTTAATTTAATGCCGTTACTATAGAAGTAGGAAAAAGCATTTTCTTTACTTCTCACTTCTCACTTCTTACTTTTTACTTCTTATTTTTTACTTCTCACTTTTTTTGGCTTCTTGCCAAAAAACTTCCATCTTGGCAAGGGTCATGTCGGAGAGTTTCCTGCCCTGCCGGGACGCTGCAGCTTCTATATGTCTGAACCTCTGATCAAACTTTTTGATCGTCCTTCCCAGGGCGTCTTCAGGGTTGACATCAACGAAGTTGGCTATTCTGACAAGGACAAAAAATAAGTCACCCAGCTCGTCTTCAATATCTTTATGCTTCTTTTCGCTTATTGCTTCTTTTAATTCCCCGATTTCCTCTTCGAGCTTTTCAAACACGTCTTCAATCTTGTCCCAGTCAAACCCGACCTTCGTCGCCTTCTTCTGGATATTGCTCGCCCTTAACAAGGCAGGAAGGGATTTGGGCACGCCGCCGATTGCGGAATCGTGGATTTTTCCCTCGCTCCTTTTATGCTCTTCCCACCATACCTTTACATCTTCAGAAGTTTTCAAATCCTTGTCGCCGAAGACGTGGGGATGCCGTCGCACCATTTTCCGGGCAATACCGTCAACGACATCATGGATGTCAAACAGTCCGTCCTCTTTTGACAATTGACTCTGCAGGACTATCTGAAAAAGAAGATCGCCAAGCTCCTCTTTAATATGCTCAGGATCATTTTCATCAAAGGCGTCAATGCATTCATGCAGCTCTTCCACAAGAAACGGCTTCAGGCTCGCCCTAGTCTGTTCCTTGTCCCACGGACAACCGTCCGGCGCACGGAGCCTTGCGGCAATATTTATTAATTCCTCAAAATTCATAGGCAGAAGTATAGCAGATTTGCGCGGAAACATGAATGTGTATTTTGTATGTCCAGACCGGCCGTAGAGACAGGTTTCAAACCTGTCTCTACGTTGTCAACAATATTCATCCCTTCCCCTCCACAATCGCAATCTCTTCCGGCGTCAGGCCATGTAGGGGCAGGTTTTAACCTGCCCTAACCATTTCGTCGATCTGTTTTTCGAGGGCGGAGGTGTCGGCTCCATTATTCCCCCCTTTGGCAAAGGGGGGCGAGGGGGGATTTTGTTTGGCGGTGAGGATTTGGTTGACGAGGAAAATGAAGAGAATCTGTTTCATGTATTATTGTTTGTGGTTAAGTCGTTCAGTATCCTTTCAACCGCAGGCTTAATCTCCGGCAGCTTTTCTTTTATAACATGCCAGACAATTTCGTAATCAATTCCAAAATAAAAATGGGCAATTTTATCGCGTATCCTTGCCATATATTTCCATGGAACTTCTTTATATTTCCATCTAATGGCGTCCGGGATGTTCTTTGTTGCTTCGCCGACTATATGAATTTGCCAGACAACAGCTTTCTGGGTCTTTTTGTCTTTAAGAAATTCTTCATAATCCATTTCCCCTATAAAAACTTCCATATCATTTATCGCTTCAACAATGTCTTTGATAAATAACTTGCAATCTCTGGTCATATATAAATTACCTCTTTTGAGATAATCTCTTTCAACTCCGGCCTTATGGCCCCTTTCCTGACCAAATCAACCTTCTTCTTTAAAATTTTCCTGAGATAGTCCTCTAAATCAATAAGCAAGAAAACATCAGGGAGTTCAAAATACTCCACCAATATGTCAATATCGCTCTGTCTTTTCTGCTCACCCCTGGCGAAAGAGCCGAATATGCCAATTTCCTTGACCCCGTATTTTTTTTGCACTTCTGCCTTGTGCTTCGCTAAGATTTTTTTAATTTCTCCAAGTGTTTTCATTTGGTCTGCTCCTTTTCCTATTTTACACTTTCCCCCTTCCCCTCCACAATCGCAATCTCTTCCGGCGTGAGGCCGTAGAGGGCATAGACCATTTCGTCTATCTGCTTTTTGAGGGCAATCATTTTATTTCAGCCTCTTGGACTTTGCAGCCTTCTTCACAATCTGCTTTTCTTCGGACTTGACCCGGCGCTCCAGTTTTTTGATGTCTTCGGCTGGCGGGAGTTCCTCCAGTTTGATGCCACGATTTGTTAGCACCTTACGCACATCGAGATTGTTTTTGACATGCTCCTGAGCAATCGTTCCTTCATGACGCAGGTCGTCACGCCTAATATTGAAGTTGGTTATCTCTGTAGCAAAATCTAATGTCATCTATCTCCCGCTCGGCTCCGGACCCGATATCTACCATTTTCCTGACGTCAGGAAAATGGTCAGCTATAGAATGGCCGGAAGTTCGGCATGCTATCTTTGCCTTGTCTATTACCTTGGCAAAGTTCTCCCATTTGGTATATCCCAGCAACCCCATCAGGTCACGGGCAAACCAGAATTCTTCGCCGTCAATCTCATGGGCGTAATCTTCGAAATTTTTATGCAACTGTATTATGATGTCGCTTTTCATGCAACAGCCCTCCTTTTTATCTAAGTCCCCAACTGTTATTTCTATTGCTCATTATTTACTTTCCACACTCATAAGCTTGTCCTCTGCTTCTCATTTCCCGCCCCTCCACAATGGCAGTGTAGCTTAAATGTCCGGCAGGCCAAGTTCCTCAAACACCTGATTAGTCAGCATGTCCGCCTGTTTGTGGTCGAGGGTTCTGCTGAAGATTGCTTCAAAAAGCTTTGCCTTTAAATCCTTCAAGTATTTTTCATAACCCGTGACAGCATTGGCTAACAATCCGGTTCTTGTCGGAATCTTGATTATGAAGCTGTCTGGTTTTTGGGCATAAACAATAAATTTTGCTTCATCGAGATTTCCGGCTTCGTATTTAAATCCGCCATCAGACACGACTTCCTGCTGTCCCATGAAATAAGAGCCGAGCTTCAATGGTTCGCCGGGCACTGAAATCTCTTTTGCATCTTTCAAGTGCTTTGAGTCAATAAATTCCTCGGGGAATTTCTTCACGCCGTCCGGAATAATCTCTTCAATAACCTGCTCTTTGAGCTTTTCAACATCCTTCTGCGTCTTTGCCTGCTTTATCTTCTTCCTCGATTTCGCAAGGTCAATCCGTTCCCTCACCATGTCAGTCAAGCCGTCATAAAGAGGCTTGAGATATTTTCCCGGATCAAGTCCCAAGGCCTCAAGCACTGCGCTGTCCAGCACCTGCCTGTCTTTCATCTTCACTTCTTCAAAGATGGGCTTCACCGGACGGGTAAGAAGTTTGTCGAAGGCTTTGAGAATTGATTGCTTTTGGCTTTGAGAAATCTCTTCAATATTAATAACAGGCAGCAAGTCAATCTCATATGCCTGAACTTTTAATGCTCCATCACCAAGATTAATTCTACCGTTAATTTCTAATCCTAAGTAAAAAAGAGCAGAGTTAAGTATTCCACAAAGCAGTTTGTTATAATTTTCAACTTTTGGGGTGATGCGATAAAGGTTATCGTTAACAATAAGCCCGTCAGGATTATAAACAACTCGGTATGCAACATCCTGTCTTGCATAATATAGCGAACACGGTTCTGTTTCGACTTCTCTAATCGCGTACCAGTCTTCTTTCCCTTTAAAAGTTAAAGAGCTATTATATTTTTTTGATTCGCCCCATTTTATATAGTTCAGCGCATTTGTCCCTGTTAATTTCTTTCTCTCATAATTACAGACGAACAAGAAACGTTCAAGCAGTTTAGTATCAATCGAAATGTTAGGAACTTCTTTTGGGGAATAGATTACAGGGCCGTTAAGATGTTTCTTCTCTATCCCCCAATGATCAATAATATCTTTCTTAAGATAAAAAAAGTCTACATTATTGGTAGTAACTCCTCTTGTTACATTTGCAATTTGTTTAACTGGTGCAAGAGTATCCTTGCACTTATCCAATATCTCAAAATAAATCTCCGGCGCACGAAGATACTGCCCCCATTTGACAGTCTTACCTGCATCGTCAACTTTCTCAAGAAGCTCGCTTTGCTTAATAATTCTGATTCTAAAGTTATCGTCTTCATGGGTTGCGCTGTTCTTTGATTTCTTCTTTTGATGAGTATATACATAACTTCCCTCGCCCGCTGTTTCTATCGTATGTATCAGCCTGTCGAGTCCTGACCATCTCTGCATGGAAAGTTTCATGTCCCACGGGATGAGGTCTTTCAGCCGCCTCTTGATCTTCACAAACTTCACATTGTTGGCATCCCTTTTGTCCTTTTCTTTGCACCGCTCAAGTATCGTCACGACCGTATTGACCGCAGCGTCCTCAAACCACGGCTCACAGCGTGATTCAAAGATGGCTATGATTTTAAAATTCTTCAGGAAGAATTTTTGAAGCTCGTATCCATACGCAACGTCAAGCCATGAATTGGATGTAACAATCCCCATTCTGCCGCCTTCTTTCAGATGCCTTGCCGTATGAAAAAACAGATATGCATAAATGTCCGCCTGTCCTGAGAGTTTGGGCTTTTTCTCCTCATCGAAGAACTCCCGGTAATCCTGCATCCAGTCCTGTTGCAAAACATTCCCGAGTTTGTCTTTATAACCCTTGAGACGCTTTTCAATAAGCTCCTGTCTGATATACGGAAAATTTCCGACAACAGCGTCAAAGGGAGGTATCTTTTCTTCAATCGTGTAGTTTTCCCCTGTGGGTGGTTTCGGAGGAGGGAATTTGAAGGAGTCGCCGGGATTAACTTCAAAGAAATCCCTTGATATTACCCGTGGGAAGTTTGCATAGTTTTCAATGTTCTGCCTGTAAAGATTTATCGTGGCAAGCTCCGCAGGGAAATGGGCAATGTCAATTCCCCATATTTGAGAGAGCCGTTTTAAATGGTCTTTCTCTCCTGCATTTTTGAGCCTGTCATAAGCCCGGATAAGAAATGTCCCCGTCCCGCATGTAGGGTCCAAAATCTTGTCATACATGGTCTTCACGCAAAAAGCGGTTATCAGGTCAACAAGACTCTCATTCGTGAAATATTGTCCGAGGGCATGTCTTTCTTCCGGCGGGATGAGCTGCTCAAAGACATTCCCGACAACGTCCTGAGGCATATGTGATAAGTTGTACCTGTTCAAATCATCAAGAAGGTCCCGTAGCGGCTCTAAAGCATTCGGCGGAAACGGAACCGTGTCGGGGAAATCATCTTCAAATACAGCCTGATAATCAATCTGTCTGGCTATCTCAAAATACTCCTTTAACTTCTCTGACGCTTTTGTAGGTTGTATCCCATGCAGATCGAGTTTTGGGATGTCGGTTCTGAATCTCCGCAACGTAAGATAAAAGAGGACTTTGCCAAGCAGACGATAAACAATCTGCCGCGAGACAGATTCAAAAAATATCTCGCCTGCCTCATATTTGGCTATGCCCTGTTTTACTGCCCAATTGAAAAGCCCGTTCTTAAATTCGGAACTTTTGCCGACTTCCGAAATCAATGATTTATGTATGTGTGGCCAGAGGGTTTTGACCGCCTCTGACAGTTTATGAACAAAGAAGACGGAGTCAACCTCGATTAAATGAAGATGCCCCTCACGTTGAAGTATGGCAAGGTCATTTAATAATTCACTTGCTTTTGCTTTTAAAAGCTCCTGCTTGAAGACAACCCACAAATCGTCAGGTGTCGAGACTTGCGTGATAGACGAATAAGTCTTTAACCTGTGTATCCTCGACACCTCTTCTGTCCAGTGAGGCGTCCTCCAGATAACGGCGTCTCTCATGTTCCAAGTGACAAAATAATCGGCGTGCATGGCCCGCGCTTTTTCAGCGGCGTTATTAAGCGTCTCCTGATCGTCAACCTGTGTGGAAGGCGTCTTTAATTCCCAGCCGCAAAAGCCCTGCTTGGCTTTTCTGTTCAGCCATATCTGTACATCGGGGAATTTGGTTTTCTCTTTAACCTTGAGCGAATGCTCGGACGAGGCAACCTCAAAAGGATAAGAGCCTTTTCTTATAAATTCATTGAGCCATGAGATTACCTGACCCGTAAATTCTCTTTCATTGGATTTAATGTCAGGCATAGTTTATTTATTCCGAATCAATAAACTCTCTCCATTTAACAAGTAAAATGAAAAGGATCAAATCTTATATCTTGCAAACTTAGACTTCCCATCCCCACATAACTAAATATCTATCAAGCAGTGACTGTCGAAAACAATTTCCACATACAAAAAAAATACACAGGGCAAAGAATTAATGGCTTATTTTAGAGGAATAACAAGGAAACAGCAAGACATAAGCAGTGAGAAAGAGAGAAAGCTGGAAAGCTTGAAAGTGTGGAAGCGTGAAAGCTCGGAAGGCGGAAAGGCAGCTCTAAGCAATCAGCGGTCAGCTTTCAGCTCAAAAAAAGATTTCTCTCTTCATTCGAAATGACAACTTAGAACAGCGATGAGGTAATCTGTTATAATGTTCATCATGCCAGGAGGTAATACCATGCAAAAGACTGTTACGTACTTTGAAAAAGCCGGACCCGATAACACAGTACAATGCCTTGAAATTGTAAAAGACAACATTTACAACCACGGTTACAAGCATATTGTTGTCGCCACAACTACAGGAGACACGGGGGTGCTGTTTGCGGAAGGTTTAAACGCCAGAGAAGTCAACCTTGTTATCGTGACGCATTCACATGGTTTTAAAGAACCTAACAGCACCGAGCTTACTCAGGAAGCAAGAGAAAGGATTCAGGCCGCAGGCGCAGCTATTTATACCGGCACTATGATTACGCACAGCCTTGAAACGGCTTTAGCAAAAAAGTTCAACGGTATCTACCCTACCCTTCTTGTCGCGCAATCCCTCCGCAGGTTCGGCGAGGGGGCAAAAGTCTGCTGCGAAATGGTCATGATGGCCGCGGATGCAGGCCTTATCCCGGAAGGAGAAGAAGTAGTGGCCGTTGCAGGCACCGGCAGGGGATCTGACACAGTAACCGTTATTCGTTCCGCGGCTTCAAAAAGATTTCTTGATCTAAAAGTTCTCGAAATGCCGGCAAAACCCAGAGGATAGTTTTGAATTTAAGATAAGATTAAATCTGATTTTGATACTTATCTGAAAGTTATCCGATTATATATCCTCTGCTGGAGTTGTCATAAATGATGTCGACGCTCCGTACGTGAGGACACATTCAAGTCTTCAGACAGACAACAGTTATGGAAACTGGACAGTGGAGTGCAGGGTCTGCCACAACCCTCATTATCAGAAACCGTACAGGACAATCAACAACAAGCGGAAACTCAGCAGTACCGACCTACGCAAGTCCGATTTGGGATACTCCGGCAAGCGCGGCTTGCGGAACATGTCATAAAGTTACCGAAGGGTCGGGCTTAATCAGCGGGAGACAAGATTTCAGTTGACGTCGAGGTCAGGACTTCATCCTCCGGCGGGAATTACACGGTCTCATACTATTTCGGCAATAATGCAGAAGGTACCTTTTCAATGCCCGCATTTGTAACCTTCAGCTACACTGATCCCGGACAAATAGGTTACGGACACAATGTACAACTCTACAGCTGCCTGCATAAGCCTTCTAATTCAGATGAGACACTGGCATACATAAGCGCCAATAAGCATGTCGAATGCGTCGACTGCCATATCAGGGTGCCGCATGGAGGAAAGGTTTCAAGGCTGATTGCAGCGGACAATACCGGAGGTATGCCGGGGAGATACTATCCAAGCGGTAATGGCAGCGGAACGTTATACATGAAGATGTTCATCAAGACAAGCGGCAGCTATAGTAAATCCAATTGTTACTCAACAACTAGTGGATGCACGACTCATGGTTCTATAACAGGTGAGTCCTGGTAATCGGACACGCACTATTATTCAGATATCGAGAAATCGTAATATGAACAGATCAAGATATCCCGTATTTTCCATTTCTGTTTTTGAGTCGTCCATTCATTCATCATATTTCCAATAGACCCTCAGTCGAAGCAATTGCCGGCCAAAAAACTTTAACTCTGCATAAATCAGACGGGCAGCCGTTGACTTGCAATTAACAGTTGATTAATATTTTCCTTAGAGTTCTAATATTAATAAGAAGTGGGTTATATCCCGCACTATCAGGGTTATATTAATCATGTTATTTGCTATGCAATATCATTAGTGCTGTTTTTCTAATGAGTTAGGCGTTGGTATGTTTATTGCTTAGAAAATAATGAAGAATTATATCTCATTACTCAAATTTCAGTTGCAATCGATAATTATGAGAAAGTTAATGTTGCTTTCAGTGTCCCGGGATTGTTGTAAATGAGAAATATAAAGAACGTAATTATACTGTTTATAACTGTTGTTATCGGTTTGACGGTAACGAATGCCGCAGCACTTGTTGATTACCCGCACTTCGACATCAACAACATCGGCTGTGACTCCTGCCATTTTATATATGGAGGCCAGCCGTCTCTATTGCCGCCTTGGACAGTGCATACGCCGCAGGATATTGATGATACTCAATACAATACCCTCTGCTGGAGCTGTCACAATGACATAGACGCTCCATATGTGAGAACGCACTCAAGTTTACAGACAGACAACGGTTATGGAAACTGGACAGTGGAGTGCAGGGTCTGCCACAACCCTCATTATCAGAAGCAATCCAAGATATACGGAAGCGCAAGTTATCTTTACTCCGGGACTTCAACTGGAGTAACGACAACAACACTGACAAAAACCGGAGCCGGCTGGACTGTCAATGTATATCAGGGACTCGTTGTATATCCCAATGTATCCCAGGTTAAATACAATTATAAGATTCTAAGCAATACGTCAGATACGCTGACAATCGAAGGTCCTGTTAATCTGAGTAAAGTATCAGTTGGGAATACTTTTGCAATTGTATATGGGAATCTCATCAATGAGACAATTGATCTAAGTAAAATAACAATAGCACCTGCAAAGAGCGGAATCAAGACGACAAGGTTTTTCAGAACAACAGGTTCAAAGTCGTTTGCTGATGGAGATGCGACATATGATGGAATATGTGAGGTCTGCCATACACAAACAGTGTTCCACAGGAATAATTTATCAGGCGATCATACACATAATCCCGGCGTTAATTGCATAACATGTCATAAGCATATTGAGGGTTTTAAAGGGTCGGGCTGTGATGTCTGCCACGGCTATCCGCCGGTTAACGCAACTATCGGAGGCCCAAACGGATTAGCGAATTACAATGGGACAACAGGTTCTGCAACCGCCGGCGCTCATAATTTACACGTAAATACGAAAAATTATCCATGCATTAATTGTCATTATAATAGTGTCGGAACTGGTAGTACGCACATTAACAGTCTCACTGTAACGCTCGGATTTTCACTCTTTGGAGGCGTGGTGCAGGGAGGTTCATATGACGGACAGTCAGGTGTAAATTATAATGCAACGACAACATCGCCTGCTACCACTGTTTCAAATAACGGAATGAAGACTTGTTACAACATCTATTGTCACAGCACGGG
>CAYMUX010000017.1:0-37304 GCA_964393845.1 uncultured Nitrospiraceae bacterium
CTCCGTCTTTGTATTTTATATGACGTTGGTGTCCATTATTTCCATCTTACATCACTTTAGAAAACTCTGGGAAACGTAGACACTAATTGCTATTACAATGAAACCGCTCTTTCACACTTACACGCTTGCAAGCTTTTTTCATTCCCTCAGAAACCCGATCTTCTTCTTACTCGGCTCCGATGGGGCCATTCACCCCGTTAGAGATAAGAACTGCTTCAATCTATTTTTCAGATAACGTTTCCCCATCCCTGATTTTAAATATTTTTCTCTTGCTGTAGCATCCTGCTGATTCAAGCATGCCTCATAATAAATTAGTCTAAACGGCCCTCTGTGTTTTGTTGAGACGACCTTGCCCGAATTATGTTCATTTAAGCGGTTCTGTAAGTCCTCGGTATAACCAGTATAGAATCGCTTATCTCTTTCACTCTGAATTACGTAAGTGTAGAACATAGTTCATCTCTAACGGGGTAAACTGCCGGATTGCGTCAAAAATCAACTTGATTTCTCCATCATGCCTCTCGATTTTGTTTTCAAGTTCTGACAGCTTACCGGCAAGTTCTTTATGTGTCGACAATATCTCTTTCAGTTTTACGAATACCCGCATAATGGCGATGTTCATATGAATGGCTCTTTTACTCCTCAACACACTGGAGAGCATAGCCACACCCTGTTCAGTAAACGCATATTGACGATAGCGGCGACCACCTCGCCCTCTTGTTTTTGATATTCCAATTTGGAATCTCAAAGAATCAGCTTCTTCCTTCATTAATTGAAACATAAAGTCTTGTGGAAAGCGGTCGCTATTTCGTTTGACGGATTTATTTAAATTAGACGTTTCTACCCCATAAAGATCTGCCAGATCACTATCAAGCATAACCTTTTGCCCCCGAGTTACATAAATCTTTTTCTCAATAATCTCCTGCGGAATTATTTCGTTCATGCATGCCCCCTTTACCTGAAGTTATTTTTATATCTACAGCGCAAGTCCCCGTACGACCAATTCATTATAACATACATAGGAGAAGCGTGAAAGTGTGAAATTAGGCACTGGATTCCCGCTCAACGGACTGCGGGAATGACACTTTGATGCGGAGAGGGAACGACAAGGGGTCGCGCCTTGACTTTTGGAGGTCAATAATCAGAAATAAAATCCTCTATTTCTCCCAGAAGTAAACGGTCAACTGATCTGAAGATAAATATAAAGCATCCCGGTGACCAGAATAACCGCAAGAGAGCCAATAAATACAGGAGTCAATCCGGGCCATCTTTGTGCCTTCATGTCGGTGTGGTTCAGGCTTTTTACTGCATGATCAATATGCCTGGGAAGGACAAGACTGCTATCTTCCAGGTAAGCAGCCATTAGGGCCCTTGATATCAGCATATTGATAAGCCTGGGAATGCCATTCGTGAGTTTATATGCGGCCTTGCCTGTTTTTTTGTGGATCTGCATTTTCTTCCTGCCGGTTTTTATAAGCGCGGGAATGTCCTTCATAAGTTTATACGCGGTCTTCCCTGTTTTTTTGTGGTTCCGCAATTTTTTTCTGCGGGCCAGTATCAGCCTGTAATTAATATAAGCAAGTGTTTCGTCCGGGTTGAAACGTTTGAGATATACGCGGCTTGATATCCTCTGATTAAGCTGCCTCAAATTATTGGTTAGGAGCCTGGTTTGAAGTTCAGGCTGACCTGAAAGAATTATTTGAAGGAGCTTGTCCTTGTCGGTCTCAAGGTTGGAAAGCAGTCTTAACTCCTCGAGGGTCTCGTCAGGAAGGTTTTGCGCTTCATCAACAATGATGATAACTCTTTTACCCTCTGAAGATTTTATTGCCATGAAATCCCTTAACGCCTTAATGAGCTCATGTTTGTTCCTGTTCTCAATATTGATATCAAAGTCTTCTGCCACCGCGCTTAAAAACTCTTCAGGCGACAGCCGGGGGGTAAGGATGATTGCTATCTCCGCCCTGGATTTCCAGTTTTCTAGAAATACATTGAGCATGGTAGTCTTGCCGGTCCCGGGGTCACCGATGATAAGGAGAAATCCCTCCTTCTGATCTATTGAGTAGTCCATCAGGAGATGGCCTTCATTATGGCTTGAAGAAGGATAAAAAAAGGCAGGGTCCGGGGTCAATTTAAAAGGGTCCTCTTTAAGTCCGAAGAAACGCAGGTAATCCATGGCTACGCTCCTATTTTCGAGACAAGATCATATATGGGGGCCAGTAATCCTAAAATGATTACTACAAACATGCCGCCGATTACAATGATGATGATCGGCTCGATCATTTTTCCCATCTTCTCCGAGATATCGTCAAGCTTTTTCAGGAAGTGCTCGGACAGGTAATTGAGCTGTTCGGTAAGATTGCCAGTGGATTCCCCGATGGATATCATCCTGACTACCAGGTTGGGAAACAGAGAGGGATGTTTTTTTATTGAATCGCTGATATTACTGCCGAGCAGGATATCTTCTTTCACCTCTGCAATCGCCTTCCTGAATACCGCATTGTTAATCACGTTCATAATAATATCAAGGGACTTGTCAATTGTAACTCCGGCCGCGAAAAGTATCCTTAATTGCTCGGAGAATAAGGCCAGCAGTTTATTGGATACTACTAAATTGAGGATCGGAAGTCTTAATTTAGCGGCATCGAGATAATATTTTGTCGACTCTCTTTTTGATAGCAGTTTCAGGATGACATAGATCATGACCGGCACAAGGATAAAGACATACCATCGGGCGGTGGCAAAATTGCTTGCTATTATCAGGGCCCGTGTCAACGGGGGCAGAGTGATCGCCATTGTGTTGAAAAGGTCACTCATCTTGGGCAGCACATAAATAAGCCAGAACATAAGCGCCCCCATAGTGCCGACAAGGGCGAAGGCCGGATACATCAGCGCCCGCACTATCGCGCTTTTCAGGTCCTCCATTCTCTGCAGGTGCAAGGCAACATCCGACAGGCTTTCACTAAGGCGGCCCGTTTCTTCGCCGACGGCAATTAAATTTATGAATATCTCAGGGAATACATCCTTATGGAAAGATAAGGCTTCGGAAAACCCCGAGCCCAGCTCAATTGATCTTCTGACGCTCAAAAGTTTTTCCCTGAAATGCCTGTTTTCCGTAGATTCCGCTATATCGCTGATCGACTGAATCAGCGGCAGGCCGGCCCTTTGCATGACGGAAAGGTTTTTTGAAAATTCAATTACATCCCTGGATTTAATGCTCCAGGCGCTGGTTTTTTTCAGGTATAAACCGGTAAGCCTGTCGGATTTTCGTATTTTTACTATATGAAGGCCGGAGTCGGAAATATTATCGAAGGCGAGGTCTATGTCACTGTGTTCTATTAATCCTTTGACCATATCTCCCTGCTGGTTTATTGCCTGATAGCTAAAATAAGGCATTAGTCAATCAGCCTCACAATTTCCTCTATACTTGTGATCTCCTGCCTTATCTTTTCTATGCCGGATGCCTTTAAAGAGACCATGCCGTTTTTAATGGCTTCCTCTTTGAGTCTGGTCAGCGATGCCCCTTCAGATATCAATTCTCTGATTTCGTCATTAACGACCATTATCTCCCCGACGACCGTCCTTCCGAGATAGCCGGTATTGCTGCACATCTTGCAGCCTTTGGCCCTGTAAACGGTTTCGAGTTTGAGGTCATGTCCGTGCGATTTTTCGTTTCCGTTTAAACTTAATTGAATGAGCTCCTTTTCAGATACCGTATATTTTTCCTTACAGCTATTGCAGAGTTTTCGTACGAGCCTCTGCGCAATTACCGCGAGCAGTGAAGAAGAAAGCATGAACCTGTCAATGTTAAAATCCAGCAGCCTCGGGACAGAGGTAACGGCATCGTTTGAATGTATGGTAGACAATACGAGATGACCGGAAATAGACGCCCTTATCGCTATCTTTGCCGTTTCTTCATCCCTTATCTCTCCGAGCAGCATAACATCCGGGTCCTGTCTCATGAAATTCCTCCCTGCGAGGGCGAAATCATAACCCGCCTTCAAATTGACAGACGTTTGCTTGACAAAGCTGAGCTTATACTCTACCGGGTCTTCAACAGTCAAAACATTCCTTTCAATGAGGTTGATCTCCCTTAAGGCCGCATACAGGGTTGTTGTCTTGCCGCTGCCGGTAGGGCCGGAGACCAGGATGATCCCGTACGGCTTCTGAAAAAGCGCTTGTAAACGGACCGTATTATCATGGTTGAAACCGAGACTGTCCAGCCTGAGCAGTTGTCCGGTGCCGGCAAGGACCCTTATGACAATATTTTCTCCGTAAATGGTGGGGACTGTTGATACGCGCATTTCATATTTGGTGTTGAAAAAGGGCAGGGAAAATGACCCGTCCTGCGGTAATCTCTTTTCTGAAATATCCAGCGTCGACATTACCTTGATCCGGGACACAATACCGTTATGCGCGCTTTTATTGATACAGAAGCCGTGCTGGAGAACGCCGTCTACACGGTAGAATATATTAATAATATCAGAGGTCGGATTTATGTGGATGTCGGTGGCCTTTCTCCGGATGCCTTCCAATATTAAATTTTGGGTCAGGTCCGCGATTGTTGTCGCAGGCAGCTCGTGAGAAGTTTTTATTTCGATTATGGCCGCAGCTATCAACTGCTGTATAGGGTTTTCAAGAAAATAGTAGGCCCTCTCAAGGGTCTCCCGGAACCCTACGTTGTCGATCATAAATACCTTTGGTTTTCGCCCTGTTAATCTTGATACGGTATCCAGCGCATGTATGTTGGAAGGGTTTGTGACCCCTATTTCTATGTAATTATCATCGATAAGGCGAAGAGGGATAAAGTCAATTTTTTCAGCGATATCTTTTGGGATGAGTCGAATGGCCTCTTCAGACACCGTATATTCCGATATATCGATGAAAGGGAGCCCAGCCTGTACTGCAAGGGTTTCGGCCATTTCTCTGGAGGACACAAAACCGAGTTTAATAAGTGTTTCGCCAAGGAGCGTGTCCGTTATCTTCTGGTATGCAAGCGCCACCTGTAACCTGTCTTCGGTTATCAGCCCTCTTTCTTTTAATACTTCTCCTAATTTCATATGTCTTTGTTATATCTCCTCTGGAAGAACACTTTTGAGAGTCTGTTAATAAACTCCGTTTGCAGGTTAATTTATTATCCTCGGGATCAGCATTATCACAAGCTCCGTGTTTTCATAGGTCTTTTCATAGCTTCTAAAAGCCGCCCCTATAAAAGGTAGATCCCCGAGCAACGGCACCTGGGATTTTTTGAGTATTTCCTTTTTATCGATGAGTCCTCCTATGACGACTATCTGCCCGTCCAGTACCTTGACCGTGGTGCTCATTTCTCTTAAATCCACGGTAGGAAGCTTTATCTCCACTGAATTGCCTCCGGTCCCGATCGTCTTGGAGTCGAGGCTTACGAGGTTTGTGACAATAGGTGTTATGGACAGGGTTATCTCGTTGTCACTGTTAATATAAGGGACCAGGCCGAACATGACGCCGGAAAGTATGCTGTTTGTATCGACCGTAAAAGTGGTCACCGGCGCGGAACCATCGGAGGTCGTTGTTGTGGTCTCGACTCTTGAGATAAAAGTTGTATTTCTGCCTACGCTCAAAATAGAGGTCTGGGCGTTCATGATATTTACTCTCGGATTAGATAAGGTCTTTACATTACCCTGCTCTTGCAGGGCCTTTAATAGGAGTGAAAAATTGTCTTTGTGGAAGAGGTTTATTTCAAAGCTCGAACTACCCGTTGTAAATATATTTGTGAAATTTTTGGCGCTGATGCTGGTAGTCCCGTCGGCCAGCATTTCGCCGATAGTTGTCCAGTCTATTCCATACTTCAAGCCCTCCGACAACTGGACCTCAACGATCCGGGCCTCAACCAGCACCTGCCTGTTCAGCACCATTTTTATGTTGGAAATGTAGTCGCTGACCCTTTTCAGCTCTTTTTTGGTCGCGGTGACCATGATTGTGCCTGCCATTCTATTAATAATAAAATTGGCCTTGGGCGCCTGCCCCGTCCCGCTGCCTGCAGCAAGAAGTGTGGTCATGGTCTTCTCCATGGAGTCCCAGAATTTAAATGACGTCTCGTCAGATGAAGATTTCAAAGCAACATTACCACTTACCGAAGTTGACCCGGAACTGCCTGAGGCCGTGCCGCTGAGGATATCCCCGCCGACGTCTATCTTATAGTCCTGGATTATATTAGGCCTGCCGAGCTCAAATATTTCCGTCTCCACAGCATTTACCAGCAGGATGTTGTCTTTGACCGAATAAAAATAATCCACGGAATCAAATATGATATTAAGCGCATTATCCACTGAAATGTCTTTAACGGTCATAGTGACCGGGAGTTCAGGATCGATGTCTCTTCCCATGACGAGGTTGAGATTTGCCGTTTCCGCAATTGTGTAGAGCACTTCCCTCAGCGGAGTTTTCCTCGCCGCGATTGAAACGGTTTTAGTCTGAAGGGGTGAGAGGCCTTCTTTGACAGGGACAAACTCAGGGATTTCGGGTCCGGGTATCCCGGACGTCAATGTGTCCTGCGCCCCGGTATCGAGAGGGGCCTCTTTTTTAATGTCAGCGGTTTCAGGCTTATCTTTTAATATCTCCGGGACCTGCATTGAAGCGCAAGACATTAAAGAAATTATCGCGGCAATGAGAAAGAAAGTTTTCATTTATTTATTCCAGGTACATCCATTTTAAGGTTTTGTCTTTTAATAAGACCCTGTCGTTTTCTATCTTTACAATTGTCATATCGGCAATTTTGTCTCCTTCTTTAACCGGGACCCCCTCAATAATAGCCTTCCTGCTTTCACCGCTGATTATTATGAGCGACAAGCTCTTTTCTTTATAATCCTTATGCGGGGCTATATTGACTTCGGGTAATGACGTCTCGGCGGCAGGGGAATAGTTGAAATCCAGGAGGCTTTTAATGTCCTGGTTTGCATTAATTCTTTGCTTTTCCTTTATCGCAGGTCCTGTGGACGCAAATGCCGATATCCTGAGTTCAGCCTCTGAAAGTCCGCTGTTAAATGGCATAGGTATATAATTAGCGGCGACGGCAAGTATTATTGCCAGCGCGAAAGGGAAGAAAATCAGTATCTTTGTTTTATTATCCATAAAATATATCTTACCTCTACGTCTGTGTATCCATAGCGGGCATAAGAAGAGCGCCTTCTATTTTAAGGACTATGCCCCCTGTCTGTCCTTTTGAAACGGAAATGTGCCTGATCTCAAAGTCAGGTATCCTGAAGGATTCAACATATGCCACGTAATCCAGCACCATTTTGTAGTTTTTCATCCCGGCCTCGAGCTCAAGCGGGAGTTCATTTTTGTTTCCTTTTTCTTCAAACCGGGACACGGTTATCAATGCATTTGGGAGATTTGCCTTTATCTCATCAAGCGCGCGGAACATCAGCCCTTCCGGATTTGCGCGGGTCATATCTACATCAAGGTCCTCCCGGATATATTTAATCAGCGCCTCCGTCTTATTGATCTCTTTCTTGACTAAGCTTTTTTTCAGGCCGGTATCTTGTATGATACCGAGTGTATCATGCAGGTCCTTATTATATCCGTGGCTTATTATCAGCGAGCAAACCGAAAGCGCCAATATGACGCCGCTTACAAGGTAGAAGGGAAGGCTTTTTTTGATGTAGTTGAAGTAATTCATTCAGTCCTGTAGTTCATCTCTATCTTAAAGGTATTGTTTGTCAGATCAATTGACCTGTTTGTAACTTCCAGATTTTCTGTTTTACCCAGGGCATCGATTATGTCTTTGAGTGACGTCTGCAAGGAAGAATAAGTATCGGCAAAACTCGTTCCGCTTATTTCAACAACTAAAGGATTACTTTCATTGGCCCTGGCGTCTATCGAATCGAATTTCAAATCCCGTGCAGTTATCCCGCCTAAGGACACTAAGAGTTTGTGGATATCCGGAGCTGTCCTGTTCAGGAAGTCCACTGCCGGTCTGTACTGCCGTATCTCCTCCTCTTTTGATGCATATTTAGAGAATATATTTTTCATATCCGCCATGTCCTTCACGGATGATTCTACCGAACGCTTTACTGCGGCGGAGTCTTTTGCTTCATTAAATATAAAGCCCATGCATAAGACAGCCAATATAACAAAAATCATGGAAGCATATGCAAAGTAACTCTTTAATAGATTAGTATTTTTAAATTCCCTGCTCAGGATATTTGATGACCCCTGCGCAAAGAAGGAGGCAACAGGCAGGATAAAGTCATTATAAGTTTCCCTGCTGCAATGAATGTTATTGGTCATGGATAGACTTGCCAGAGGCGAGGAAGGCAAGGTACTGATATCCTGCGCCGCGGATAAATCACCCATAAGCAGGACCGATGAAGGATTTATCCTGAGACTTTGAAAACAGTAGGTTAAGGTCATATTTATATTCTGAATGTCATAATCAGTAAACCCTTTTTCATATGATTCATAATTTCTGATAAAGTTTATGGCCCCGTTTTTTGTTAGAAAGACCAGCCGTTCATTCCCTGTGCCGAAGACCCCCATGAAGCCTTCTCTCTCCTCCCCAGGACCGAATAATGATACAGCGGAGAAGACAGAAGGGTATATTGCCTTAACCGTCTTGCCGTTATCATAGAATCTACCGACAACGTTCTTAAGGCCGTCATTGCTTACTGCGTAATAAAAAACCTCCAAGGCCTTCTTATTTTCAACGACCCGCTCCCCGATCAGGTTGTATACGAAGACGAAGTCTTTTTCCCCGGAGGCCTTTCTTATTTTTGATTCAATAAGTTTGCCCAGATATTTGGATTTTACTATTGGAATTGTCAATACGCCATAAAAGGCCCCTTTGAATTCACAGGTTACAATATACTCCGTGGCTTTATCTCCCTGGAGGTAAGCATCGAGATTGCTGTCCGGGATGACTTCTGTTCTGTCAACCGAGAGATTATGTCCTTTTAAGGAAGCGTGGACGATTTTTACCTGGTTTCCTTCAAAGCTGACTGCAACGGTCTTACTCAAACCGGTTCTCCTTGACTATGACTGATGAATTATTTGATCCCAGTTAATGGTATATGCATATCTTTCGGCTTTTTTAAAAAAAACATAACCGAATAATCAAATAAATACACATTAAGAAAAAAATCATCTTTTCCGGGCGGCCTCCCGGCAACGGAAAGACTTGGGAGAAAGGCGGCTGCTGTGGCCATTACGGTCGTCACAAGCCCTATAGACTTGTTCTTAAAACACCGCCCTATCCAAAGTTCTATATTGAATAGCCTCTGAGATGTGTTCGGCGGTAATCTTCTCTGATTTGGCAAGGTCAGCAATGGTCCTGCTGACCTTAAGTATTCTCGTATAAGCCCTTGCGGACAGTCCGAGTTTATGCATTGCGGTTTCAATAATATTTTGGGCATCCGGGGCAAGGACACAGTATTTTCTTGTGTGCTTTGATTTCATCTTGGCATTTGAGTAGATACTGTCTCTGGTGAATCTTTCAATCTGTATTTGTTTTGCCCTCTGGAGTCTGCCGCGTATTTTCTCCGAAGATTCTCCGCAATAATCCCTGGAAAGGTCTTTGTACGGCACCGCGGGAACTTCTACGTGGATATCTATTCTGTCGAGCAGGGGGCCCGATACCCGCTGCCTGTAACGGTGTACCTGATATGGGGAACAGGTACACTGATGACGGGTATCTCCAAGGTATCCGCAGGGACATGGATTCATGGCGCATACCAGCATTATCGAAGCCGGATATGTGATTGACGTAAGCGCCCTTGAAATAGTTACGGAACCATCTTCCAATGGTTGTCTCAGGACTTCAAGAACATTTCTCTTGAATTCCGGCAGTTCATCGAGGAATAAGACGCCGTTATGCGTGAGACTGACTTCTCCGGGTTTCGGGACAGCCCCTCCGCCAACCATTGCAACGTTTGATAGTGTATGATGCGGTGAGCGAAAAGGCCGGGTTGCGACAAGTGATTGCCCGTGGTTGAGAAGCCCCACTGCGCTATGAATTCTTGTGGTCTGCAAAGCTTCATCAAATGACATTTCCGGCAGTATCGTAGGGATTCTTCTGGCAAGCATTGTTTTGCCTGATCCCGGGGGGCCGATCATTAACATATTGTGCGAACCAGCGGCTGCAACTTCAATGGCCCTTTTTACGTGTTCCTGTCCTTTCACGTCGGCAAAATCATCCTGATAAACCGAGTTTTCTTTCATGACAGATGATATATCGACATATGTCGGTTCAATGCCGTTCGAGCCTTTAAAGAATTCGATCAGTTCAGGCAGGCTTTCAAAACCGTACACTGTAACGTTGTCTACTACAGCGGCTTCTTCAGCATTTTGCCGGGGGAGGATTAAACCCTTGAGTTTATCTTCCCTTGCCTTGAGGGCCATAGATAGAGACCCCCTCACCGGCTTTATCCTTCCGTCTAATGATAATTCCCCCGAAATAAGATAACCTTTTACGGCATCAGGTTCGATAACACCTTCTGCAACTGTAATGCCTATAGCGATTGGGAGATCAAATGCGGAACCTTCTTTTTTAATGTCAGCAGGGGCGAGATTAACGGTGATCTGTTTTAAAGGAAAGTTGAAGCCTGTATTCTTAAGAGCAGCTCGTACTCTGTCTTTACTTTCTTTAACAGCCGCATCCGGAAGCCCGACAGTGGAGAAATGAGGCAGTCCCTTTGAGGTAATATCGATCTCCACCTCAACAATATGTGCATCAATTCCGATTAGTGTTGCACTGAGAATTTTAGAAAGCATGTCCCCTTAAAGTTACTGATCCATCATTCTAACATTGATTAAACAAACCAATATAACACGTTCCCGGGATAGTTTATACTGTTATTTCTGACAGTTGTTTTCTATATTGAATAAATTTAAAATTCATCTTCTACTTCACTAAAAAAAATTCTAACTGGAGGGACATGGTGTGAGCAAAATTTTTGATTTATTATGGAAAAAGTCTGAAAACGATGGGAAGGCTCAATGGGAAAGGGTGGGGGTTATGCTCGTGAAAGAAGACGGAAAGAAATCCATGAAACTTGACCTTCTTCCTGTGGGTGAGTGGGATGGCTGGCTGGTAGTGTCGGAGAGAAAGGCGAAGGGAAAAGAGAAAGAGCCGTTTTAGGGCTCTTTATTACATTTAATTCTTTTTTATACCCCTCTGCTTTTGCGGCGGTTCCTTATAAATCCCCCCTTTGAAAAAGGGGGCAGGGAGAGTTATCCTTTTAAAATGTCCTCGGCGGTAGTAAAAGATACCTTCTTCTTTTTTTCTTTTTCTTCGTATCTCGTTATAGTATTCAAGTCTAAGACATTCTCATACAACTCTACTAATGATTTTTTGATCAAAGCAGATTTATCCTCATGGAAATAGTCAGATAATTTTTTCAATATCTTTTCCTCATCACTATTAAATCTGATAGAAATTACTCCCATTGTTTGTATACCTCCTCTCTCTTTTCAATAGAGATAACATAATAATCATTATGCTCAATGTAGAATATTGCCCTGTATTTACTCTTTCGTAAGCGATAGTACGCTCTCTTTTCCGATGACTTTAATTTTTTTATATCGAATAACCCTAAATCTCCAGTTGTCTCAAGGGCAATAAATGCATTATTGAATCTTGTAAATATCTCTTTAGGCAACGTCCCTTTCTTTACAGCTTTCTTGACCTCATTTTCATAATGAATCACAGTATATGTTTACATTGTATGACATGCACTGTCAAGATGATAATGGCATACAGGCATCCATTGTGAATCGGTTATAAATAACCCCCTCTAATCCCCCCTTGCCCCATTCTATTAAAGAGGTTATTATATGGACGTCTTTATCTTCAGCAGAAGCAGGCAATCAGGAGAAAGAGTGTCAAAGGTTCTGTCTTTATTTGAATTAAACCAACTCATCAGAACTATCATAGATAATTCTATGCCTGATACATTTCTTGTGACTGCTGAAATAGCATCTTGTGATGTAAAGAACCACTGCTATCTGACTTTAGTGGATAAGGAAGAAGATGCTATCAGGGCTGAGATAAGGGCCGTTATCTGGGCCAATAGGTATAATGTTATCGCGCCTGCATTTGAGGAGGCGACAGGGACGAAACTGTCCAAGGGGATAAAGATACTTTTTCATGCAACTGTAAACTTCCACGAAAGATATGGCCTGAAACTTACTATCAACAACATTGACCCTTCATACACGATAGGGGAGATGGCTGTTAAAAGAAAGGAGATCCTGGAACGGCTGACAAAAGAAGGGTTGATATATAAAAACAGAGAGCTGGAATTCCCCCTTGTCCCTCAAAGGATCGGGATTATCTCATCAGCCACAGCAGCAGGTTATGAAGATTTGATTACTCATTTAATAAACAATGCATACGGGTATAACTTTACCACCAGGCTGTATGAAGCAGTTATGCAGGGAGACAGGGCGGAAGATTCTATTGTCAGTGCGTTAAATAAATGTGCGCAGGAAGCTTCTTCCCTGGATGTTGTTGTTATAGTCAGGGGAGGGGGAGGGCAGACTGATTTGCACTGTTTTGACAGCTATGAGATAGGTAAAACCATTGCCCTTTTGCCGCTTCCCGTTATCTCAGGTATTGGTCACCAGCGGGATGTCACTGTGGTTGATGAAGTGGCAAGCATGAAGGCAAAGACCCCCACTGCAGTTGCTGATATGATTATTACGAGAGCAAAGGATTTTGAAGACAGGATCGACTCATTTGCCCATGTTTTGTTTTACGGAGCGCGTAAGCTGACCACGGATATGAAAGAGAATCTTTCTTCTTTATCAAAACGACTCGCTGTTGCCACGGGGAATGAATTGCTGAATAATTTTCATTTAATTAATACGTGCATCAGGGGGCTTCAGTATTCTTTGAGATTTATACAGAACGAAAAACAGAAGCTCAAAGGGAGAGAAAGCAATATCAATCACTTGAATCCGGTAAATGTCCTTAAGCGTGGCTACAGTATTACTTACAATTACGGCAAAGCCGTTAAATCCGTATTTGACGTAGCAGATGGGGAAAGCATAAGGACGGTCCTGCATGAGGGTGAACTGATAAGTAAAGTTGAAAGTAAAATGAAAGGTCGAAAAAAAATAATGTAGATGGGCAGTAGGGGCGAACGGCCGTTCGCCCTTGCATTAATGACAATACAAATTTATCAAAGAGGTGGAAAATTATGAACGATGCCCCAAGCTATAAAGATGCAATCGCAGAAATAGAATCTATTGTCGAAGAAATAGAAAATGAAACGGTTGACGTGGATGTCTTGACTGAAAAGGTGAAAAGGGCATCTTTCTTAATTAAATCCTGCAAGAATAAATTGAGGAAGACAGATGATGAAATCAAGAAGGCCTTGAAGGAATTAGAAAAAGAGGATGATGCAGATTAAGTTGTTTTTATCCCACTCTTTGGCAAAGAGGGGCGAGGGGAGATTTTTTGATTAAATTTTCCCATAAAATCCCCCTTAATCCCCCTTTTCCAAAGGGGGAGATCATTATGTGTTTGTGAAGATTGCTGTGATATAGGAAATCATGATGTGGTCAAAAAATCGGGGGAATTCCTGCTATGCAAGCCCTTGATTAAAAAAACGCCGAAAAGTTATAGTATCAAGGTTTTAATTATCAATTCAATAAATTTGGAGGATATATAATGTTTATTCCGTTAGAACAAAATTCCAGTCTTTTTGGGAGCAAAGTTAATAAATACATATTGAAATTATCAGAAACGCTTCTATATATAACGTGTTTGCTCGCAGGGTCTGCGGATATAGTTTATGCCATGGCAGGCCAGCCGGGCGGCGGCGATGGAGGCGCCCAGGGGCCGGCTGCAATGATTCAATCATTTTTGCCCTTGATATTGATCTTTGTGATTTTTTATTTCCTTCTTATCAGGCCGCAGTCCAAGAAGGCCAAGGAGCATAAACAGGTGCTGGAGAATCTTAAAAAGGGCGATAAAATAATGACAAACGGCGGTATATACGGAATTATCGAAGATATTGATACCGATACAGTGACCCTGAAAGTCGGCATTAAAGATGATGTCAGGATAAAGGTGAGCCGCGCCTATGTTGCGGGCTTGAGGACAAAGGAGTAATTTTTTAATGAAAAAGAATTTTCTCTGGCGTGTAACGTTAATTATAGCAGCAACACTGCTGTCGATAATATTCTACCTGCCTTCAACTACTTTCAAAGAATCATTGCCCGATTGGCTGCAGAAATACGGTATTGTGCTGGGTCTTGATTTGCAGGGTGGAGTGCATCTTGTTTATGAAGTTGAAATGGATAAAGCAGTGGATGTTACTATTGAAAGAATTGCATCGAGCCTGAATAATATTTTTAATGAGAAAAAGATAACGGCAAAGGCCGGAAAAGAAAATTCTGATATAATCGTAACGTCTGATGACAGTAAGATAGTTGATACGGTTTCAAAAGAATTTCCAACCTTAAAGTTGAGCTCCCAGTCCAATGGGAAACTTGTATACAAGCTCGATGCCAGGGAGATTGACAGGATAAAAGATTTTTCTGTTAACCAGGCGCTGGAGACGATCAGGAACAGGGTCGATCAGTTTGGTGTTGCCGAGCCTACAATCCACAGGCAGTCCGATAATGAAATAGTTATCCAGTTGCCGGGGGTGAAAGATACCAAGCGCGCAATCGATCTTGTTGGAAAAACGGCAATCCTCCAATTCAAGCTCCTCGACGAAGAATCACCATTTGCCGCACAGCTTCCCGGCGCTATTGCTTTTGATAAAGAGGAAGAAGTCTTACAACAGTTTGCGGCCCAAATCCCTGAAGGAGACGAGATACTTTTTGGAAGGGAACTTAACAAGGAAACCGGAGTGGAGACTAAACGGGTTTACCTGATGAAAAAGCATTCACTCATGACCGGGGAGTTTATTACAGAGGCGCGGGTCAGCATTGATGAAAGATACAATGAGCCTTATGTTTCAATGGTATTTGATGCTACGGGCGCAAAGCTGTTTGAGCAGATTACCGCTAATAATGTAAAAAAACGTCTCGCAATAATCCTTGACAATAATGTATATTCGGCCCCTGTGATACAGGACAAAATCGCCGGCGGCAATGCCCAGATAACCGGATCATTTGGAATGCAGGAAGCCAAGGACCTTGCCATCATTCTTAGGTCGGGCTCTCTTCCTGCTCCCCTGAAAATGCTTCAGAATGTTACAGTCGGCCCCTCTCTTGGGAGAGACTCCATAAACGCAGGAATAAATGCCGGCATAGTCGCTGCAGTGCTTGTTATAGTGTTTATGATTGTATATTACAAGCTTTCAGGCGTGATTGCGGATTTTGCCATGGCGCTTAATATCCTCTATCTTCTCGGCGTACTGTCGGCATTTAATGCGACGCTGACGCTGCCGGGTATAGCAGGGATAATCCTTGCCATAGGGATGGCGGTTGACAGTAATGTTCTTATGTTCGAGAGGATGCGCGAGGAGCTCAGGCTCGGCAAGACACCAAGATCTGCTATAGATTCAGGATATGACAAGGCATTCTGGACCATCTTCGACTCTCACGTGACAACCCTCATTGTCGCGGTAGTCCTTTTTCAATTCGGGACAGGACCCATAAAAGGTTTTGCCGTGACCCTTGGGGTGGGTGTCTTCATTAATCTCTTTACGGCCCTTATTGGTACAAAGACGGTCTTTGATTTAATATCTTCCAGAAGGGAAATGAAAAAGCTCAGCATATGATTGAACTACTAAAAAATACAAAAATTGATTTTATGGGCAAGATGTACTATGCCCTCGCTTTTACAGCCGTCCTGTCGGCCATCGGACTGCTGACAGTCGTCCAGATATCAAGGGGCGCAGCCAACCTGGGGATTGATTTTGCCGGGGGCACAGCCGTTCAGATTAAATTCAATGAGCGTGTTCCTCTCCAGGATGTGAGACATGCATTAATGAAAGGCGGGATAACCAATTTTGAGCTCCAGGATCTTCCCAGCGAAAACAAGATTCTCATTAGCGCAAAAAAGGGGGAGGAGAATATAGGAGATCTTTCCAGGAGAATGATATCGGCTCTCTCACTGAAATATTCCGAGAGCAGCATGGTTATAGATTCCAGTACTGAAATTGGCCCCAAGGTAGGAAAGCAGTTGAGGACCGACGCATTGTGGGCGGTCATAGCGGCAATTATAGGGATACTCATTTACATAACTTTCAGGTTCCAGTTCAGATTCGGTATAGGGGCCACTATTGCAACGTTTCATGATGTGCTTGCTGTCCTCGCCATCTTCTATTTATTGGGTAAAGAGATAAATCTCACAATCGTAAGCGCGCTTCTCATGATCGCCGGATACTCCTTAACTGATACCGTGGTTGTCTTTGACAGAATAAGGGAGAATTTAAGAAGCAGATTCAAAAAATCTACAAGTGACGTTATTAATGACAGCATAAATGAGGTGCTTTCAAGGACCATTATTACTTCATTAACTACTTTATTTTCGGCAGTCGCCCTTTTTATTTTCGGCGGCGAGGTAATTCATGATTTTGCCTTTGCTATCATGCTTGGGATAATAGTCGGCACTTATTCTTCCATATTCGTGGCAAGTCCTGTAGTATTGCTTCTGGGCAAAGATAAGGCTTTCGGGAAAAAGTAAAAATCAAAGATTAAATATCAAATTTAAGGAAGAATTATTTTTCATAAAGAACGATCCATAATTTTACTTTTTAATTTTTCTCAATGCATCGTAACTGGCTTGTAAGCAAAACCAATCAGGAATTCCTGGCTTATCTTTCAAGTAAAGTCTCCATATCGCCTGTACTTGCCCAGGTGCTTGTAAACCGGGGTATAAAAGACGCTGAATCGATAACGGACTTTCTCTATCCTTCACTCAACAATATCCATGACCCTTTTCTGATGCCGGATATGAGAAAAGCAGTTGACAGACTGAAGGCTGCCGTTGACAGGGATGAAAGGGTATTTGTACACGGTGATTATGATGCGGACGGCGTAACAGCTACAGCTCTTCTCGTATCTGCTCTCAGAAAATTAGGATTAAAGACCTCCTATCACATCCCCAACAGGATAACTGAAGGATACGGTATAAGTAACACAGGCATACAAAAGGCCAAGGGATGGAATGCAGACCTGATCATTACTGCTGATTGCGGTATCAGTGCAGAGACCCAGGTAGCAACCGCCCTCTCAATGGGAATGGATGTAATAGTGACGGACCACCATGAGCCTCCCGATAAACTGCCTGAAGCAGCGGCAGTGGTCGATCCTCATAGAAAAGACTCAGCGTATCCTTTTAAATATCTGGCCGGGGTAGGGGTCGCGTTTAAATTAATTCAGGCGCTTTATCAGGATTTACGAATTGCGGATTACGAGTTGAGGGTTGAAGAGCTTCTTGACCTGGTGGCCCTTGGAACGATTGCCGACTCCGTTCCTCTTGTGGGAGAAAACAGGATTTTGGTTACTTGCGGGCTTAAAAGAATTAATGACAGTCTTGCCAGTACCGGCATTCAAGCATTAAAAGAAGTTTCCGGTGTAAACGGGACGAGCCGTGCGGGTTCGCTTTCTTACAGCTTAATTCCGAGGATTAATGCTGCCGGCAGGCTTGATGACGCGGGTGTAGTTGTAGAGCTTTTTCTGACGGATGATGAAGCAAAGGCTGAAGGGATTGCGCTTCTTCTCGATCAGCAGAATAAAAAAAGGAAGAAGATTGAAGCAGATGTATTGAAAGCAGCGCTTGATATGATAGATCCGGATGATCCGGATAGTGCGATTGTTCTCTCATCACCTGAATGGCATCCTGGAGTTATCGGCATTGTCGCATCGCGGCTGGTAGATATGTTTTACAGGCCCGTGTTTCTTTTCTCAGTAAAAGATTCTATTGCCAAAGGCTCTGCAAGGGGGGTCCCTCCGTTTCATCTCTACAGGGCAATTGCCGAGTGCTCGGACTTATTGCTGGGCTATGGAGGTCATCGTCAGGCCGCAGGTCTCAGACTTGATCTTAAAAATCTGCCTGCTTTTCGGAGTAGGATGAATAAGATAGTTGAAAGAAATCTCAGTGCGGAAGATTTGATTCCTGTGCTGGAAATAGACGCTGCCATAAAGTTTTCCGATTTAAGTCTTGACCTGATAAAAGAATTGACCCTCCTTGAACCATACGGTGATTCAAATAAACAACCTGTGTTAGGCGCAAAGGGCATAGAGGTTGTAAGTCAAAAAATCGTAGGCAACAATCATCTTAAAATGCAGCTTAAGCAGGAGAATCTCAATATCGATACAATCGGCTTCAGTATGGGAAATCAGTTAGATAAGATGGGACCTGCTTCCTCATTCGATATCGCCTTTAACCTATGCATGAATGAATGGAACGGCTCCAAAAATCTCCAGCTTAACCTCAAGGCGATCAGGCCGTCCTCTTGAAATAGTCCTGTCCCCGTTCCTTATTTTTATCCCCCTCTTTGGTAAAGAGGGGCGAGGGGAGATTTTTTGATTAAATATTTCCATAAAATCCCCCTTAATCCCCCTTTTCCAAAGGGGGAGGTCATTATGTGTTTGTGAAGATTGCTGTGATATGGAAAATCATGATGTGGTTAAAAAAATTGGGGGAACTCCCGTACAAATTTATTGACTTCTTTGAGTATATATTTTATAGTGCCTGTATCCTGAATAACACGGACGCCGGCTTAATACTGTTTATAACAAAAGTAACATTGACTTTTGTTATATAGCAGAGTCAAATTCAAAATCAGGCAAGTGTGTCCGTCAAATAATATATTAAGACGTCAATGAAATATCTATTTATGATATATGCCTTAAACAATTAGAGGAGGAATTCAATGCATAAATACCTGAAACTGTGTTTATATCTTTTCATTTTTGCATTCACAGCATGCGCAACAATGGATAAACCGGAAGTAAAGATTGTTGAAGAAAAGACACCGCAAGTAAGCAAAACGATCAAACAAAAATCTGAAGTTAAAAAAACTGCTCTTAAGAGAAAAGTAGCAATTGCAAGATTCAGTAATGAAACAAAATATGGTCAGAGTTTTTTTATTGATAAAAATAATGATCTTATTGGAAAGCAGGCAGTGGATATTTTATCTGCAAAGTTGCTTGAGACAGACAAGTTTATCCTTTTAGAACGTGCTGATCTTGACAAGATAAATAAAGAATTAGCATTGGAAAATTATTCTCCGTTAAAAAACATGGCTGACTTTCTCATAATTGGCTCTGTCACCGAATTTGGTCGGAAGGACACAGGGGAAGTTGGTGTTTTCAGCAGAACAAAAAAACAGACGGCTTTTGCAAAAGTTCACATAAGACTCGTGGATGTATATAGTGGAGAAATTCTTTATTCCGAAGAAGGGGTGGGAGAAGCTTTTTCAGAAACCGGAACTGTTTTTGGCGTTGGTGGTCAGTCAGGATATGATTCGACTTTAAACGATAAAGCACTTGAATCAGCTATCACAAATCTTTCATCTAATATTATTGAAAATCTTCTTGACAAGCAGTGGCGCAGCTATATCCTTGGATATGAGAATAATAATCTTATTATTGCCGGCGGGTTATCCCAGAACATACAGACAGGAGAAATTTTTTCTGTTATGCAGAAAGGCAAAGAAATTAAAAATCAACAGACAAATACATTCATAACACTTCCGGGAAAAAAGATAGCCAGGATCAAAGTGCTTTCATCATTCGGCAAGAGTCCTAAGGATGAAGTTTCATTTTGTGAAATTACTGAAGGGGATCTATCTCATTACATAACAAATAACAGCTTTTCCGACTTATATATAAGCGAAGTCGAATAGGAGGGAATAAATGCAAAAAATATTTCTTATTGTTTTAACAGGTTGTATGCTGATCACTTTATCATCTTGCGGATATAAGGAAGGAGTTATCCAGCCAGGCGATAAAAGTTATTTAGTGTTCACAGGAAATACTCAGAACATGCAAGTAATTATTGATAATAATGATCCATTTTCAGCACAGACGAGCGTTGACAATTGGAGCGGAACACACTATCAAATATCTCCTGGGAAACATATTATTATAATAAAAAAGAGGAATGAAATTGTCTTGCAAAGAGAAATTTTAGTTGGTAACGGTATGACAAAGGAGATTCAGGTACCATGAAAAAAATTATTTTAATTTCGCTCATGCTGATTTTTGCGTCTATGATAAGTTGTGCAGCTAAGAAAATGTACTACTGGGGGGACTACTCAACCACTCTTTATGCTTACAAGAAAGATTCTAACGAAGAATCATTATTGAAACACATGAAGGATCTTGAAAATATAATTGAAGTTTCCAATCGAAAAAATATGAGAGTCCCCCCAGGCGTTTATGGCGAACTGGGATATTATTACTTAAGGAGCAATAAGACAAAAGAGGCTGTTGGATATTTTAATTTTGAGAAGCAATTATATCCTGAATCAGGGGTTCTGATGGATAGGCTTATTCAAAAAGCTGAAGCAGCGAAGACGATATCAGATGAAGCGGAATCAATAAATCATGCCATAAAGGAAAGTGAGAAATGATTATGAGAGTTATTATATTTAAAAGAAAGATTCAATACGTCATTATCTTTACATTAATGAGCCTTTCCTTGCTCTTGTCAGCGTGTGGGCCTAAGATGGTCACAAAAGGAGAAAAATTCCCGCTCTTATATCAAGAATCTCCAAGCGCAATTCTTGTTCTACCGCCTATTAATCAAACAACCGCTGCTAATGCAAAAGAATATTATTCAACAACAATACAGGAGCCATTATCTTTTACAGGATACTATGTTTTCCCGTACGAAGTAACAGCAGATATTTTAAAAATGGAAGGGATTTATGATGCTGAATTGTTAACAAATGTTCCTTTGCCGAAATTCCGCGAGTATTTCGGTGCAGATGCTGTTCTATTTACTACTATCAAGAAATGGGATTTAAGTTATATCGTTATATCATCGAAATTAACAATATCAGTCGATTGTCAACTAAAGTCAACTCATAGTGACCAGGTTCTATGGGAATACAATGGAACTGTCGTTGTTGATTTGTCCGGGGGAAACTCCGGAGGCGGCATAGCCGACTTGATTGTAAAGACAATTGTTACGGCAATTAATACTGCTGTGGCGGACTATGTTCCATATGCACGTTTAGCAAATTATAATGCATTAAGCTCAATGCCATATGGAAAATATCACGGACAATTTAAACAGGATAGAGACCAAAAATTTATAGAACAAAATAAATAATAAGGTATTATTCTCTTCTGACAACCTGAGCGCTGCCGGCTTTTACGGCGCACTGGAATTACCAGAATGTAAAAATGATTTCATCAGGTAAAGACACTCGGTAATCGTAGCCCCTGAGTTATGGGTATCACGGTAACCCTTCGACAAGCTCAGTGTGACAAGCATGTTATGGTGAGCTTGTCGAACCATAGTGCCTTTAACCCGCGGTTTATTCACGTAACTGAGGAATTACTTTTCCCCTGAAAATTTGTTTGACAATTTGAAATTAACATTTCATAGTTGGACAGTATTTAAATCCAGCGTAGTATAATTATATTATGGTTGTATTAAGAGACATAAACACGGTAGATGCCCTTATAGATAAGGTTATTTCCTACAATCCCGAGGCCAATGCCGATCTTTTGCGAAGGGCTTACGCCTTCTCCAATGAAGTGCATGACAAGCAAAAGAGAAAAGAAGGCGCGCCTTATATCCAGCATCCTCTTGCTGTTGCAGGGATCCTGTGCGAAATGAAAATGGATACAAACTCAATTGCGGCCGGACTGCTGCACGATACTGTTGAGGATACGGGTACGACAGAAGAAGACATAAGAGCCCTGTTTGGAGAAGACGTTGCATTTCTTGTTGAAAGCCTGACAAAACTGAGCAAAATAGAATTCAGAACAAGTGAGGACGCCCAGGCCGAGAATTTCAGAAAGATGTTCCTTGCAATGGCCGAAGATATGAGGGTCATCCTTATTAAATTTGCCGACAGACTCCATAATATGCGCACTCTTGAATATCTGTCTCCGGCTAAAAGAGAAAAGATAGCCCGTGAGACATTGGAAATATATGCGCCTCTTGCAAACAGGCTTGGTATCGGCTGGTTGAAATCAGGATTTGAAGATCTGAGTTTTAAGTTTCTTGAGCCGGATGTCTATAATGAGCTTGTACAAAAGGTTGCAAAAAAAAGAGAGGAGTATGAAGGATACCTGCATGAAGTAATAAAAATAGTGGAGGCCCATTTAAAGGCTGCCTCTCTTCCCGGCGAGGTGTTCGGCAGGGTAAAACATTATTATGGAATCTATCAAAAGATGCAAAAACAGAAAATTCCATTTGAACTCGTATACGATGTAATAGCAATCAGAATTATCACTGATACCCAGTCTGACTGTTATGCCGCTTTAGGTCTCATCCACTCTCTTTGGACACCTGTTCCCGGCAGATTTAAAGATTTTATAGGCGCGCCAAAATCAAACCTCTATCAATCTCTTCACTCGACAGTCATAGGACCTAAGGGAGAGAGAGTAGAATTTCAAATAAGGACCGAAGATATGAACCGTATTGCTGAAGAGGGAATAGCGGCCCACTGGAAATATAAGGAAGCGGACCATGCCGATAAACTGGACGATAAATATTTTTCGTGGTTAAGGGAATTTGTCAAATCGCAAAAGGACACGCCTGACGCAAGAGAATTCCTTGAGGCGGTAAAGGGCAACATAATTACGGGTGTTGTTTATGTATTTACTCCGGAGGGTGACATAGTGGAGCTCCCTCAAGACGCCACCCCTGTTGATTTTGCTTATAGTATACATACGGAAGTAGGACATCAATGCACTGGAGCGAAGGTCAACAAAAGGATTGTCCCGTTAAGGTATAAGCTTCAGAATGGAGATGCTGTGGAGATCATAACAGCCCATGGGCATACTCCGAGCCGGGACTGGCTGAAGTTTGTAAGGACCCAGAAGGCCAAGGCGAGGATAAAACAGTGGCTTAAAGTAGAAGAGAGGAAAAAAGGCCTTTCCCTTGGTGAAGAATTATTAGAAAAGGCCCTGCTGAAATATAATCTAAGTCCGGCATTGGTCAAATCAAAAGAGATTCTTGCTGTAGCCAAGCCGTTTAGAATTAATACGCATGAAGATCTTTTTGTAGCTATAGGATACGGAAGAATTTCTGTGCATAAGTTAATCAATAAGCTGTTGCCTGAATCTGAAAAGGATGAGAAAGAAAAAGTTCCCGGACAAAAGGAAGGGAGAAAAATAGAGGAAGGTAAGGGCATAAGAATTGAAGGGATAGATAACATAATGTTTCACCGTGCAAAGTGCTGTTATCCTCTTCCAGGAGAAAAGGTAACAGGTTTTGTAACGAGAGGCAGAGGGGTTTCAATACATATAGTTAATTGTCCGACACTTGATACCAATACAATTGATATGGACCGCCTTGTAGACGTAGAGTGGACAGGGGATGAATCTACTTATAGTGTAAAGGTACAAGTGCTGACAGTGGATAAGCGGGGATTGCTTGCTGAGTTAAGCGCCGTCCTTTCGACAAATAATATCAATATCAACCATCTCGATGCCTCGGCAACTTATGAAAAACAGGCGCTATTTAATTTTATCCTTGAGATTAAGAACAAACGTCAGCTTGATCAGATCATGAAAAAGATGGCCCAGATTAATGGAGTTATCGAAGTAAGAAGAGTCCAGGCCGCCTAGTGAGTCGGGAAGTGAACAAACCTTTTCTCTGCTATGATACATTCGATAGCCATTTGGGGGCCATTTATCTTATTTTTTCAGGTAAGCTGCTTTCCGGGGTTTCTTTCAATAAACCTGCAACTATCCCTTTCAAAAAAGATTCGGCGCCGCGCACTTTCATAAAAGAGCTTGTCTCATATTTTAATGGTACCGGCATAAGTTTCGGTCAGGAGATTAAACTGATCGCAGGAACGGAATTTGAAAAAAAAGTCTGGTCTGCGCTGAAAAAAATACCTTTTGGTGAAACAAGATCGTATAAATGGATTGCTGAAAAAATCGGTAATCCTGCAGCGGTAAGGGCGGTCGGTCAGGCCCTCTCAAAAAATCCCATCCCCATCGTCATTCCTTGCCATAGAGTCATTGAGTCAGACGGCTCTATCGGCGGGTTCTCATCAGGAGTTGATATAAAGAGAAGGCTGCTTGAAATAGAATATTATGCGAAAATAAATAAAGAATAAAATAAGGGCAACCTTAAAGGATTGCCCCTACCTCATTCTGTAATTAACATTTAAAAAATATCAAGCCTACTGCTGAACCATCACAAGGACGAGTTTGCACTCAAACACATTTCCGCCGATGCTTTTTAATGCCTGATCATATGCCTTGCGGATTTTTTTGGCATTTACATTTAACAACAACCCGATATTTTCGCATGTCTTAAAGAGTGAAATGGATTCCATATTGATAACTTTTGTGGAAGCCAGTTTATCTTTATGCTTATCATAAAACTCCGACAGTTGCTGCATGCCCTGCTGCTGCTTGCTTTTGATACGTTCAACAAGCGGTGTAATGGCAAGGGTATTTTTATTTACACTGAAATCTTCTTTATTAACTATTAACTCTTTATCAAGCTTGCTGAGAAAGGTTGAGAAGAATGTGGATTCGTTTTTTTCAAGCGCAACAGTATTTAAAATGATATTTTTTGATTTCCCCTGTCTTTGCTGAATGAACTGTCTGAGCTTGCCGGTTTTTCTGTCGAACTCGGCAGATATTGAGTCTTTCAACTGTTCAACGTAGCTTTTGGTTTCGGCAAGGGCTTTTCTGATGGACCTTTTACCATACAGGCCTACGACCGCGTAGAAAAAGTCGAACTGCGACAGGTTGCGGAAAATGGCCGGCCATGAATAAAATCTGCCCATAGCCTTCAGGGTTTCAATATGAAGTTCAAAGGCTGTCATGAGTTTCGGCTCGAATACCGTGTGGTGGGCATCGTACTTGCTCCAGTCTGTATGAATAAGACGTCCGGAACTCTTCAGTTCGTCAAATACGGGTGTTCCGGGCAATGGTGTCAGAATCATAAACTGGATAGAATCGATATCTAGTTTCTTCGCGAATGTGGCAGTGTTTCTGATCGTTTCAATGTCATCTGTGTCAGAGCCTAATACGAACATTCCATGTATGCGTATTGAATGCTTTTTCACCACCCGTATTGAATTTTCAATATCTTCAAGCCCCTGACCTTTATTGTAGAGTGACAGGGTAGCCGGATTAATTGATTCAAATCCAATATAAACCGCAAAACATCCTGCTTTATTCATGAGGTCGAGCAGTTCAGTATCTTTGGCAACATCGGTCCTCACCTGCGCGCTCCACTCAATTTTTAAATTGTTGTCGATTATTGCCTGCAGCAAGGTCTTGGTCCTCTTCTTGTTGGCGGCAAAATTATCATCTATAAAAAATACGTGGTTCTTCTGAATAGAAGCAGCTCTCAACTCTTCCAATATCCGGTCAATCGACTTAAAGCGGTATTCTCTGCCGAACATGGGGATTACAGAGCAGAACCTACAGGCGAACGGGCATCCCCTTGATGTGGCAACTGGTGTAACCTTGGCTGTTTCAGCCCATTTATAAACGAGGCTGAAGTCCGGCATCGGCGCCTCATTAAGGTTCTTGAGAAGGTCTCTGGCAGGGTTATGGACTATTTCATGATTGCCGTTTTTAAATGACAGGCCCTTAATGGAATCCAGGGGTTTACCGGCCTTGAGATGTTCGAGAAGTTCGACTAAGGTTTCTTCCCCTTCACCCCTGATGACATAATCAGCATATAAAAGGCTTTCATCCGGCAGGAACGTAGAATGCACGCCGCCAAGTGCGACAGGTATTCCGAGTTTGTTAAATTTTTCTGCTATCTGAAAGGCACGGGTTGCTGTTGCAGAAATGGCAGAAATGCAGATCATGTCTGCATCTTCCATCTGTTTCCAGTCAGGGGCAACAAGGTCCTCGATAAAAACTTTTGTATTATATCCGTGATTTTTTAAAATAGTGGCCAACAGAATTGAACCCAGTCTGGGCAGCGCGGTAAAACTGAAAATGTGAGCCCCCGGTGATTTTGCTTCTATGAAATAAATATTTTTCATCTTTGTTTTTTATACCTTATCCTTTTTTAACTTGGGTAATCTCCAATATGCTGATTAACAGCATAAAGCATATCACAGATTGTTTTATTTGACAATGCAACATTGGCCGTAGGATGTGCGACAATTTTATTTGGTAAATCCACGTTACGAGAACATGAAAGTTTGAAAGCTTCCCCCTTAGGTTAAGGGGGATTGAGGGGGTTACTTTATTAGTTACCATTGATTTCAACTAAGTAACTCCCCCCGGCCACCTCTTAACCTAAGAAGGTGGAGATAAAAAAAAGGGTGAGGAATACTCCTCACCCTTTCGGTATAGCTTAAACATACGGATTGTTTTAGTACATTCCGCCCATTCCGCCCATGCCAGATGGCATTTCCGGACCTTTTGACTCCTCCGGAATGTCGGCTATCATTACGCTTGTGGTCAGCATTAATGCTGCAACTGATGCTGCGTTCTGCAGGGCATATCTTGTGACCTTTGTCGGGTCGATGATGCCTGCCTTCATCATATCGCAATATTCTTCTGCATTGGCATCAAAACCGAAGTTTTTATTGTCATTGCTTTTTACTTTTTCAACAATCACGGAACCCTCAAGACCGGCATTGCCTACAATCTGTCTGATCGGCTCTTCGAGAGCTCTTTTTATTATGTCAGCCCCGATCTTCTGATCAACATGATCAAATTTTATCTTTTCCAGAGCCGGAATCGCCCTCAGCAGCGCAACGCCGCCTCCAGGGACTATGCCTTCTTCAACAGCTGCACGTGTTGCATGCAGTGCATCTTCGACTCTTGCTTTTTTCTCTTTCATTTCTGTTTCCGTTGCAGCCCCGACATTAATTACAGCAACTCCTCCAACAATTTTTGCGAGACGCTCCTGGAGTTTTTCCCTGTCATAATCGGAGGTGGTTTCATCAATCTGAGCTTTGATCTGTTTTACGCGGCCTTTGATTTTTTCCGGATCGCCGGCTCCCTCAACAATCGTTGTGTTTTCTTTATCGACAGTTATCTTCTTTGCCTTTCCAAGGTCCTTTAAAGTTATGCTCTCGAGTTTGATGCCGAGGTCTTCTGATATCATTGTTCCGCCAGTCAGAAGAGCAATATCCTCAAGCATTGCCTTTCTTCTTTCACCAAATCCCGGGGCTTTTACAGCACATACCTGCAATGTTCCGCGAAGCTTGTTAACAACCAGTGTAGCAAGCGCTTCGCCTTCTACTTCCTCGGAAATTATCATGAGTGGTTTTCCCATCTTGGCGGTTTGTTCGAGAATGGGGAGCAGGTCTTTCATTGAGCTGATTTTTTTCTCATGGAGAAGGATAAGCGCATCTTCCATGGAGCATTCCATCCTTTCGGGATCAGTCACGAAATAAGGTGAGATGTAGCCCCTGTCAAACTGCATGCCTTCTACTACGTCAAGAGTCGTCTGCATGCTTTTTGCTTCTTCTACTGTAATGACTCCGTCTTTGCCGACTTTATCCATGGCATCTGCAATTAAATTGCCGATTTCAGAGTCATTATTTGCAGAGATTGTTCCAACCTGTGCGATCTCTTTTTTATCCTGAATGGTCTTGCTGTTTTTCTTTAACTCTGCAACAATCGCCTCAACAGCCTTCTCTATCCCTCTCTTGATTTCCATAGTGTTTGCGCCTGCAGCCGCATGTTTCATTCCTTCTTTATAAATAGAATATGCAAGCACGGTGGCAGTAGTTGTGCCGTCACCTGCTACATCAGACGTTTTACTTGCGACTTCTCTTACGAGCTGTGCGCCCATGTTTTCATAAGGGTCTTTAAGTTCAATTTCTTTGGCTACTGTTACACCATCTTTAGTTATTGTGGGGGCTCCAAATTTTTTATCGAGAATTGCGTTCCTTCCCTTTGGTCCCAGAGTTGACTTTACAGCATCAGTCAATGTAGTTACACCTTTAAGTATTTTCTTTCTTGCATCTTCATCAAACAGTAACTGTTTTGCCATCTTATCCTCCTTTTGAACGAGACATATTTTTTATTTTTTATTTTTCTACAATTCCAAGTATATCGTCCTCTTTGATTATTAGATATTCCGTATCATCGATGTTGATTTTAGAACCGGAATATTTTTCGAAAAGCACGATATCGCCGACTTTTACTTCCATTTTCTGGACCTTCCCGTCATCTGTAATCTTGCCTGAACCTACTGCTACAATTTCTCCTCTTTGAGGTTTTTCTTTTGCTGTGTCCGGAATAATGATTCCCCCTGAGCTCTTTTCAGATTCATCAGAGTATTTAACCACGACCCTGTCTTTAAGCGGTTTTAATTTCATATCTTTCTCTCCTTTCTTTTTAAGATGAATTTTAATTGAATGGCTAAAGGTTTTAAAACTATATTAGCACTCTATTCAGGCGAGTGCTAATATAATATTAATTGATTAGTAAAACAAGGGGTCCATGTGGTAGAAAAATGACAATATCAGATGGTACTAGTAGATTAACTTTACTTATCTCCAATTTTCTCAGAAATACTGCATATTCCAGGAATGTCAGACTAAGAGATATAACAGGTAATTAAATTTATGCTGAAAATTATCAATAGTACAAGTGTCTTCTTTTATTTTTCATGAAGATATTTATCATTAAAATACCAAATACAAAACCACCAATATGTGCAAACCATGCAACCCCGCCGTGATTTGTCATGCCTTTACTTAATATTCCATTAATAATCTGGATAAATACCCAAAAGGCTATTACAAAAACAGCCGGCAGCCTGACTACCTGGATAAAGAAAACAAAGAAGATAAGTGTGTGAACTCTTGCGTGAGGGAAAAGAAGCAGATAGGCTCCGAGTATGCCTGATACAGCGCCGCTTGCACCTATCATTGGAACAGTGGATGACGGATTTGTTATTGCATGAGCGTAAGCTGCTGCAACTCCGCAAAGAATATAAAATATTATGAATTTTCCGTATCCAAGTTTATCCTCGATATTATTTCCGAATATCCAGAGATAAAGCATATTTGAGCCAAGATGAAGCAATCCTCCGTGCATGAACATGGAAGTAAATACTGTTAAAAGGGGATGAATCGGCTGGACAGTTTTGAAAGTCAAAAGGGAATAAGGGATAGCGCCATATGCAAATGCAGTTCTCTGCAGGTCGGAAGGTGAGAGCACTTGAAGTATAAATACAGCAAAGTTAGCTGCAATGAGGGCAATTGTCATGAGTGGAAAATGTCGCGTAGGGTTATCGTCTTTAAAAGGGATCATGATGTGTGAAGCTAACTAAACAATTTGTATTTTGTCAATTAACAATTAGCAACGATTAATCTTTATGTTCGGAATCAAGTTTAAATATCAAATTCCAAATTAATCACAAATTCCAATTACCAAAATAGAAAGTTTTTGGAATATCGAATTCGTTTGTTATTTAGTGCTTGTGATTTGGTAATTATGCCTGGATAACATTGTAACTGATTAACACTTCCACTGATTTATAAGACTCTATAGTATGATATAATGAATTATACAGCAGGGGGCGACAGGTTTCGACGGGGGTTATGAGGTCTAAGTTGCATGCCGTGGCACTGTCACCACGTAAAAAGGCAGTAAAAAAACACAAACGCCAACAACGAACTGGCACTCGCAGCTTAATAAAGCTGTGCGCTTCCCCGGTAACACCTGCTATCCGGATAGAGGCGTCGATCAGCAGGCTGGTCTGAAGAGGCTGCCCTTGATCTTCGGACGAGATTTAGAGGGATAAGATTCGGAAAAGCTTTCTTGCCGGCGTTTCCGATTCTGAAAATTAACAGGTGAGATAAGCATGTAGACGCTTGGAAGTAGTACTTCCGGACCCGGGTTCGATTCCCGGCGCCTCCACCATAAAGCGCAAAAGTAGGGGCGGGGTTTTCCCGCCCTTGTGTTTGTTTGTTTTATTGTTTATAAAATAAGGGCGGGAAAACCCCGCCCCTACAATAATTCATTGCTGTATAATAATGTCATCGAATAATTTGTGACGAGAGGTAATTGAAAAGTATGGCATATCCAAAAATTCTTGCAATGATCATGGCTGGAGGAAGGGGTGAAAGGCTTTTCCCCCTGACATTTGAGCGTTCCAAACCGTCGGTTCCTTTTGGCGGACGATATCGTATAGTAGATTTTGTTCTCAGCAATCTCATCAATTCCCATATTTATTCCATCTATCTTCTTGTGCAATACAAATCGCAGTCATTAATTGAGTATATAAGAGAAAATTGGGGGCTTTCTTCCGTAATCAGTGACCATTTTGTTACTGTTGTCCCGCCGCAGATGAGGTATGGTCCGGATTGGTTTCAGGGCACGGCAAATGCCGTTTTCCAGAACTTGAATCTTATCCGTCAGCACAAGCCGGAGCTTGTTATTGTTTTCGGGGCCGACCATGTTTATCGAATGGATATAAGACAGATGATCGATTTCCATCTTGAAAACAATGCCAGTGTTACAGTAGCTGCAATGCCGGTACCCATTAAGCAAGCCAGTGAATTCGGCATTATTGATGCTGAAGATAATGGAAGAATCAAAGCCTTTATGGAAAAACCTAAAAATCCTCCTCCGATGCCGAATGACCCGACAAGGGCTTACTGCTCAATGGGGAATTATATTTTTAATACAGACGCGTTAATTAAGGGGCTTATACAGGCTGAGCGAAACAAGGAGAATGATTTCGGCAAGAATGTAATACCTAATTTACTGAATGAAGGCGAAAAGCTTTTTGCATATAATTTTGCTACTAACACAATAGCAGGAGCCAAGCCCTATGAAGAACAGGGGTACTGGAGAGATGTGGGGTCGATAAAGGCTTTCTGGGATGCACATCAGGATATGCTGGGACATAAGCCGGTTTTTGAAATAAATAACGAACTCTGGCCTATACGCCCCTCACGGAATGAGATGCCTGCTACAAAAATCATGGGCGGAGAAATTACAAATAGTATAATTGCCGAAGGGGTGCTTATCAATAAATCAAAGATAACAAATTCTGTTATTCGCCGCGGCGTTGTTATTGAAGACGGCGTTGAGATAAAGGATTCAATTATTATGGATTATGTGGTGTTGAAAAAGGGTTGTAATATAAATAAGACAATCATTGATTCATTCAATATAATCGAAGAAGATGTTCATATCGGATACGATATCAAGAAACCATACTGGCGTGCTCATTTGGACCCTTCAGGGATTTCTGTTATAGCAAGTGAAAAGCATACAGCCAGGCTTTAATTTCATTGAAAATATTTAAAAGACTATTATCCTCTGAATGCAGGCTAAAACTTGCGGCTACTTTTCTTAAATCCCCAAGGCTATTTTTATACGTTTAGACTTTAAACCCGATATGTTAAGATATTAAAAATTTTTGCTGTATAAGAAAGGATTAATCTGAAACAATGAAGAAGAAGCATAATAAATCATCATGTCCGGGCAGTCGAGGATATTTAAACCCTCAGCCTATCAATAAAGGCATGACAGTTGATCAGGTAATTGAAAGCGCCATGTTTTCATTCAATGCCGGAACGTTCAGAAAGGCTTGCGAGTTGTTTGCAGGACACATGGCTCAGGAAAATGTAAGGATAGGTGTTTCACTTGCAGGGGCCCTTGTTCCAGCCGGAATCGGCCGCAGCTGTTTAATCCCTATGATGAAGGCAGGATTGATCGATTGGCTGGTGTCAACCGGCGCAAACCTGTATCACGACCTTCACTATGTACTCGGCTATGAATTCTGTGAGGGACACGCGGCGGTTGATGACGGAGAATTGCGGGAAAAAGGGATCATCAGGATATATGATATCTTCATGGATTATAATGCCCTGCTTGATACGGACAATTTCGTCCGCGAGACAATTCGCCGTGAAAGGTCCGGTCTGCCGGACCCCTGTTCAAGCGCCGACATTCACGCACTTTTAGGGAAAGAGATCATAAGGATAAACCCAGATTTAAAAGATAAGAGCCTGCTTGCCGTTGCTTATGAAGCGGGAGTGCCTGTTCATACTTCATCACCGGCGGATTCAAGCATTGGAATGAACGTCGCCGCACTGATGCTCGAAGATGAACGTGTTCCCATGGATACACATCTTGATATAAATGAAGTAACAAGCTACGTCTATGACATTAAGAAAAAAGGCGGTAAAAGCGCGGTTTTGCTGCTTGGCGGCGGTAGTCCCAAAAATTTTGTGCTTCAGACCGAGCCTCATATACAGGAGGTTCTCGGACTTCAGGAGGAAGGCCATGACTTTTTTATTCAATTCACAGATGCCCGTCCGGATACGGGGGGGCTCAGCGGCGCTACCCCGTCTGAAGCCGTTTCCTGGGGAAAGATAGACCCTGCAGCGCTTTCAAAAACGATTGTTTCCTACGGGGATTGCAGCCTCATGCTGCCGTTTTTTGTAAGTTATGTTTTAAATAAGTCCCGAAGCCGCTCTGTTTCGAGATTAAATGAAAAACGGGACCAGCTTGTCAAGCAGTTAAAAGATGATTACAGAAAATTAGGAAATTATAAAAAGTAGGAGCGAGGTTCTCTCGCCCCCTGCATCAATATTATTTGTATTGCAGATCCAACCTTATTTCCCCCGTAGAGCCGATACTTATTAATTTTGAATAGTGTATTGAATAGAGATGATTTACCAGGTCAGGATTACCGTGTGTCGCCACGACATTCGCGATGTAAACCGTATGGTCTCCGGTCTCAACCTGTTTCACAATTTTGCATTCATACGCAACGGTAGAGCCTTCAATCATGGGAGGTTTTACACACTTCGAATGTACAGGCCTGAATTCTGTTTCCTGGAACTTGTCCATATCTCTCCCGCTTTTTGTGCCGCATATCCATGCGTCTTTCTCCTGACCTTCTGAGGGGAAGCAAAGCACAAACTCCTTATGGTGTTCGAGGCATTCATGAGAGTATTTCTGATGTCCTACTGATATAGCTATCATTAATGGGTCCCATGACGTAAACATCCACCACGAAAGACCTATAATATTTGGTCTCTCCCTGTTATCAAGTGTTACAGCTAATACATATGGAAACGGTGAAGCCAGTTCAAATGCCTCGTTTTTGTCGATTTCCTTCATAATTTCCCTCCGGTAAATTTGATAGTACGGTTATAAAAGACGATTACATAGATAATTTTTTATCAGTGAGAATGATATCATTCCTATTTGATCTTTGGCATTTGTCATTCATAATTTATTAAAAAGGTTTTCACTTCTTTTAAACCGGGAATTCCCGCCCGCCCGCCTAATCTTCTGCATTTTAACGCTGCAAAGGCAGATGCAAAACGCACAACATCTTTTATATCCCGACCCTGCAAGAGCCCATAAATGTAGCCTCCATGAAAAACATCACCTGCACCTGTTGTGTCCACGACTTCAACGTTAAAAGCCGGTGTTCGGAATATTTCATCTCCGGCGAGTGTTATGCTTCCCTTATTGCCAAGAGTAATTGTTGCTGCCTTTGAGCCGAAGGGCTTCATATTTAAAATGGCTCTTTCAGGTTAAAACTGTTTTCCATCATTAACTAATTCCCGGGCAAATTCCTCAGAGCCCACTACATAGTCGCACAAGTGCGCAAGTTCAATTATGCCTTCCCTCGTTCTGCCGGCATCAAGCATAACAGGGATGTTCCTTTCGCGGGCTTTTCGGGCGGCATAAATAGACACTTCAGCCATAAGTCCATCAATAAGGAAGAAATCCGCATTAGAAAGAAAATCATCCGGCAGCTCATATGGTTTTAATGGCCCCGCAGAAGGCCGTTTCCAGAAGATGGTCCTTTTCCCGCTGCCTTTTTCAATGCATATAAAAGCAACCTGCGATTCGGAACGGGGTCTTGTCAGGAGTCCTTTGAGGTCGATGTTTTCTGATTTAAGAGAGTCTTTGATATTATCCCCGGCTTCATCGTCACCGACTATGCCGCAGAAGCTGCAGTTTATCCCGAGTCTTGCAAGGCTGACGAGCGCAGTTGCAACTGGGCCGCCTCCGGCCGTAGTCCATTCAAGGACTTCTTTTTTTGTATCCGGTTCGGGAAAGGAATCTACAATAAATAAATTATCAAGTGAGCATTGGCCAAGTCCTGCAACTTTCATCCTGTTCTTTCCTTCGATATTACCCGTACAGGTTCTTTTGCTTCTTTTGAAAGCAGACGAGCAGCGTCTTTTCCAAAACGTCCGGCCTTGTCCGGGTCTGTCTTGTCCCAGCTTGTCAATTCAGTTTTCAAATATGTGCGGTAAAATTTTATCAAAGCCTCCCGGTCTTCGTCCGTGAGTTTCTCTACGATTATCCTCCCGCCGAAATATTCCCTCAAGGGAGGTTTTTCCTTTAACGTCGAATGAAATTGCTCGAAATACCCGTCGATCCTCTTCCTGCCGCTTTCAGTAGCTCCGTCGGTCCCGCATACAATAAAGGATGCTATTACCTTTCCGTCAAGCATTTCAGCCTGCGATGTTAGGAAATCCAGCAGCCTGTTATGGACGCCGCCTATCCAGACACCGGAGCCGATTATGAACGAATCATATCTTTTAGCTGTGCCGGGATAGGAAATATCTTCGATGTTGAACAGATCGACTTCTCCATGAATGCCGTTTCGTATCCAGTTGGCCGTGTCCTTTGTCGCGCCGTATTTCGTGGCATAGATAAGCGCCGTATTCCCGGCCCCATCTCCTGTCAGTTTTGAAATGCCGCATCCGAAGTTCAACGCCGCTAACGACAGAGCGGCTTTTAAAAGGAACCCTCTCCTGCTTATCAGATCAGATGACATATAATCCCCCTATGAAAATAATTCTATAAATGTCTTCGGCCCGAAATTTGTTTTCATGGTCCAGATTGTGGCTGTACCCTTTTTCATCCGGTAGATAGCCAAAAAGTCATATCCCCACTGCTCCACCCATGGTTTCATGAAATCGCGGGACTGCACTATCTCTTTCTTGAAATCAAGGTCTTCCACAAGCTCAACAGCGCCGCTGACCCGGACCTGAATGAGATCTTCAAATTTGCCGTTATTGAAGCTCATCTCTACGTTTGGATTTCCGGTCAACTGCTTATGCAGGTCTTTGTTTTTTCCCGTATGGAACACGATACCGTTTTCGTCCGCCCTGTACAGCAGCATTCCCCGGACATGGGGTTTATCCCCCTCAACTGTTGCCAAGTGAAACAACGGATTGGCGTTCAGAAATTCAAATATTTCGTTTTTGTTCATATTAATCTCCTCCTGTTTTCATCTTTTTATTGAATGCAGTTTCTGACCGGCCATGCGGTCTGCATGTCCATCAAGCCCGATTTCACGGATCTGTCTTATGCATGCGGCCCTGTCCGACCTGAAGACCATGCCGAATATTTTAGATATTAAATTATTATACTTCCTGCAATCAAGCGGGTCTGTGAACTGTTTGCAATCCGCACATGTCGCGTAGGCATTGTCCATACAGCATTTACGGACCTTGCACCATGACGCCTTCCGGTTCTCATGGCATCCGGGACACTTTTCTTTGAGATACGACTTACAGGCCCCGCAGTAAAGCCCGCAGTAAGCAACCAGCCCAGGATTTGATATGATCTCTTTCATTTATTGCCCTCCTTAACATACCTTGACCTATTGATTTTTTGCTACCCTTTTCCCAGTCCCTGGCTTCAGATCATCCACGTTTTCAATGCCGACGGTTCATAGTAACTCTTTCCTCACAGGCGACCATGCGTCCACGGCTTTGCATGGCTTGCCGCCTGTAGAGGCAGAATGAACCTTGTTTGACGGGATCGCTATTACATCACCGGATTTCAAAGTCACGGTTTTCCCATCATAGGCAAAGGTCAGCTCTCCTTCCAGTATCATGGTAATCTGCTCTGCTTCGTGTGAATGTTCAGGAAATTTAGTGCCCGGTTCCATTTCAAAATACGTAAGCATTGCCTTCTCAAGACCGACCGCCCACATCTTTGCTCCGGGGACGCCTGGTTTCAGTGATAACTTATCATTGTAATATACTTGTATTTCTCTCATCATTTACCTCCATCGGCACACTGCTATTTCTTCAGATACTTCATCTGAATATTGCCTTTGATGAGGAACTCTCCCTCAGGTCTTGCCGGGACCATCTTTTTGATCTCGGATGTAATATGGTCGACATCATTTGAGTGAGCGCTCAATTCTCTTGCGCTCTTGTCAAAGACAGCCAGATAGTCCTTCATTTCCTTCAGGTCTTTCTTCCCAGAAACAGGACCATGCCCCGGAATGATTACATCTGCATCCATGGACATAATGGAATCGAGCGCCTTGATCCAGCTCTTAATATCACCCTCGGCCAAAAAGGGATGATACCCGGTAAACAGAATATCTCCTGCAAACAGAATCTTCTTCTCAGGCAGATATACGATAATGCTTCCGGTCGTATGTGAGGGACCGGGATATATCAGGTCCACCTCCTGGCCGTCTACATTTATATACATCCTGTAGGGGAACGTCAGCGAGGGATATGCGAGTTTCGTCCCTTCCATGTCGTTTTCAGTTAACCCGTATGCGCCGGCATTTTTCAGCGCGGCCTCACCGTTATTCTGCAAGTTAATCCTGTCGGATTCATGGGAAATGATAATCGCACCCATCTTCTCGAATTCCGCATTGCCGAAGGAGTGATCGAGGTGATAGTGCGTGTTTATGACATACTTGACCGGTTTGTCCGAAACCTTCCGTATATCACTTATAAATCTCTGAGCTTCCTTCGCTGATATAAGGGTATCAATTACAATGATCCCGTCCCTTCCGACAATGATTCCTGCATTTGCCCCGAAGCTGTTGGCAGGAGAGCCGTGCTTTACGTCCACATAAGAATAGACGTTGTCGGCTATTTTTGTTAACCCGCCTTGCGCTGTTGCCGCCTGTGCGAATGTTGCGGAACCGGCAAATACCAAAACGAAAATACATACGACAACAAACGTACACCTATAAAACATTTTCTTCATCACATCCTCCTTTATTTATTAAATTTACCACATTAGATTATTAAATCTTTCAGTACATCTCCGATTCTCTTTATGCCTTGCTCAATTGATTATACAGTTGCCCCCTGCTATCTACTCCTTTTTCCCTCCGAAAACAGCGAATACCCCGTATTTATAGAAACAGTCTACTTCTTTGAAACCGGAATCCCGAAGCGCGTTGAACTGGTCATCAAGTGTGTCGGGTTTGTTCTCTTTAAGCGCCTTATACCTCTTTGTTATATCATCGAAGAGGTCCCGTT
>CAYMUX010000018.1:0-36643 GCA_964393845.1 uncultured Nitrospiraceae bacterium
TTTACATGTCAGGCTTAATCCCTCAGTTACGGGTGGCAAAAAACTATTTTAGTTGTCATTTCGACGTCAGGAGAAATCTTATCTTTATTGTAATCAAGCACTAATAAGATTTCTCCTGACGTCGAAATGACATCTGCCACCCGTAACTGAGGGGTTACTGTCAGGCCCCTGATATTAATAAACTATTGGCAGCATTGATTTTAATTTTATGTTTAAGGATTCTTCACTTTTCATGAACAATTAAAGTATTATGTATATGTTAAAAGTAACGTAAATATATAAAGGAAGATATTCAATGAGTTTAAAATCAGGATTAAACTGTAAAGAATGTAAAGGTAAATTAACTCTAAGAATCGGTTGAAAGAGTGTTTCTCTGCTCTGCATGGATTGCAGCAGGAATTATCCGTTAGAAGAATACATCAATGAAATGGATGCCGAATTTTGGCAGCAATTGTCCCACCGCTCATGCGATAGGGTATAAATCTATAATCGATCAAGCTTCTTATTTGCCTTTTATTTTTCAGGCCAAGTGTTGACAATCTAAATCAATTTCCATTATCATTTTATGTTTAAATTAATTTTCATTACATGCATAGAGAGGTAATATGAAAACTATATTTGCAAAAAAATCAGATGTCTTACAAAAATGGCACATAATAGATGCAGATAATATGGTTGTTGGGAGAATGGCCTCACAGGTCGCAAAAATACTTCGGGGTAAAAATAAACCCATTTTCACACCTCATGTTGATACCGGGGATTTCGTCATTATCGTAAATGCAGATAAAGTACGCTTTACAGGCAATAAGCTCGAAAAAAAGGCATACTACCATCATTCGGGTTATCCGGGAGGGATCAAAGAGGAGATGGCCAAAGACATAATGAAGAATAATCCTGAACGAATCATTGTTTCGGCAATACGCGGTATGCTTCCAAAAAATACACTTGGCAAACAGCAATTAAACAAGCTGAAAGTATACAGCGGTCCGGATCATCCTCATAAGGCCCAGAACCCGGAAACTTTAAATCTTAATACTCAATAAGGAGCTTTTGAAAAATGGCAGAAATTCAATACAATGCAACGGGTAGAAGGAAATCCTCCATCGCGCAGGTGTTCGTAAAGCCTGGGACAGGTAATATAATTGTTAATAAAAAACCTCTCAATGAGTATTTTCCTCATGAAACAATGAAAATGATTATCCAACAGCCCTTAAATGTTGTAGCTGTTACCGGTAAATATGATATAACTGTTAGAGTTAAAGGTGGCGGATATAGCGGGCAGGCCGCAGCAATAAGACACGGCATTTCAAGAGCGTTATTATTAGTCAACTCTGATTTCAGAGGCAAGCTGAAAAAAGAAGGATTATTAACAAGAGACCCCAGAGTGGTAGAACGGAAAAAATACGGACAAAAAGGCGCAAGAGCGCGTTTCCAGTTCTCGAAGAGATAATTTTTAAAACGGTTCTTAAATGCTAAAAGTTGCCATCTTAGGCGGAAGTGGTTACACAGGTTCTGAACTATTACGGTTGCTTCTAACGCATCCGAATGTTGAAGTAACATCCGTCACTTCCGAACGTTTGTCCGGCCTATTAATCTCAGATACATTTCTACATTTCAGAAGTACCTCTTTAAAATTCGAATCTCTGGATTTAAAAACCCTGACAAAAAAGGCCGACCTTTTTTTCCTCTGTTTGCCGCATAAGACTTCTCAAGAAACAGTTGCATTCCTTTATAATGCAGGGAAAAAAGTTATTGATCTTTCTGCAGATTACAGATTGAAAAGCGCAGAGGTCTACAAAGAGTGGTACAAAATTCCCCATCTATATTCACCTCTCCTGAAAAAAGCCGTCTATGGTCTGCCGGAAATTTACAGGAAGAAAATCAAAAATGCATCAATTATAGCAAACCCCGGCTGTTACCCTACAAGTGCTATACTTGGTATTGCGCCAATAATAGGGGAAGATTTCATAAATACGAATTCTATTATTGTGGATTCGAAATCCGGAACATCAGGCGCCGGGAGAAGTCCTGCCCAACCGTTTATGTTCTGCGAGGTTAATGAATCAGTAAAGGCATATGCAGTTACAGTCCATCGCCATACTCCTGAGATTGAACAGGAGCTGAGTTCTATTTCAAAGAAAAGAATTAATATAATCTTTACCCCTCACCTTATTCCCATGGACAGAGGGATACTCAGCACTATTTATGTTCGATTAAAAAAGAAAATAAGTCTCTCTGATATTCAAAAAATATATCACGAATTTTACCGCAATGAGCCTTTTGTACGGGTTTTGAAAAACGGAATGTATCCAGCTACAAAAGTTGTTAAAGGAACTAATTATTGCGACATATCCATTTTTCTCGATAAACGTTCCGGCAAAGGACAGACACTTATTATATTGAGTGCAATTGATAACCTTCTAAAGGGAGCCTCCGGCACGGCCGTGCACAATATGAATATCATGTATGGCTTTGACGAAACAGCCGGATTGGTATCCTCCTCTGCTTCCCCTTAATGAAGCGAGTCCCCGCTAATCAGAAAATTATTGTTCCAGGTTTCAAATTTGCCGGAATATCAGCCGGAATAAAAAAGTCCGGGGATAGAGATTTGGCCTTGATATATTCGGAGAGCCCCGCAGTCGCTGCCGGTCTATTCACTACTAATAGAATCAAAGCGGCCCCTGTCAAACTAGCTATCGAAAATATTAAATCTCAAAAAGCTCAGGCCATTATCATAAACAGCGGAAATGCAAACGCCTGTACCGGCAAACAAGGTATTAAAGACGCCAGAGAAATAAATACAAAGATAGCCGAAGAACTCGGTATTCCTTCTGAACTTGTTTACGTATCATCCACCGGTATTATTGGTAAGCCCCTTCCTGTGGAAAAAATAAAAAAGGCGCTGCATGGATTAGTTGAAAAATTATCGCCATCATCCTTAAGTCAAGTTGCTTCCGCAATGATGACTACTGATACCTTTGCAAAGATGTCTTCCAGAAAATTAAGAATCGGTAGAAAGAGAGGAACAATTACCGGAATTGCTAAGGGTGCGGGAATGATCTGCCCCAATATGGCCACAATGTTATGCTTTATAGTTACTGATATAGCAATAAATCGACAGGCGCTTGATTCAGCGCTGCGGGATGCGGTAAACAGTTCTTTTAACAGATTAACAATTGATAATGACATGAGTACGAATGATACAGTTATGATTCTGGCAAACGGCAATCTTCAGAATAGCCTTATAACAAAACGCTCCGCAGAGTTCAACAAATTTAAGAATGCGTTGAATGAGATAACTTATGACCTTGCCAGGATGATTGCTGAGGATGGGGAAGGTGCAACAAAACTCGTTGAAGTAATTGTTGAAGGGGCCCTGACTGAAGCTGGTGCAAAAAAAATTGCACGATCAATTGCAAATTCAATGCTTGTAAAAACCGCTATATATGGACAAGACCCCAACTGGGGCAGAATCATGGCGGCAATCGGTTATTCAGGCGTAGAAGTCAATGAGAATACAATAGATATAAGTCTAAATAAAATCAAACTGGTCAGCAAGGGTCTTGGAACTAACAAAGATAAAGTCGCTAGAAAAACTCTATCAAATAAAAATATTATCATTACCGTTGACCTGGGAATCGGCAAAGAAACTGCTAAAGCCCTTACGTGTGATTTAACAGAAGGGTATATAAAAATTAATGCCCATTATGGGACCTGATATTTCTAATAAATTCAATAAATTCTGATTTCTTATATTGGCAATAGCTTGTCCTCAAGCTCGTGGAAATAGCTGTGTAATCGGAGATCAAATATAACTCATGATCTTGACACAAGCTGATCAGTTCTATATTGTAAGATATATATTTATAATTATGCATGGAATATGCAAGGGAGTAAAAGATGAAAAAAACACTATATTGTCTTCTTCTATTTCTTACTTTTTTTACTACGTCTCTAAACGCGCAGGATACAAAATCGGAAGAATATATTGTAGAAAAATTTGATACGCTATGGGGCATTTCCAGCACTAAACTGGAAGATGCTTTTCTGTGGCCTAAACTATGGAACGTAAACCCACACATCGAAAATCCGGATCTTATTTATCCAGGCACTAGAATAATACTCCCTTCCAGAGAAGAATTGATGCGTATGCCCGCTATTGAAACGAAAATAATTCCGATTGCCAGGAAGCATAGGGAGCAAAAGATTAAAGAATCCGAATATAAAACAAATTGGGAATATGCCCCGCTAATGGAAAAGAAATATATTATTGAGAAGAATCTTTATATTGCGAGCGGCTGGATTGCAGACAAGTTCCCGAGTATCGGCGAATTAACATTTTCACCGATGAACCGTAAAATCACCGGCATGGATGATATTGTATATATAAAATATAATGGGGATATTACATCTGAAAAACGTGTCTTTGCAATCAAAGATATAAAGGTCGTTGAGCATCCGATATCTGGAAAAAAAATAGGCCACCAGATAAGAATTACAGGTATTTTGGAAGTTATTGGAATGGACCAAAATATGACAAAGGCAACAGTAATCAATTCCTTTGAAGATATTCAGATAGGCGATGGACTATTGCCATATCAGGAAATGGAGCCGCCGCTTCTCCCTGATTCTGCCAGAACGCCCGATATACATGGATACATCATAGAATCGCATATGAATACTTATTTGCTGGGAGAAGGAGATATTATTTTCCTCGATAAAGGGAAAAATGACGGGCTTGAGATAGGCGATGTTTTTTCGGTTCTGTCAGAACCACCTACAGAAAGCCCTATAGGTAAAATACAAATAATTTCACTTCAGCCTACTACATCCGGAGCAGTTCTTGTAGATAGCACTCAAGAGATAACAATAGGTACAAAATGGAGCCAAAAAAAGTAAAGTTAAGTACTAACCAATGCCTTGAGGGCCTTTAGTCTGCTTGGATGTTTCAGCTTTCTCAGCGCCTTTGCTTCAATCTGCCGTACCCTCTCTCTGGTAATTGTAAGATGTCTGCCTACCTCTTCAAGTGTATGGTCCCTGTCAACACCGATACCGAATCTCATCCTTATGACTTTTTCTTCTTTTGGAGTCAAGGTACCAAGAACCTTTTTTATATATCCCGATATTTCTTTTTCTTCAGCATCTGAATAAGGTGAGGGGCTGTTCTTATCACCAATAAAATCTTCCAGTTCAGTGTCCTCATCGCCAACCGGTGTCTGTAATGCAATCGGATCCTGAATTGCCCTGAAAACCTCTTCAACCTTTCTTGTAGGAACAGTAAGTTTTTTCGCTATTTCATCGTCAGTAGGTTCTCGACCTAATTCCTGTGTCAATTCTCTGGATGCTTTTGTGACCCTGTTATAAAACTCCATCATGTGGACAGGTACCCTAATAGTTTTAGTCTGGTCAATAAGCGCTCTCGTAATTGCCTGTCTTATCCACCACGTGGCATACGTACTGAATTTAAACCCTTTTTCATGTTTAAATTTATCTACAGCCTTCATAAGGCCGATATTGCCTTCCTGAATAAGATCAAGCAGAGGCAGCCCCCTGCCTACATAATTTTTAGCAATATTTACGACAAGCCTGAGATTTCGAGTAATCAATTCATTTTTAGCCTCAAGTACAAACGCCTGAACTCTGCTAATTCTCTCCCAGAGTGTTACTACAATATCAACCTTTAGTCCAGCCTCTCCCTCAATTTTCTTAAAAATCAATTGAGCCCGATTAGCAAGTTCTTCCATTGCAGTAAGTATTGCGCCCCGTACTCTTTTCTTGCTCTTTTCATTCTTTATGAGCGCCTTCAATGATTTAAGGGAACCACCATATTTATCAAGTTCTATATAAAAGTCATTAACTACCTCAACAAGCATTTCAAGTCTGTACAGAGTCAGTTCGATTATATGCGCTTTTCTTTCGTCTTCTTCCATTTCCAGCACATCTTCATCACTTAGAAAATCCTGTTCAATCCTCTTTGTTAATGGAATAGTCTGAATGATTTCTGCAATAATCTCTTTGCCTTCTTCCAATTTTTTGGCAAGCTCTACTTCTTCATCTTTGGTGAGAATAGAAATATCTCCCATTGAATGAAAGTAAGCCTGTACAAGATCTTCAGTTTTTTCATATTCCTGAGGTTCCACTTCCTCTAAAGGGATCGCCTCTTCAGAGTCAACTATCCGAACCCCCATATCATTGAGAAGATCCATTAAGTCTTCTATCTCATCAGGAGTGAAAAACTCAGATGGCAGGGCCTCGTTTATCTCATCATAGGTTAGAACCCCCCGCCTTTTACCTATTTCTATTATTTCATCAAAAACATCTTTTTCTTTCATAGATTACCCCTTATTGACACTTAGCTTCACAGTTTAACATATTAATTTGGTAATTTCTACCTATAATTACATCGGTAACAGCTATTAACTCAATATGTTATATACGTTATATTAACTATAACTTATTATTGCAGCTGCATCAGGATTACATGTATTTCTTCTGTCATTGATATTAAAGTGCAGAAATGCAGATAAATTTTATCAGAAAAGTTCACATATAACTTATAAAAGATTTCAATATTTTATTGTAAGTCTTTTTTAAATGTTCCGGCATAACCCTCGTTTCAGAGATAATGGGCATACTGTCGGTGTCTCCCGTCCAGCGGGGAACGACGTGTATATGCATGTGAGATTCCATACCTGCTCCTGCGACTTTGCCAAAATTAAGACCCACATTAAAACCATCCGGTCCAAGGACATCCTTCAATATCCGTACTGATTTATTAACAGTTTTAATTAAATCAAAAAGGACATCATCGGACAGGCCGTCAAAAGTAGGTGTATGAAAATAAGGTACCACCATAAGATGACCGCTGTTATACGGATATCGATTTAAAATAACAAAACAATGCTTGCCCCTGTGCAATATTAAATTCTTCTTATCTCTGCTTTTATTTGTCTTATTCCCGTCTTTCCCGGATACATCACAGAATAAACAGCTATCATGCTTCTTTTCATCAAGAATATACTCCATCCTCCACGGCGCCCACAGTCTTTTCATTTAACCTCCAAATTAAAAAATAATCGTTCCACACGTTTCAACTGTTCAAACGACTCAAGCATCTGCAAACTGTCGAAACATATTGAAACAGTCAATTATTTAAGTTTTTCAAGTACCTTCTGCATATCCTCCCACGTCAGCCATTTATCCTTGGGGTTCCTTAACAGATACGCCGGATGAAATGTAGGCATTACCGCTATATCATTATAGATAAAGAAATTCCCCCTGAGCTTACTAATTGTTATCTTTGATCTTAAAAGGATCTGTGCAGATATCTTACCCAGACAGACAATAACTTTTGGATTAATTATCGCTATTTGTCTTTCAACAAAAGGCATGCATGTTGCTATCTCATCTTCCTCAGGATTCCTGTTATTCGGAGGCCTGCACTTAACAATATTTGCAATGTAGACATCTTCACGTTTTAGTCCCAATTTCAGAATGAGATTAGTAAGAAGCTTCCCTGCTTCACCTACAAAAGGCCTTGCCTGTATGTCTTCATCCCTGCCCGGCCCTTCACCTATAAACATGAGATTTGCGTTAGCATTACCTTCGCCAAAGACAATGTTTTTGCGGCCCTTCGAGAGCTTACATCTGAGGCAATTGCCTATTGCATTTCTAAGGCTTTCCAGTGCATCATCTTTACTTAAATTATAATCAGCTTTTTTTTCTTCCACTTGCTGAATAGAAGCTGGAAGGCAAGGTTCATCACTTAAAGTTGTTTCTGATATTAAATCAATAATATCCTTCCTTCTAACAGGCAAATACTCAAACCCCAGTTCACTGTAAAACTCCATCGCTCTTTGAAGTTCTGCAATTATTTCGTTTCTGTTATTCATTATTTTTTACGGGCGAGGCACCGCCTCGCCCCTGCATAACTCCTAACTCTAAACTCTTCACTGTCTTTACTACTCTCCCCACTTCAACTTGGCTCTCAATATTTTAAAATAATCCTTGTCATGTAAAACAAGAAACCTTGTCTTGTAATCAGCCTTTTTAATCTGTACCTTGTCCTTGACCTTTAGAGGAAAGCCTTCCTGACCGTCAAGTGTCATATATATATCGTCGCCACTCTTAATACTCGCCTCAAGAATAAATGTATCCGGCAGCACAATCGGTCTGCTTGTTAGTGTGTGTGGACATATGGGTGTCAACAGAAAAGATTCAAGTGTAGGGTACATTATCGGGCCTCCCGCTGAAAGCGAATGCCCGGTAGAACCGGTAGGAGTAGATACAATCAGTCCATCAGCCCTGAATGTAGTGACATACTTATTGTTAATACGTATGTCAATCTCAAACATTCTTGATAGAGCGCTTTTATTTAACACAACATCATTAAACGCATTGTTCTGTATTATTTTCTTGCCTCCCCGATATACATCAGCCAGCAGCATAATCCTTTCTTCATAACAAGACTTCTCAGAAAAAACCATGTCTATACTATCGCTAACCTCATCTCTGCTTAATTCAGTAATAAATCCGAGGCCTCCGAGATTAACTCCAAGGATTGGCACTCCTGAGTTGCCTACAAGTCTTGCGACACTTAAAAGAGTCCCATCACCCCCAAATACTATGACAATATCTGACTTTGACGGAATTTTTTTCCTTGGATAACCATCAATTTTAAGAACATCTGCTACATCACTCTCAACAAAAAAACTGCATTCCCTGCCTTTTAACAAGCGCATAAATTCCCTGATGGCCTTAATAGCTTCAGGGTTACCTTTTTTTGCAATGATTCCAATTTTCTTCATAGACAATCTTCACTCTGATATATAGAAAGTTATATCCAACAGGGCTATGATGACACGGATTATTATTTATCGGTGTCATCGGTCTTTTCGTAACCCGGGAAATCAGACATCCCGATTTGGATGCCATTTATTTCTATCTCTCTTTTATTATCCTCTTTATAATGAAGACTAACGCGTATACTCTGATCAGGGATTTCTCCCTCAGCCCTTTCTGCCCATTCAATTACAGCTATACCATTCGATCCAAGGTATTCCTGTAAACCAAGCTCCGGCACTTCATCACGAGTTACTCTATAAAGGTCGATATGATAAAAAGGTACACCGACATTATATTCTGCTATGATAGTAAAGCTGGCGCTGGTTATATCCCGCTCGTTAATACCTAAAGCAGAAGCAATCCCTTTGGTCATTGTCGTCTTACCTGCGCCAAGCTCACCATAAAGACATACTACATCTCCGCGATTAAGCTTTTCTCCCAGCCTGTGACCTATAGCCTTAGTCTCGCTATCACTTCTACTTTGAATCTTCATACGTCATAGCTCTGACTACGTCAGCCTTTCCAACAATTCCGACGACAGTAGTGTCCTTTAGAACAGGCAGCAAGTGGACATGCTGTTCAGACATAATTGTCGCAATATCCTCCATGGATGTTTCTTCTTTTATTGATATGACCTTTCTAGTATATATTTCATCAACTGTAGTAGCCGCCATTTTCTTAATTTCCTCTTCTGCTTTTCCTGAACCCAGAAGTATATAGGCGTCAAAAAGTCTTATCACTGTTGGAATATGAAAACGTTTGTTCTTTTTTATAAGATCATTTTCTGTAACAATTCCTAAAATCTTTTTTTTGTCATCCACTACAGGAACACCACTGATTTTGTGCTCTATCAATATCCTTGCAAGTTCTTCAACAGTTGCTTCAGCCTGAATCGTGATAACATCCGGAGTCATGATATCTTTTGCCTTTAACATTTTTCCTCCTAAATAAATCGTGATGAGTAAGTAATGCGTTATGAGTATTAATCTCACTCATTACTCATTACACATAAGGGATTACGGTCTATTATTCTACCACATTCCAATAAAACCACCCTGTCTTCCAGTAGTTCCTCCGGTATACCTGTACGAATAGAATTTGTGCGGATTACAAAAAGTGCACTCATCAGACTGCCAGATATTTTCCTGTGGAATGCCCATATTTAAGGCCTGAATTACATTGGCAGATGACAGGTCAATAAAATATTTATCACCATATTCCTTGTAATAATCGCCTTCGCCCGTTGCCCTGAGCACTTCTGTCATGACATCTTCCCCCACCACATAACTGCACCGCCTGATGCTTGGGCCTATGGCAATAGATATATCCTTAATTGAACTGCCATACCTTTTCACCATTGTCTCAATTGTGTTTTTTAATATCGTTTGAGCCGTCCCCCTCCACCCGGCATGTACAGCAGCTATTACCTCTTTATGTCCGTCATGCATGAGAATAGGAACACAGTCAGCAACTAATATGCCAATTAAAATGTTCTTTTCAGCCGTAACAACCGCATCTGCAATTACCGGTTCACGGCCCGATTCGAGTACATGAATTTTGTTAGTGTGTTTTTGAATCGGCAAATAAATATTCTCTTGCGTGACATTCAACTCTCTAGCAATCACCTCGTCAATGCTTTCATTTTCATTCAAAATAATCTTTGTCGTAAAAAAAGCCCTGGCATTAGATGAGATGATATTAGGGGGTCCTATTATTGTTTTCATTAATTATATAATTAAGTCCTGTCTATAAATTACCTGGAGCTGACTAATTTAAATAATTTCGGCACTGCTTCAATTATATCTGAGGCTATTAAAGAGCGCTGCCCTTTCTTTTCAGCGACAATATCACCGATAAACCCATGCATAAAGACCCCAACGATTGATGCATTCGCAGGAGACATGCCTTGTGCAAGAAAGGCGGAGATCATGCCTGTCAGCACATCGCCGGTCCCGGCAGTGGCCATTCCAGGATTGCCTGTTGAATTTATGAAAGCTTCACCCTGAGGCATTGCGATAATAGTTGGAACGCCTTTAAGCACAAGACATGTTTTAGTCTTTTTTGCAAACGCTAGAGCAATATTGATCCTGTCTTTCTCTATTAGAGTTTGGAGTTTAGAGTTATGAGTTCGAAGTTTGTCTTTCCCTAACTCTTGACTCTTGACTCTTGACTCCTGACTCAACAATCCTGCCATTTCTCCAGAGTGAGGGGTGAGGATTACCGGCGCCCTGCTCTTCTTTAAAACATCAATATTATCCGCTATGGCATTCAATCCATCGGCATCAATGACCATCGGGACTCCGGACTCCCGTATAAGTAAATTTACAAGTTTGGACAGCTCATTATCTACTGAAAGACCGGGCCCTATTGCAAGGACATTTCCCCTCTTTCTGAGAAAATCAAGAATACCCTCAGCAGCTTTATAAGAAAGTGAGCCGTTGCCCTTGTCAGGAAGAGGGAGAATCATTTCCTCGGTTACTCTCGATTGAAATGTGTTTACAAGCGTATCAGGAATGCCGATTGTTACGAGACCCGCTCCGGTCCTTAAACATGCCTTTGCGGCCATCAATGCCGCTCCGGTTTTACCTTTAGAACCGGCGATAATCAGCACATGTCCATACGTTCCCTTATGAGAATATTTCGGCCTTGAAGGAAGTAAAGAAACGATGTCTTCCTTTTGAAGTATGTTTATCCTTATTTTTTCTGATTCAAGTAATATCCGAGGAAAGCCAATATCTTCAATAATTAAATGACCGGTGTACTCAGCGCCCGGATAGAGAAGATGCCCTCTTTTTTGAAGGCCAAATGTGACAGTATTTTGCGCTTTTATTGCACAGCCCATTATCTGTCCTGTATCAGAAGAAATTCCAGAAGGTATGTCTACGGAAATGACCGGGGAAGACAATTTATTAACTTTCCTGATGACATCGGAAATTGGCGTTCTTACCTCTTTGTTTAATCCGGTTCCCAATAGTGCATCTACGATCAAACAGTGTCGAGTGTTGAGTGATGAGTGTTGAGCCAGGAAATTTTCAATAGAACGAATTTTGACACCGAACTTTTTTGCAGCAAGAAAATTGAACTTTGAATCTCCCTTTAAATTATCCGGGTTAGACGCAAGAAACACTTCAACGTCCCTTCCCTGATTATGTAAGACTCTGGCAATAACCAGTCCATCTCCTCCGTTATTCCCTCCGCCGCATAGCACAATAACTTTCTGATCCGGAAATGATTTATTGATTTCTGCAACAACACCAAGCCCTGCCCTTTCCATTAGAATAGTTCCCGCAATACCATACTTTTCAATAGTAATACGGTCAATGTTCTGCATCTCTTTTGCAGTAGCGACTTTCAGCATAACAAACTTCTATAACCTGGCAGCATTTCTTGATATTTTTTTATTAGTTAGCTTAATGTAATTATATTGCAATTATCAACAGAATTATATCCTCTTAAATTTATAATCCGGAAGGAGAATCAATTATGTCGAGAATAGGTATTTTGACCTGCTCAAACGTAACACAGGATCTGGGGTGTTCATCAATAAACTGTCTTGCTGATTTCAAGAAACGCGGAGGCGAATTTGAAGTTTATTCTAATGACGAAGATCTGACTTTGGTCGGCATCATAAATTGTCCCGGCTGCCCTACCCTCACAGGCCCCGACAAACTACTAAAAAGAATCAGGGCATTGACTGAGTTTCAGGTTGATGCAATCCATTTTACATACTGCATAAAGGTCCTTTGTCCTTTCAAGGAAAAATACAAGAGCGCATTAGAACAGGCATTCCCTGATATCAAAATTGTCATTGGTACTCACAGGTCAGCTTTAACACCTGAGGCTTTCAGAGAAAAAATCAAAGGACTTTTCAATCAGGACAAGAAGACAATGGTTGATGTAATATTGAAGAAGGCTTAAAAGTATTACAGGGGCGGCACTCTTAAATCTCCAGTACCACGCACGCGACGCCGAACTCTTTTTCATGGCTGAGAGACAAGTGGCAGTGTTTTATTTTTCTGTCCCGGAAAAATTCTTCGAGCTTACCCTTGGCTAAAATTGTCGGCCTTCCCTTTTCATTATTTACAACTTCAACGTCCTTCATGTTGACAGCTATTTCCGCGCCTATGGCTTTTATAAGTGCTTCTTTAGCAGCAAATCTTACAGCCAGAGAAGGATAAGGGTCTCTTCTTTCGTAACAATATGAAATTTCATAGTCCGACAGAATCTTTTCAAAAAATTTTTTGCCCCATTTTTCAGAGGCATCTTTCATGCGCTGTATTTTTACAATGTCTATGCCGATGCCGTAAATCATATCCGTAGTCAGAGTCAATAGTCAGCAGCCAATAGTCAGTAGCGCAAAGGGAAGCTTTAATCCCGTAGCCCTTATTTACTGACTGCCGCCTACTTACTACTTTCATTAATCAGTTTCTTCATTTCCCTCACTGCCTTTTCGATTCCAGTATAAATTGAATTTGCTATTATGCTGTGACCGATATAAAAACCTCTGATTCCATCAATGGCAGCAATTTTTTTAATATTCGTAAAATTCAGCCCGTGTCCTGCGTTGACTTTTAATCCGACATCGATTCCTCTCTTTACAGCATCCATAACACGTTGAAGTTCCTTTGTCTGTTTATTGCCCTTTGTATTAGCATAAAGCCCGGTATGAATTTCAACCATTTGAGCACCCAGTTCTTTTGACATCTCAATATCCGGAAATGAGGGATTTATAAAAAGGCTTACCGGAATCCCCTTGTCCTGGATTGCATTAATTGCCCTTTTAATTTTCTCTTTGCTCTTTATCAGATCAAGGCCGCCTTCCGTAGTGAGCTCGGCCCTCTTCTCAGGTACAAGAGTTACCATGTCCGGTTTGACCCTCAAGGCTATATTTATCATCTCTTTTGTAGCAGCCATTTCGAGATTCAGCTCTACTGATATTTTACGTCTTATAATCTTTAAATCTCTGTCCTGAATGTGCCTTCTGTCTTCTCTTAGATGCACGGTAATGCCGTCTGCTCCTCCACGGATCGCCAGATCAGCAGCTAAAAGAGGGTCCGGTTCAGTTCCCTTCCTCGCCTCTCTCACAGTAGCAACATGGTCAACGTTTACACCAAGAAGCATAATTACCTCCTAATATTAATTAAAAACTAAAAAAATGCAAATATGGAAGTCTCCATTATTTATGTTGAAAGCAAAGCGTTCAACTTTCCTAACGGCTTTATAATCTGTATTAAAAGAACATTTCGGATTTTCGACAGAAAGGAAGGGCTGCTGCATTTACAATATCATTCCAGCTCTATTTTGTTTCATCATTTCCGAGTCTGCACTATTAAGAATTCTAAATAAATACCGAATAATATTAAAAATATAAAGCTGATCCTTCAAGCATATTTTTATTGGATAACTTAATTTAAACAAAGGAAATTTGTCAAGCTATAATACTATAAAAAACGATTTGACTAAGTTGTAATAAATTTGTTAACTTACATTTTAATTAAATCAAATTAATGTTTCTGAGGATAAATGAATGACAAAGAAAACAATAACAAACAAAACAAATGTAAAAGCAGCCAAGGCAACTAAACCGATTAAAGAAAGTGTAAAAACCAGCGCTAATGCATTGATCAAGGCCGCTAAACCTCAAAAGAAAACTACAACTGTATCCTCAAAGAAATCCGTAATAACAGAAAAGTCGCAGACATTATCACATAGAGATAAAATAATACAGAAAATAAAACAGGACCTTATATCTCAGAGAGAATCATTATTAAAAGAAGCAGAAGAAACTCTCAGCAATCTTCCGTCAGAGCTGAACTTTCCGGATATGGGGGACCAGGCTACTGCAGAAGCTGACAGAAATTTTATGCTCAGGCTCAGAGACAGAGAACGCATGCTGTTGAAAAAAATAGAAGAAACTATAGAACGTATTGACAACGGGCCTTACGGCATCTGTGAAGAATGCGAAAATGAAATCGGTATTAAACGCCTCGAGGCCAGACCTGTGACAACATTATGCATCGACTGCAAAACACGGCAGGAAGAAGAAGAAAGAATAGCTGAAGGCGGATAGAAAACATTCTATAATTTTACAATAAAACCCTGCGGTCCGCTGCAGGGTTTTTTATTTTTTCCAGGTGGAAGAGTACATGATTTGTATTGTATTATAGATAGGCTTAATCCAAAAACGAATAATGCCACCGTAGCTCAACCCGGTAGAGCAATGCATTCGTAATGCATAGGTTAGGGGTTCAACTCCCCTCGGTGGCTTTTTTTTCATGAATTGACAGTAGGGATCTAGGGGCGCTTCCATATAAGTTCAAAATTGCAGATGATAACCAACGGGTTGCCGGAATTGTCCCGCACTATCTCATCTTTGCTGTCGAGCGCCAGCAGCAGATCATTGAGTTTTAATAATGCCCCGTCATAGCCTACATCCTTGAGATTCTCTTTAACGTGTCTTAAAAGCATCCGGCATTGTGTCTCATCAATAAGCCCTCTTTTGAGAACCCTTTCGAGATCGAGAGGCACATACAGCAGTCCCGTCTGCTGTGCCACCCACTGGTCCGGACCGTTATAATAACCCCGGATGGTGATATAATTATGATTTTCCTGGAGGATGGGATTGCCTTCCGGGTCTAAAATATTTTTATGTGACTCGTATCTTCTGATGTCTGCCGAAGACTCAATCTTGGAGGTCCCTGTCATATAGATAGCCCTTACGTAGACACAGGGTATCCCAAGCTGTTTCAAATGATGGGCTATGGCGAATTCTTCAAAAGGACTGTTTATGCCGAATTCGCGTATCCTGGGATTATATCTCACTTCCTCTTCCTCCGGCATTTCGCCGACTCTTGAAGTCTCCCAGACAAGATGAATATTGTCCTTTGTGATCGTATAAAATACATCCTTAATATCAGATAATTTTATAGAGGGGGTTTTCCTCCACCTTTCAGGCAGGAAATAGTCGAATAAGCGGGCATTCTTTCCAACAACCCACAGATGTCCCCCGGTGCTTTCCGCATGGCCATAAATATAAGGGACCCCGAAAATTTCCATATTCGACAAATGACCAGGCAGGGGGGTCGGCGTGAAACGGTCCCTTTGATCATCCAGGTAGGAATGCCTTCTGGAATGTTTTACTTCTGCTTCGTGTTCGGAAGTGCGGAGCAGAAGCTCATAATCAACCACTGAATATTTTCCGATATTGATTAGTGTATACAGGTAGTATATTTGATCTTCAGTTGAATCAGCCTGTGCCTGTCCGATTTCTTTAATCCGCTCTGTATCATTTTCGCTGATAATAACATGCTCCGGTTTCATATCAGCTACTAAATATCCCTTTTTATCAAGGTCCGCCATGACGATCTTATCAATTGTTTTAAGATGATGGACCCGCATATCGTCTTCGACATTAATATGTTCGAAAACTTCAGGGAGATTGTGGCCTTCTATCCACTTGTAAATAAGTATGTATTGCTTTAATATGTCCAGGTCTATGCCGGGATGTTTTGCCCGGATACGGTTTATTTTCGACCTCGACCTTCCGCTCTGCCATAGCTGCATCTTTTCCGGCGGCACATATATTACCATAGGAAGCTGTGTCACTATTTGCAAATCTTTTGGACCATACCGGCTTTCCCGCATTTCCTCGACCAATGAAAATTCTTCCCACGGGCTGTTAAACTCGGCATCACAAAATTCCTGCAGGGTATGAGTATCAAAAGGGACATTCTCGCCTACACGGCAATTCTTCACAACAAGATCAAGGCTTATACCCTCCACTTCTCTTGTCGGCGCCTTGTAGACGGAACCTGTGCCTTTAAGCCTTATTTTATGTTTATTGAACCACCCCTCTTCATACCAGTTATGTATCTCGAAATGCTCCTGGTATTTCTCCGCAAATCTTGTTAAATAAAGATCCCCTCCATCACTGGTCCTGGTATGGGCATATACAACTCCCAATACGTTAACTAATGTCTTTTTTTGCATTTAAACTTGATCCTGACTTTTCACGTATTATAATCTGAATCTTTATATTTTGACTGCTGTTTCCGTTGAATAATCTTAAGCATCTCTTCCAGTCTCTTCTTTATGGAATGTCTCTTTATAACAATCTCTCTGCCTTTTTGGGCAATCTGTTTGACCTTTTCCTGATTGCCGAGATAATAAGCGACTTTGTCGATCAGTTCATTCAATGTCTTATAGGCTTCAATATCTTCTCCTATGGTAAAGAGTTCATTGAGTTCTTCACTATATTCAGCAATGATAAATCCTCCACAGGCAAGAACGTCAAATACACGCATCGTGATTATATCCTTTTGGTAGAACCGGCCGATATCGATATTGATCAGGGTCTTATTATAGATTTTATTAAGCTCGATAAAATGCCCCGAAAATCCCCGGTAATTCAAGCCGTCCTTTCCCAATGCCTGCCATCCCTGATCACCCCAGACATCAATATGAAAAGGGAGAAGTTTTTTTACGAAATGAAGCCGCCTCTCGCTTGCTGCGCTTTCACCCACCAGCATGGTCCAGTCATATTTTCCCTGTTCAGAAACTTTAAAAGAAGCAATATTATCTTTCAGATACGTTTCACATAATCGATCTATAATAAAATTATTCCAATCCTGCCTCTGCTCTTCCAACATAAGCTCAAAGAGTTCGTCGGCTTTTTGCTCCGCTTCCTCTCCGGCCAATTGTGATTGCCGGGTAAAGGCCTCAATAAATGCCTGCTTATGTTTTTTTGCCGTATCAGTCATGGAACTTCCGACAAAAGATACTTTGGCCCCGTATTTTTTTAGATCTTCCCGAGACAGCTTTACAGGTTTTCGCTTATTTATATTGGCCGCCAGGGGAAGATAATACAGATTGCAAAAACCGCCGTTTCTAAATTCGTCAAGATTTTTTTTGCGATAGGAAAAAATGAAACTGTTTGCAGCCGGTGTTTTTACCGGCGGTAAAATATCAATAGAGGGATCAATTTCCCAGCATATATACGGAACGTTTTGCCGGTGACAAAACTCTGAGAGCCCGATAGAATAATTCACACTTATAACAATATCCGGTCTTCTTCTGGTAAAAAGATAGTTGGACTCTTCAACGGCAATTTTCTCATGCTCCCAGATATAGACGGAGTAACCCATATCCTGAAAAGATTCGGCAATATCTTCAACAAACAACTCTCCGGCACACAAAAAGGCGACTTTTTCTTTTAAGCCTTTTTCTACCAGATGATATTCGCAAGAATATATTTCTCTTAGAAAAGAATTGGCTGCTATCTGTGATGGAGCAGTCTTGCGGTCCGGAATTTCAAAAATATCCGCACCAAGACAAAAGATGAGTTTTCCTCCCCGAATCTCTTTGGAAAAATCCCGTTTCATAAAGAGGAGGCGCAGTAACCATGGGTCCCTCTCCCAGGCGATGATTTCCCCCTGGTAATTCATTCCAAGTAATTGGTCCAGGATAAAGCCGAATCCGCACCCGAAAATTAAGACGGCCTCCTTCTCAAGATAGCTGTCAATAGTGTTACTGAAGATCATCTTTTCTTTTGAAACAAGATACCAGGTTTTATGAATTCTATAGAACATTTCCTCATTCTCAAATTTTATATGTGAACCGTCAACCGGCAGGCAGATACGCTCATAAAGAAGTTTATTGACTGCCATAATGGCCTGTAAGTTTTTATTCAGCGTTTCACTAGAGTAGTTTCCCGGCAAATCAGTCATCTTACTTTCCTTTAGGCCTTCGTGATGTTCAGGGAACCATCCGTCCTGATGAATATTGTGAAATTATACAATAGTTCAATATAACTTTGACGTACCCCCCTTTACAGACTTTTTCTCATATATACTTCGGCATTATACTATCAGTATTGCCAACCCCCCATTTTAGAGATATAATTTTTTATATATAGAAAGGAGGCGCTAGTAATGAATGCCGACATAACACTGGATTTGGTAAAAGATATCATCCAGTCAGTACAAAAAGCCAGGAAGTCATTGAGGATATACGCGAAAAACAATCCTGTTTATGCGAAGACACTGAAAGATATACATGGTAAATTTCAGGAATACTTTAAAATGAACGACAGCCTTAAGCTGGGATTCAGACAGTATGAGATCTTCTATGGCCAGGAGCAGGTATATCATAATTCTCAGAAAAATGATAACCTCGCCCTCCTTTTTTCCAAGGATGGTTTCCAGGAAATTAAATTCGATAAAAACCTGTCACAGGGGGAACTCGAAGATTTTCTGTTGATTATATCCAAAGACTACGAGCAGGATTCCTGTGACAGCGACATGGCGACACTATTCTGGGAAAAGGATTTTCAGTATATAAGCTTTAAAATTGAGGACCCTCTGCTTGGCGAATCAGATAATTTCGAGGCAAAGGCGATGCAAGAATTAGGGGAGGATGCGTCGAGCTTTGATAAACTGCAAAGCGTTTACAATGATTCTCCCATTGAAGGGGAATCAGTCACCGACGTCCAGGCAGTATCACTGACAGGCAGCGACTTCGAGCTGTTGATCAAGGAAATTGAAAAAGTACCCGAGGACAAACTAGGCAAACTGATCGGAATCCTGTTCGAGCTGCTGTATGACTCAGAGAAGACGGAAGAATATTCGGATATCATAAATTACTTCATGAAATGTATTGAGTATTCGATAACACAGGAGAACATTTCTCTTGTTACCGAAATACAGGAAACCCTCAAAACAATCATTGATGATAAAAATACAGATAAGGAAATCAGGAGGGTTGCGCAATCTGTCATGGCATCAATCGGCAGCAACAGGATTGTCGGTCTTATCGGAGACTTACTCGACAGCGGCCGGATGATAGACAAAAATATCTTTTTGAAATATATGAAGTCTCTCGACAGCAGGGCGATTTTACCTGCGATGAATGTGCTTGGAAACCTGGAATCAATACACGCAAGAAAATATTTTATTGACGGGCTCGCTTATTTAGGGAAGAAAGACTTGTCAGTCCTATACAAGGGGCTGAAAGATCCAAGGTGGTATGTTGTAAGAAATATTGTATACATATTGAGGCTGATCGGTGATTCAGCGGCGGTGGCGAGTCTTTTGCCGATGGCGGAGCATAACGATATACGCGTAAAGAAAGAAGTTATTAAGTCCCTCGGCGAACTGGGCGGGACAAAGGGCATGAGCGCTCTCAGGGTATGCCTGGAAGACAATGATAAAGCAGTAAGAATTGTCGCGCTTCATGCTTTAGTGGATACCGGCTCTGAAGCGGCGAAGCGTATTATAATGGAATATATTTCTACTAAAGACTTTCTAAACAAGACATTTAATGAGAAAAAAGAATTTTTCAGCGTTCTTGCAAGATGGAAAGACAGGGAAGTCTATGATTTTCTTGTCCGTAATATCGATAAGAACAGTCTTTGGAAAAAGTCGAAAAACTTTGAAAACAGGGCCTGTGCAGCGTACAGTCTTGGTCTGCTCGGCAATAAAGATGCCATTCAGATTCTGGATAAATATAAGACCGCCGGTAATAAAATACTACGGGAATTATCGAGCGAGGCAATAAAAAATATCGGCCATGTCGGATAAAGAAGATATTAGCATCCAGAAGACGGCAAAGGAATTTATAAATCGGCTCTCCGTACTGATCCGAACAACCCATATCCATAATACAAATAATGTTGCCGTCACATCTTCGATCGGGAGACTGGAGTCATTGATAAACGAGCTTATAGATATTGAGAGCTCGATCACGCTTGAATTGCGGGGTGAATACTTTTACTTCAATGACATTCGTGTCCCGTACTCTGTGGATAATCTGCTCAACTATGATTTTCTGTCCCGAGAATTCAGGAAGATTGAGCTAGGGAATATCAATATTCAAAATAAGACGGGCATTGAAGAAATCAGGGCCTTTGTACAAGCCTTCATTGCCTCATCATTTTCTGAGTCCCCTTTTGAGGCATTACAGGAAAAGACCTCCGTCATCCCGGGCATGGGACTGGAAAGACTAAAGAAAATTACTGGTGATCAAACGACGGATATAAAAAAAACGGTGCGAAGCACGTATTACAATGCTGTCTCGACTGCAGAGGGCATAATGAACAAGATCAGAAGCGGGGAGCAAGTGAGCCTCAAAAGGGCAAAAAGGGTAGTTGCGACTATGGTAAATACTGTTCTTGACCAGGAGAATATACTGCTGGGAATGACCGCCATTAAAGATTATGACGAATACACATATTATCACTCCGTGAATGTAAGCATCCTCGCAGTTGCCTTAGGCCATAGGCTGGGGCTTAACAAAAAGTCCCTGATTGAAGTCGGAATGGGAGGCTTTTTTCATGACATAGGAAAGACCGCTGTCCCCAATGAAATTCTGAACAAGCCCACGAGTTTTACGACTGACGAGTGGAAAATCATGATGAGACATCCTCCCTGCGGGGCCAGGTCATTAATGAAAATCAGGAGCCTCGACGAGCTTACAATGAAGGCCGCTATAGTTGCCTTTGAGCATCACAGGAACTATGATCTTACCGGATATCCCGAAGTAAGAAAACCCGTTTCTCTGGACTTATTCAGCAGGATAGTAACCATAGTCGACCAGTATGACGCAATAACTTCCGCCAGAGTATACTCCAGAGTCAGGGTCCCGCCGGACAAGACCTTGAGTATCATGATGGAGCGCGCAGGCAGTCAGCTGGACCCGCTGATCTTCAAGTTCTTTACAAATATGGTGGGAGTCTATCCTATTGGCACTCTTGTCCTGTTAAATACAAAGGAGCTTGGCCTTGTATCAGAGAATAATAAGCTCATACTTTCAAGGCCGAGAGTGCTTGTTATAGCTGACGCCAACGGCAACAGGGCGGACAGTCATGTTGTAGATCTGGCTGAAAAAAACGGAAATAACGGATATAAAAGATCAATAGTCAAATCAATGAACCCCAAAGAATATAATATTAACCTTGCTGAATTCTTACTGTAGAATATCCTGCTCTGAAAGAAATTACCCCAGACGTTTTATGAATTCCTTAAGCTGCTTTTTAAGTCTTTCAGGAAGACGGTTACCGAATGAGGAGAAGTGTTTTTCGATATCGGGAATCTCAGCCTTCCATGCGTCCGTGTCTATGTGCATGAGCTCTTTCATGTCATCAGATGATATATCAAGACCGCTGAGGTCAATGTCTGCTTCATGCGGCAATGACCGCGAACATGAGCATCATGGATCAGATGCCCTGCAGCCTTTCGTTTGGATTGGACGCCCGGTCTATAAAATTACATAAAAGCGGTACACATGTTCTGCCCCTTACCCGATACTGAAACTAACTGGGGATGTCCCAAAGTATCGGGAACATATCTCTCTGTTTTGAATAAGACGGCACAAGGGCACGGATTATTTTCTAGGTCGTCCAGATAATTTGTCGGGACTGTCGTCAGATGTACTTTATGTATCGACTGGCTATTGAACCTCTATAAGGGTTTGGTGCAGACATGTTCTGCAACCAGTTAATTTGAAATTAAGTCAGAATTTGTTTTTGATGTTCGTATCGCTTCGCTTAATGGATTTTTTTCAAAAATCCATTAGGGTGATCTTTTGCCCTTGACAACCCGAGGCCTTTTAAGGGTTATGTGTCGCTCTAGTCCAACCAACTAAACAGCAGCGGCATAAATGTGTACTTCTTTGTTCAGCCTGTCGTCTAATTTGTCTTTTTCAGTTTCAAGGTCATACCGTGCTTGTAAATTTATCCAGAAGCGTTCCGAAAGACCAAAATAACGCGACAACCTTAAAGCCGTATCAGGAGTGATAGAACGTTTACCCTGTACGATTTCGTTGATACGCCTTGCTGGTACGCTAATATCCTTTGCTACTTTATACTGGCTAATCTCCATGGGTTTAAGAAATTCTTCCATGAGGATTTCACCTGGATGAATTGGCTGTAGTTTTTGTTTGGTCATATGCTCCTCCTAATGATAGTCAACTATTTCTACGTTGTAAGCATCCCCAGCACGCCATTCAAAACATATGCGCCACTGATTGTTGATGCGAATGCTATACTGTCCTTTTCTATCACCCGATAGTTTTTCAAGGTGATTAGATGGTGGTATACGTAAATCTTGAAGCACTTCCGTTGCATCCAAAATCTCAAGTTTCCGACGAGCAATTTGTTGGATACTCTGTTGGAACTTCCGAGATATTTCGCGGTTGAATAGCTTTTCAGTTTCCTTGCTCGCAAAACTTTTTATCATTAAAAGTAATAATATCGCATGACGTTAATAATGTCAAACGGCATTAGACACATAACGTACGGATCACTGATGCGTACCACTGTATAACTTGAAAGAGCATGAGACCGATTTGAAAATCATAACTCACTGCTCAACTGAAAAGCGTCCTGTGGTACACATTCATGTGCATCCGATTGTTATACCCTGATTTAAGATTTCCTTTCAATCAGACGTCCCGCAAGAAACTTATGAAGCACACTTGATATCAGTGTTTGATAAGGAAGTCCCTCTTCAATTGCCTTCTTCTGAATATCAACAAGGTCCTTCTGAGACATTCTAATATTTACTCTCTTGTCCTTACGAAATGTCGCTTTGGCATACTCCTGATATTTCTTTATTCTCCCCTTTACTCCCTGAACATATTTCCACTCGCCTTTTTCAACTGAATCAAGCAATGATTTTTCTTCTTTACTTAACTTCATCTTTATCTCCTAAATACTTTTTTGTCATCTTCCGGCTTGGATTAACCACTTGAAATGAGAAAGAACCAAAGAAATTACCCCAGACGTTTTATGAATTCCTTAAGCTGCTTTTTAAGTCTTTCAGGCAGACGATTACCGAATGAGGAAAAGTGTTTTTCAATATCGGGAATCTCCGCCTTCCAATCATCCGTGTCTATGCGCATGAGCTCTTTCATGCCATCAGATGATATATCAAGACCGCTGAGATCAATGTCTGCTTCATGCGGCAATAAACCTATGGGAGATTCCTGTGCGCCTGCCCTGCCCTCTACACGGTCGCACATCCACTTCAGCACGCGGCTGTTGTCACTGAACCCTGGCCACAGAAACTTTCCGTCTTCGCTTTTCCTGAACCAGTTGACATAAAAAATCTTTGGGGCTTTATCTCCAAGTCTGTCACCCATGTCAAACCAGTGCTGGAAATAGTCTCCCATATTGTAGCCGCAGAACGGCTTCATGGCAAAAGGATCGCGTCTGAGGTTGCCTACAGCGCCTATATTCGCAGCAGTTGTCTCTGAGGCTGCGGTGGAACCAACGAAGACCCCATGGTCCCAGTTGTAAGCCTCATACACCAGCGGCACAACAGTACTGCGGCGGCCGCCGAATATAAAAATATCAATCAGGACCCCCTCCGGTTTCTCCCAGTCTTCACAGATTGCCGGACACTGTGACGCCAGGGCTGTAAAACGCGCATTCGGATGTGCTGCGTCAGTAGTGCTCTCAGGCGTCCAGTCCTTTCCCTTCCAGTCTATGGCATGTGCCGGCTCATCGCCGTCCATGCCTTCCCACCAGACATCACCTTCATCGGTCAGGGCACAATTAGTGAAAAGGACATTCTCCTTTAATGTGTCCATTGCCATGGGGTTTGTGTCATATGATGTGCCGGGAGCTACGCCGAAGAAGCCGTTTTCAGGATTAATTGCGTAAAGTCTCCCGTCAGGCCCTATCTTCATCCAGGCAATGTCATCACCGATACATTCGCATTTCCAGCCGGCAACGGAAGGCTGCATCATTGCCAGGTTTGTCTTCCCGCAGGCCGAGGGAAAGGCGGCGGCAATGTGGTACTTTTTCCCTTCGGGATTGGTCAGACGAAGAATTAACATATGCTCCGCCATCCAGCCTTCACGTCTTGCCATTGCAGAGGCGATGCGAAGCGCCAGGCATTTTTTTCCAAGCAGGGCGTTGCCGCCATATCCTGAACCGTAAGACCAGATCAGGTTCTCTTCAGGAAAGTGACTTATATATTGCTTCTCTATCGGAGCGCAAAGCCACTTGCTGTCTTCCTGTCCTTCAGCAAGGGGGGCGCCGATTGAATGCAGGCAGGGGATGAAGTCTCCGTCCGTTGAAAGCAATTCCAGCACCCTGTCACTCACACGGGTCATGATATGCATATTTATGACAACATAAGGACTGTCGGATATTTCAATTCCGATCTTTGAAATAGGGGAGCCGATGACGCCCATTGAAAAAGGGATCACATACATTATGCGGCCCTTCATACACCCTTTATAAAGATCCATCATGGTCTTTTTCAGTTCAGAAGGACTGACCCAGTTGTTCGTCGGGCCCGCTTCCTCACGGGAAGAAGTGCTGATATAAGTATTGTCTTCTACCCTGGCGACATCGCTAGGATCAGACCTGAAGAGAAAACTGTTCGGACGTTTCCTGAGTGGAATGGCAATGCCGCTTTTAATAAGTTTTTCAAGCATAAAATTATATTCTTCTTTGGACCCATTACACACATATATATCGTCAGGTTGACATAGGTCAGCAACTTCCTTTATCCAGATGTTGAGCTTTTTATTCTTCACGGTAATATTCATATTTTTTCTCCTTGAATTCTTATTTCTTCTTTTTCTATTAGTCGTGCTGTTACAATTTCACGGGAGAAATAAGAAACGGTCTTGACCTGGTTGCCGGGTAAAAATACCTACGGTGAATTATACAAATTGTTACATTGAAATATCTATGCCCTGAATTTACCTTTCAATTATAATACCCAAATCCCGATTATAGAAAATGATGCCTTCTTATAAATCCCCTCCCCTGGTGGGAGGGGACATTAGGAAATTCCTATCTCTGTTTCTGGGATAATAACAGCTTCATGAATTAATCACTCAATTTAAGGTACAATATTCAGGTTAAAATGGAATTCGAAAATATTATCAGACAAATAGCAGTATCTGCCCTTCCTCTCTTAATTGCAATTACATTTCATGAAGTTTCCCATGGATATGTTGCATACAGGCTGGGCGATCGTACCGCCAAGTTAATGGGGAGACTTACCCTTAATCCTATAGCTCATATCGATATGATCGGCACTATAATCATGCCTTTAATGCTGCTTATCTTCACCAACGGCCAGTTCGTATTCGGTTACGCTAAACCTGTCCCAATTAACCCTGCCAATTTCAGAGATCCGAAAAAACATATGGCAATATCGGCTGCGGCGGGCCCGATTACGAATATGGCGTTAGCAGTTGCAAGCGCATTGATTATAAAAATTTTACTCCCCTTAATTGCGTTTATACTGCCTGGAAGTCTTTCTCATGCTGTTGTCGAGCCTCTATCATTAATGTTATTAAGCAGCATCAAATGGAATGTCCTTCTCGCTGTGTTTAATCTTATGCCTGTTCCGCCTCTGGATGGAGGGCGTGTGCTTGTTGGCTTCCTGCCTCACAAACAAGCCGTTGCTTACAGTAAAATCGAGCCGTATGGGATGATGATCATGATTCTTCTCATTATGTCCGGCATAGCAAATTATTTTATATATCCTCTTATGATGTTTCTTTTCAGTTTAATATCAATAATTCTTTGAAGGAGCGGATTATGTCAGGGAAACGGGTGCTCAGCGGAATACAGCCAAGCGGTAAACTTCACATAGGCAACCTCGTCGGGGCCTTGCAGAACTGGGTAAAGCTGCAGGATGAATATGAGTGCTACTATTTTATTGCCGACTGGCATGCGCTTACATCTCAGTACGCAGATACATCTCAGTTAAAAGAATATGTTAAAGATGTTTTGATCAACTGCCTTGCCGCAGGACTCGATCCTGAAAAGGCGACCATTTTTGCACAGTCACGCGTTATTGAACACGCTGAACTTCACGTGCTGCTTTCCATGGTAACTCCTTTAAGCTGGCTTGAACGGGTGCCTACATATAAAGAGAAACAGGTTGAGGTCAAAGATATAGACCTTCACACCTATGGGTTCCTCGGTTACCCTTTGCTTCAGTCAGCGGATATATTGATTTACAGGGCCAACTACGTGCCGGTCGGGGTCGATCAAATGCCTCATCTTGAAATCACAAGAGAGATCAGCAGACGGTTTAATAATTTTTACGGCGAAGTCTTTCCCGAACCGGAAGGTTTGTTGACGCAATTCCCTAAAGTAGTCGGCACTGACGGAAGAAAGATGAGCAAGACCTATGATAACTGTATTTTTCTTTCTGATACACCGAAAGAGGTCGAGCAAAAGACAAGGACAATGATGACGGACCCGCAGAGAATCAAGCGCACTGACAAAGGGGACCCTGAACTTTCGCCTGTTTTTCAACTCCATAAAATTTTTTCAACAAAAGAAGAGCAGGATGAAGTAGCCGGGGGATGCCGCACCGCAGGCATCGGATGTATAGATTGTAAAAAGATCTTAATTAAAAACCTGTTTGCCGTGCTGGAGCCAATCTGGGAAAGACGCGATCACTTCCTGAATAAACCCGACATTCTTGAAGATATACTTGTATCCGGGTCTAAAAAGGCAAGGCAAGTAGCCATTGATACAATGGTACAGGTAAGAAAAGCCATCGGATTGATTGTTTAAAGTGATAGGCAAAAAATACAAAACAGAATATTTTATTTTTTGCGAAAGGAGTTTAATTTTAAACTTGTTATGTGATAATGGGGGGTGTGGGAAAAGGCAGAAAATGGAAGGATGTAAATGTTTGATCGCATTTTGAAAGAGATGCGGGAGAAAATCCGCAATCGTAAATACATCATGACGATCCATGGGGATGAGGAAATGGATGAAGATTCCTTGTCGATTTACGATGTTGAACACTGCATCCTGACTGGGAAGATTATTGAAAGGCAAAAAGACAAAGTCACTGCCGAATGGAAATACCGTATAAACGGTCAGTCTCTCGGAGGCGGTGAAGTAGAAGTGGTTACAAAATTCAGTCCAACAGGCAAGTTGGTTATCATTACGGTGTATGTGCCATAATATGAACATGAGAAAAGGGAAAGAAATGATTTGTGATAATTGTGGAAAACAGGGCGCTCGTATCCGCAGAGTCGCAAGGACATACGGCAAGGGTAAAGACATTTTTGTGATAGAAAATGTTCCTATTGTAACTTGCCCGCACTGCGGAGAAAGTTATCTTGAGGCTGAAACACTGCATGAAATTGAACGTATTAAGCTGCATAAAAAAAGTTTTGCGGTTAAACGTTCAGTTCCTGTTGTCGAATTTGCTTAAAAGAAAAAGTCACGCACCCCACTCCGCATAACAACCGGGTTTGCGACGCGCCGATATCCGGTGAGATAAACCTTCACTAAGGAGCTGCCGGTAAAGCTTTTTCTTCATATATGCCTGCCACCAATTGCATTTTTTGGGTTAAACAATTTGTCTTCTTCTTTTCCACCGATTTCTTACAACCAATAATGTACCGCCGGTCAAGAAAAGCACCGTGCTGATTGGTTCAGGCACAACAGCAGTAGTACCGGACGTTACAAATAATTTACCTGCACCATCATCGAACTCAGCATGAAAAGGAATACTGCCCGCTTGATAGTTAGAAGTAAAACTAAACCCGCTGAGTGAATTATTAGCAGCTATGTAATAAGTTGAATTTGTGCCCATTGCATCTAAGTATGTCGTAGTATGTGATCCGTCCCATACTGTTCCAAACCATCCAGTTGGAAGAGGCGAGCCCGTAACTGTTGCAATCTGATTAAAATCCAAAAATACTTTGTAAAGGTATTCCCCCGTAACAGATGTATTATTGAATGTATAATTATATTGCCATGACCCTCCACTTAGAGCTGTCTCCTGATACATTATACTTGCACTCGGAGCTGCTAATGGCATATCTGCAAATATAATCAAACTTGCCAGGACAATTAATAACATCAAAGGTTTTTTTATTTTCATAACGATTTCTCCTTATTAATTCTTTAATCTTTTAACTGAGATAAACAATTTAATTTATTACTGTGGCAAATCCTACGCCGCCATCGCTTGTGTCCTGAGGACTTGCGCTGTAATAAATTGATCCACCTGAATTTATTACTATGCCCATTGCATCAGGACTGCCATCCAATATTGTTACTGTAAAGGTATATCCTGGGACTCCATTCACTTCACCGTCTCCCGTAATCGTTGCACCTCCAACAATTACTGACACATCTGTAATTGTTTTACCAATAAATATCATTTGACGAAATATATAACTTAACTGGCTCGTGCTCGTATCGATCGATAAAGTTGCTCTGAAGCCTGGACTATTTGGATCCGGCTCATTAAAGCCATTTCCCGAAACTTCTATCACTAACGGATTAGAACCTGTCTTATCCGTAAACGTAACCACTCCAGTAACCGTGTTTATGGAGATACCCACATCATCAAAAAGCAAATCAAGTCCTGCGCCAACAGTGAAAGGGTCTGTAAAGGGATTGACATTAGAAACGCCGTACTTATTAAGCAGAGCCATCAGCATATTCCGAAGATCATTTAATGCCTGGTCGATGCTATTTTGGTCAATGGATTTACCGGCAGTACCATTGTAAACATCTGCCGGATCAGTTACACCCGCTGCAAATGCAATAATTAAATTTGTAAACGGATTAATATTGGCAAGTCCCGCATCCATAGCAACCGAGTAGAGCTTATTTCCGCCATTATCCGTTGCACAAAGATAAAACGGCGGTGTCAGTCCGGTTACATTAAATGTGAAGCTGCCATCAGGATTAATATTGACAGGACCAAGTGTAACAACCGGGTTACTGCTGTCCTTCAAAGAAACGGTTCCTGACATTGCAGCGCCCGTTGCAGCAACACCCGAAACAGTTGGCGTTTGAGCTGCCGGGGTAGAATCACCACCTCCACCGCCACCTCCGCCGCTGCCGCAGCCGATTACTGAAAAGGCTGTTAAAACCGCCAATAAGACAATCAAACTATATCTCAATTTCTTTGCATTCATATTTCGTTATACACTCCTTTTGATCGCTAACGATAGCCGGCGATTAGGTATTTTTTAAGCTGCTTGACAGAAGAGCCTCTTGCAAAAGTCTTCTGTCTGTCACCTCGAACGAAGAGAGAGGTCTTATAACTCGTTGACAGCAAAAGATTTCTCCCTCCGGTCGAAATGACATATAGATGATTTAGAATTGATTCAAACTACCTGAAATTAGCTGCATCAGGATATGTGATTGCAAAATCTATGCCCGAAATGGTGGAGGGTAAAAGGAGTTTATTTTTTCATTATTAGACAGTCGGTTACAATCAATTTCTATGCTTTTTCCCTTTCAATAAAATCCACAAAAAGCGTGCCTCAGAATATTGTCTTGTCACATTTGTGTGCCATGCTACAATTTGTTGATTCTATAGTTATTCATTATCTCCATCTGCTAATATAAAGCCGCTGGTTTTGCCGGGAATATTCGAAAAGATAGCCGCATAATTTATAAGATAAATCATGAGACAAATTCAGCTTACACTCCAATACGACGGCACTGCTTACTCAGGCTGGCAGGTCCAGAAAAATAATACCACCGTTCAAGGTCTCCTGGAGGATGCAGTATTTGCTGTAACCGGTGAGAAATCAAAGGTCACGGGGGCTTCCAGAACTGATGCAGGAGTTCATGCCTTTGAGCAGGTTGCATCATTCATAACTAACAGTAAGTTAGAGCCTCAGGTTTTTCTTCGGGCCATAAATGCACATCTTCCACAGGATATCAGGGTAATAAAGTCTGACGAATGTTCTCCGGATTTTCATCCGCGTTACGATGCGAAAAACAAAACATATTCTTATTTAATTTCCCGCTGCGGAGCTTATTCTGTTTTCCTTAAAAGATATTCGTGGCAAATGCCTTATCAATTAAATTGTGATGCCATGAGGGAAGCAGGACATTATTTATTGGAGAGACATGACTTCTCTTCATTCCGCGCTTCTGGATGCAAAGCAAAAAACCCCGTTAGAGAGGTTACGGAAATAGAAATAACTGAATCCGGTTCAACCGATTTCTTCGGCTTCAAGTTTAATGCTCCAGTTATAAGAATACGCATACAGGCAAATGCCTTTCTCAGGCACATGGCAAGAAATATTGTAGGGACACTTGTTGATATCGGAAAAGGCCGAATCGAGCCGGAAAAGATTAAAGAGATTCTGGAAGCCAAAGACCGCCGGGCTGCCGGTAAAACAGCTCCTGCGCGTGGATTGTTCCTGGAAAAAATAGTTTATTAGTCGCTTGAATCCTTTGAACTGTTTGAACGGTCCTTCATCCTACTACATTAAACTTCCTGACTCTCAACTCCACGCCTAAATCCTTTGCAAGAGCATTACACTTGTCGATGTCGATATCCGGAACTTCAACGACCGTGAGCTTGACTTCCGGGATGCACTTTGCGGACTCTTTTACGAAGTCGAGCATGCCATTAAAAGCGCCCTTTATCATGGGTCTGCATATTTTCTCGTATTTCTTCTCATCCTCTGCATCAAGACTAATAGAGATACTGTCAACAAGACCTTTCAACTCCGGAACTATATTTCTGCCATTAATAATATTGCCGTGACCATTCGTGTTGATCCTGACGCTCCCGCCCTGCTCTTTGATCCATTTGGCAACTTTTTTTACCACATCAAGTCTCAAGAGGGGCTCCCCTATGCCGCAGAATACAATTTGCCTGTACGCCTTCGGGTCCTTTATCGCTTTAATTATCTGCAAGGCCGTGGGTTCTTTCTCAAGATGCAGGTTATGCCCCTTGACATAGCTGGTGCGAAACTTTACACAGAACCCGCATTTATTTGTGCATTTGTTGGTAATGTTCAGGTAAAGTGAGTCTCTTATCCTGTAAGCTATTTCTCCTTTTTCGGAAATCTCTCCTATCTTAAATAGCCTCATCGCATTGTAGGTTGTAATCCTTGCCATATCATCAATATTTACACCCCTTATGTCCGCCACAACCCCTGCTGTATGTTTTAAATAAGACGGCTCATTCCTTTTCCCTCTTAACGGCTCCGGGGTCAAATAAGGTGCGTCTGTCTCTATAAGCAAAAAATCATCCGGGATAAATTTAGCGACTTCCCTTAGCTTTGTCGCATTCTTGAAAGTGACAGGCCCTGCAATAGAAATATAGAAACCAAGCTCCATCGCCTTTTTGGCCATGTCTATGTCCCCTGAAAAGCAGTGGAGAACTCCCAGCGTGTCAGCCTTCTCTTCCCTAAGCACCCGCATTGTGTCATTTCCTGCCTCTCTGCTATGCACTATGATTGGAAGACCAAGTCCCCTTGCCAGAGCAACCTGCTGCCTGAAGGCTTCTATCTGGACGTCTTTGGGAGAATGGAAGTAATGATAATCAAGGCCGATTTCACCGACCGCTACAACCTTCGGCTCTTTCGCCCACTTCTTCAATTCCTTATATAATGATTCATCCAGTATCTTTGCATCATGAGGATGAATTCCTACTGAAGAATATACATTAGGATATTCCCTCGATAATTCCAGGCCCTTTATATTCCCATTTCTGTCAGAGCCGGCGTTTATCAAGTATTTTATGTCTGCATCCTCCGCCCGCTTCACTACCTCAGCTCTGTCTTCATCAAAGGCCTCCATATCAAGGTGGCAATGCGTATCAACAAGCACGGGTTTCACCAAGCGCTTTCCTCCCTGGCTATTAAAATATACTTTTTCTAAATATGAAGAATTGGGATTTGGGATAATTCCTGTTTATGCAATTAATTTATAAGCTTTCAAATCCTATTTTTTATGTTAGTGAAATATTAAGGATTTGTCAAAATGACCTTGTAATTTTCTGTAGAATATGGTAATTTTTCAGTTTATTACTAATAAGGGGGAGCCCATATGAACGATGAGGAAATAATGAGTGTTTCGAAGAATGAGAATGAAGAATATAAAAAACTTAAGGAGGAACACAAAAAATTAGAACAGTCTCTTGAGGAAATAAATAAAAAGAAATATCTTACTCCGGATGAAGAGATAGAGAAAAAGAGAATTCAGAAGCAAAAGCTTCAATTTAAAGACCGTATGGCTCAGATTATCAGGGACCATAACCAGTAGGGGCGGGGTAACCCCGCCCGTACATGCAAGGCGGCGTCTCGCCCGTTTATAAAAGATAATGAAAAGTGATTTAATAAAAAAAGGCCTGGAAAGACTGCCTCACAGGGCATTACTGTACGCAACAGGAATTCCCCGTACTGAAATGAATAAACCCTTTATAGGGGTAGCCACAAGCTTTACGGACATCATCCCCGGACATACGGGCATGCGCGATCTTGAAAGGTTTATTGAAAAAGGCGTCCACACCGGCGGCGGTTATCCGTTCTTCTTCGGCATTCCGGGCATCTGTGACGGCATTGCCATGGGGCATCGCGGGATGCATTACAGCCTGGCCTCAAGGGAGCTGATAGCAGACATGGTTGAGACCATTGCCGAGGCCCATCAGCTCGACGGTCTGGTGCTTCTCACAAACTGTGATAAGATCACGCCGGGAATGCTGATGGCAGCCGCAAGGGTTGATATTCCATCAATAGTTGTCACTGCCGGGCCGATGATTTCCGGACATTTGAGAGGTAAAAGACTTTCACTCATTAATGATACCTTTGAAGCAATTGGGAAATACAAAAAAGGACTTTTGACTGATTCCGATCTTGCTGAGCTTGAGATGTGCGCCTGTCCCGGAGCTGGTTCCTGTCAGGGGATGTATACGGCAAACACGATGGCCTGTGTAACAGAGGCCCTCGGCATGAGCCTTCCCGGATGCGCGACCGCCCTGGCGATATCATCAAAAAAACGGAGGATCGCATTTGCCAGCGGGAGCAGAATAGTTGATCTGGTAAAAAAGAAAATAACACCCGGAAAGATATTGACTAAAAAAGCGTTTGAAAACGCGATAAGGATTGATATGGCCTTGGGGGGCTCAACAAATACTGTTTTGCATATCCCGGCAATTGCTCACGAGGCCCATGTGAATTTGCCATTAGAAATATTTGATGAAATAAGCAGCAAGACCCCTCATATCTCAAACATGCTGCCCGGAGGGACTCAATACCTTGAGGACCTTGAATACGCAGGCGGGATACCGGCAGTATTTAAGAGATTGAAAGCCAGCCTGCATAACGTCAACACAGTATCAGGCATGAAGACTTTTGAAATTGCTGACAAGGCCGAGATCATAGATTCGGAGGTTATAAGACCGCTCAACAAAGCCCATCATAAAGAAGGCGGCATTGCGGTATTAAGAGGCTCTCTGGCCCCTGACGGCGCTGTCGTAAAACAGACGGCTGTTACCGAAAACATGATGCGTTTTAAAGGCAAGGCACGGGTCTTTAACTCAGAGGAAGATGCAATGAAGGCCATTCTCGCCGGCAAGATCAAGCCGGGCGATGTCGTAGTTATTCGCTATGAGGGACCTAAGGGCGGCCCGGGCATGAGAGAGATGCTGAACTCAAGCGCCACTATAGCCGGTATGGGATTAGGCGAGTCAGTGGCATTAATTACAGACGGACGTTTTTCAGGTGGAACAAGAGGCCCGTGTATAGGTCATGTATCTCCCGAAGCAATGGAAGGCGGCCCTATTGCTGTTGTAAGAGATGGTGATATAATTAGCATAGATATTCCTAAAAGGAAGTTAGACTTGCTTGTCAGTGAAGAAGAAATAAAAAAGAGATTCAAAACACATAAGGCTATTAAACCCAAGATAAATAAAGGCTGGCTTGCAAGATACGCGAAACTGGTTACATCGGCAAGCACCGGCGCGGTGATGAAAACGTAGGGGCGAGGTCACCTCGCCCGTTCAGAGTTTGGTGTAGGGGCGAATGGGTCATTCGCCCGATTTAAAATTCAAGATTCAAAATTAAATATGGAGATCAGATGAAAATAAGCGGCGCTGAAATATTAATTGAATGTCTGAAAAAAGAAGGGGTAAAACACATCTTCGGTTATCCCGGAGGCGTGGTCCTCAATATTTTCGATGTTCTTTATGATGAGAAGGACATTGAATTAATCCTTACGAGGCATGAACAGGGGGCAGTACATGCGGCAGACGGTTATGCAAGGGCAAGCGGTAAAGTAGGTGTCGTGATTATTACATCAGGTCCTGGAGCAACCAACACGGTAACCGGCATTGCCACCGCCGCAATGGATTCCATCCCGCTTGTTGTTTTCTCCGGCCAGGTGCCGACTATGTTAATCGGCAACGACGCATTTCAGGAAGCGGACATAATCGGAATTACGAGACCCTGCACAAAACATAATTTTCTAGTGAAGGATGTAAAGGACCTGGCACAGACTGTACGGGAGGCATTTCACATCGCATCTACAGGAAGACCCGGCCCCGTATTAGTTGACCTGCCGAAGGATGTTACGGCCGGTTCAACTGAATTTATCTGGCCCCAGGAGGTAAAGATCAGAAGCTATAACCCGACTTATCACGGGAACAAATACATGATAAATCAGGCCGCGCAAATGATAGCGCAGGCAAAAAAACCTGTTATTATGGCAGGCGGCGGCGTAATTTTATCAGGCGCATCAAAAGAGCTGAAGGAATTAGCAGAGCTTGCAAAGATGCCTGTTACAATGACCCTGATGGGGCTTGGCGGATTCCCCGGCACCAACAAACTCTCAATGGGAATGCTCGGCATGCACGGCACATTTTATGCCAACACAGCCGTTCAGAATTCAGACCTTCTCATAGGAATCGGCGTGAGGTTTGACGACCGCGTAACCGGAAAGACCGATGCGTTTGCACCTCACGCAAAGATAATTCAGATTGACATTGATCCAACATCAATCAGGAAAAATGTAAGGGTAGACCTCCCTATAGTCGGAGATGTGAAAAACGTATTAAAAGACTTGATAAAGGCGCTCAGGGAATCAAAAGAACAGTGGGGCGCGATCAGAAGCTCGTGGTTAAAACAGATAGACAAATGGAAAGAGGAAAGGCCGCTCACTTACAGGTTTGATAAAAATATCATCGAGCCTGAATTTGTCGTGGAAAAGATATATGAGGTTACAAAAGGCGACGCAATAATCTGCACCGAGGTGGGACAGAACCAGATGTGGGCCGCGCAGTTTTACAAATATGATCAGCCGAGAAAATTCATCTCGTCCGGCGGGCTTGGCACAATGGGGTACGGGTTCCCGGCTGCAATCGGCGCCCAGTTCGCATGTCCTGACAAATTAGTCATTGACATCGCGGGCGACGGGAGCATCCAGATGAACATACAGGAGCTGGCAACCGCTGTCATCAATAAACTGCCTGTGAAAGTGGCGATTCTGAATAACGGCTATCTGGGGATGGTCAGGCAGTGGCAGGAATTGTTTTTCAAAGAGCGTTATTCACATACACATCTTGAATCCGGAAACCCTGATTTCGTCAAGGTCGCAGAGGCCTATGGCGCAGTCGGATTAATGGCCACAAAGCCGGAGGAAGTGGTACCTGTTATCAAAGAGGCGCTTAAGGTAAAGAACAGGCCTGTCTTCATGGACTTTGTCGTGGACTGGAAGGCAAAGGTCTTCCCGATGGTCCCTGCCGGGGCGTCAATAGATCAAATGATATTTAATGAAGAAAAAGAAGAGAAGAAACTTAAGGCAGTGAAGTAAAAACAGGGATTAGGGGTCAGTAGTTAGTTAGGGATTAGTTAATAAAAATTTCGAGGAGAATTATGAGGCATACAATTTCAGTACTTGTAGAAAATAAATTCGGGGTTCTTTCAAGAATCTCAGGTCTGTTCAGCGGCAGAGGTTATAACATCGAGAGTCTCTCAGTAGGGGAAACCATTGACCCTGCCATTTCCATTATGACAATTGTCACAACCGGCGAAGATCAGGTGGTTG
>CAYMUX010000019.1:0-35153 GCA_964393845.1 uncultured Nitrospiraceae bacterium
GGCAAATATACGCTTCCTGATTCCAAATCGGAACATGTGCGTTTGTTCATCGAAGAATTGCGAAAAAAGAATCAGATGTCTGAACAGCAAAAACAGGCAGCGCATGCCCTGTCTCTTTATTTTGAGATGCTGAATGCAGAGGAGACAAAGGCTGCGGCAATATCCACCTCGTCTCAATACCGGGCAACCACAGAGGGATTGCCCCTACAGGTATCTGAGGCAGCAACATCCTCCTCTATCACCTTCCCACAGGAATCAATGGATGTTAAACAGTTTTAATTTAGAATGCTCCGCTATATGCGAAAAATCTTCATCAGTAGTAAAAAGATGGCAGTCTCTCTTTCTTGTAATCATACAATGGCTCAATTTCTACTTTCCTAAACATGGATAAGATGCCTCTACGCTTTCTTCTCATGATGTATTCCTTCAAGGCCTCATTGACCGTGTTCTTCTTGGTTTTATGGCCGCCCACCTTTTGGGCAGTCTTTAAAAGATTTTCATCTATGGCAAGATTGGTCGGCATGATTACCTCCTGTTACACATTGGTTTACACATATTATTACACTATGTTGCGCTTCCATTCAACAGAACTTTTCTTGAGGACAAATTGAGAACATGAAACTGTGGTTAACTCTCAACTAAAGGACACTGATTTTTGATTTCCGGAGGCGGTATTTAAATAATCAAAAAACTATGGCAGCCTTAAAGATAATGTGTTAGAATTTAGCTTGTCTTCCTGTTAATTATCCTGATTGAATTTATTATAAGGAGGTTTGTTTTATGGATATTAAGAGAATCGGTATTATTACAAGCGGTGGTGACTGCGGGGGGCTTAACGCGGTCATCAAGGGCATAGCCCGTAAGGCGTATGCGCTTGGAATTGAAACTGTTGTGATCCCCAATGGATATGCAGGGCTTTATAACCTTGTTGATCTGGATACTGTAGTTGTGCTGAATGCAGAGAGGGTGAGCAAGATCGAGGCATCGCTGGCAGGGTCTGAGGCCGGGCATTCCCGTGTCAAGATCAGCAAGATAGACGACCCCGATAAATATGAACGGATAAAGAAAGGGCTGAAGAAATTTAACATAGACGGTCTTATAATAAGCGGCGGCGATGACACCGGAAGCGTTGTTGTTGATCTGACCTCTCAGGGCATTCCCTGTGTCCACGTCCCAAAGACAATGGACCTGGACCTCCAGCCGTACAGCGTAGGCGGTGATTCCGCCATTAACAGGATAGCGGTGTTTGCGAGAGACCTTAAGACTACAGGATTAAGTCACAATCGTATCCTCGTGATTGAGGTATTCGGCAGATATGTCGGCCATACGGCATTTCGCGGAGGCATCGGGGCCGAGGCTGATGCTATCCTCATCCCTGAAGTGCCTGTTGACTTTGACATCCTTTATGAACATATGAAGACCACTTACTTTGCAAGAATAGAAAGAAGTGATGTAAGGGCCGGTACCTATATAATCGTTGTTGCGGAAGGTCTGAAGACTGCAAGCGGAGAGATGCTCTTTGACGAATCCGCAGGGATTGACGCCTTTGGTCATAAAAAACTTGCCGGAGCAGGGAAATATATCAGGCAGCAGCTGGAGAAAAGGTTAAAGACCGATCCGGATGTTCAGGCGTTTATGAAGAGAACAGGGATGTTTGTCCCGGGTATTTATGTAATCCCTGAGGTCAGAGAAGTGACCCCCGGGCATCTGGTACGCTCCGGGCAGTCATCAGCATATGACGTTAATTTCGGTTATAAAGCTGGGGCCGCTGCTGTGGTCCTGCTGCGTGAGGGTAAAACCGGTAAAACCGTTACCGGTGTCGAAGGGCATAAGATTTTGTACATGCCGACAGCAGAGGCCATAAAGCGGAGGGAAGTGGACATCGAAGAACTGTCGCTTTTTGAAAGCCTCGGCACCTGCTTCGGGCGCAAGCCTGTTGAATTTAAGCCTGAGCTGAAGGAAGAACACAGGGCTGTACGATCGATGTAGGTAAATGAGTTTAGAGAGTTAAAGAGTTAGAGGAGTTTGGGAGTTAAAGGCCCCATGTTCCATCGCGTACGCGCTAAGTTTTTATCTCATACTAAGTAAGAGCTGATAATTACTGGCATTAATATCTTTTAACACTCTAACTCTAAACTCCATAACTCTCTAAACTGTCTTTTTAGTCACACCAGATAGGCAAATCTCTTCCTGAATTCGTCGGGAGTAAAGCGTCCTGACTTTGCGATTTTTTCTATGGCCGGAGGGGAGAGGTCATCTTTCTCCAGCCTGATCATGTACTGCCTGCCGACGATATAGGGGTCTGCCTTGGTATTTACATACCTGATCCTTGTCCTGTTAGTGGCAGGATCAATGATGTCCTTTAAGGGGATGGGCTTAACCTTGCCGTCATAAAAAGATATCAGGGCCCCTGATCCGCCTTCCATCAGGAACTTCACTGCGCTGTATCCAAGGTTTCTTGTATATTCCGCATCAAAGGGAATGGGATCAGCCGCCCTTAACTCATATCCTATGGTCTTATGAACGATTTTGATTTTTACCCTGCGCTCTTTAAACGCCTTATTTACAAAGTATTGAAGGATCCTTCCAAGCTGGATTTCCGAGAGTTTCAGGGATCCTCGTTCGTCGCTTTCGAGGAACTCATATTGAGACAGCTCCTTGACATCGATCTTGCCTGCGACTCCCTCTGCCAGTATGGCGACCCCGTAAGCATATCCCTGTGAAAGCCGCTTGATGATTGTGCTTTCAAGAATGTCCGCCACCTTGGAGAATTTGAGATTCGTTTCCCTGAATTCTTCCGGGATAACGGTTATCGTTGCCCCGGCAGCCTTGCCTATGCCAAGGGCGAGATGCCCCGTATTTCTTCCCATGGTCGTAATAAAATACCATCTGCCTGTTGTGCGTGCATCTTCGATAATATTTCTTACGATTTTCGTACCCCAGTGTCTCGCGGTCTCATAACCGAAGGTCTGCACGCCCCCGGGCAGAGGAAGGTCATTATCAATGGTCTTCGGCACATGAACAACAGAGATGGCCCCGTCCGTTCTTTTTTCTATCTCTCTTGCAACAAAGGATGTCCCATCACCGCCTATAGTAATGAGGTAGTGGATCTGCAATTTCCTTAATGTCTTTATCATGGCCCGAAAACTCTCTTCAGGATTTTCAGGAAAGTCTCTCGATATCCTCAGGATAGAACCTCCCTTGCTGTGCACGGGCCAGGCGTTTTTATGGTTAAGCTTGATGACCTTGCTTGCATCCCCGCGGAAGAGCCATTTAAAGCCGTCCATAATCCCTATGACATTTATGCCCCTGTTATGGGCCTCCACAGTTGCGGCGCTTATTACGCCGTTTATGCCGGGAGCAGGTCCGCCGCCTACTACGATACCAAGATTTTTTTCCAATGTAGTTCCTCCGTGTATATGATTACCCGCTCAGAAACATTTTCAGGATACGGACTATACACTTTATTATTGGTGCCTGATTTGTTACTGCAAATATCATAAGCAACGCGCGTCCCTATTTTCAAGGTAAAAACAGAGAAATGGTATCATATCATGAAAAATAATTTTATAATGGAGTAAATACCATATGAATGATGCAGACAATCTACTACAAAACTATCTAAGAGATTACTGGGAATTTGTTTTAAAACACAATCCTACTTTTGCCACGTATATCGGCGATCACCGCTATAATGATGCGCTGGAGGATTTGTCAGAGGAATCTCTTTTCGCGCAGAGCGATTACTTTAAAGACCTCCTTGCCAAAACGGAGATGGTCGACGAAACATCACTAACCGGAGAGAATAGTTTAAATCGTAAACTTCTCATCAATACCCTTTCAAATCATGTCCGAATGTTTCAATATAAGACCCATTACATCCCACTGGACCATATGCAGGGGCCCCATATCGACTTTCCGCAGATTATTGAATTCCACCCTTTTAAAACGCATAAAGATATTGATGATTACATTTCACGATTAAAGGCCTTCCCCTGCCAGATAGACCAGGTTATTGAGCTCTTGCAAAAAGGGATAGAGCACGGAATTACGGCCTTCAAAAATATTATTGAACATGTCCTTGTACAGGTGGAGACTTTTACAAAGTTTGCTCCAGAGGACAGTCCGTTATTCTCTCCTGTGCAGAAGATTAAAGACGGTTTTTCAGAGCAGGATAAAGAAGATATCAGTAATCAAGTTAAGAATGCGATTTCCTCGGGCCTGACCCCTGCATATAAGAAACTGCATGAGTATCTGAGTAACGAATATATGAAGCATTGCAGAGAAAAAGAAGGCATCTGGTCTCTGCCCGATGGCGGCGGCATGTACCGCTTTTATGTGAAGTATCACACTACAACAGACTTTTCTCCTGAAGAGATACACGAGATAGGCAGGGGGGAAGTCGGAAGAATCAGCAGTGAGATCACTTCATTAATGAATAGTCTCGGATTTAACGGGAGTGTCAGGGAGTTCTCTGCTTATATCAAGGGGAAAAGGGAGCTATACCCCCGGTCAGCAGAGGAGATCATGCAGGGCTACAGGGACATCCTTGCCCGCATGGATAAAATGCTTCCCGAGTATTTTGGAAGACTGCCCCGCGCAAAATATGATCTCAAAGAGATCGAAAAATACAGGGAACAGGCTGCGCCTGCCGCGTATTACTATTCGCCGCCCAGAGATTTTTCGAGACCTGGATATTTTTATGTGAATACTTTTAAGCCCGAACAGAGGCCCAAATTCGACATGGAGGCGCTGGCCTGTCATGAGGCCGTGCCGGGACATCACCTTCAGATTGCGCTCATGCAGGAGCTGGAAGATATTCCTGATTTCCGGAGATACGGCGGCTCCACTGCCTTTATTGAAGGCTGGGCCTTATACGCAGAGAGGCTTGCAAAGGAAATGGGTTTTTATCAGGATACGTTTTCTGAATACGGGAGACTGAATAATGAAATATGGCGGGCTGTCAGGCTTGTGGTAGACACCGGACTTCATTTTTATAAATGGGGCCGGGCTGAGACTATAAATTACTGTAAAGAAAACACTGGCCTTGAAGAGTATGAGATAGAGGTTGAGGTTGACCGCTACATTGCCATGCCCGGACAGGCGCTGGCGTATAAGATAGGTGAGCTGAAAATAATTGAGCTGAAGGAAAAGGCAAAGAAGGCCCTCGGCTCAAACTTTGACATCAAAGAATTTCACGACCGGCTTCTCGAAAAGGGCGCATTGCCTTTGTATGTATTGGAAAATGTGATGAATGAGTGGACCAGTTGAATATGTGCAGGGGCGAACGACTGTTCGCCCCTGCATCATTATTTTAATCCAGAATATTATCCGGCACGGTTTTCTCTACAACCACCGGCTTTACGGTCTTGTCAACAAGCGCCTTTGAGCCGCAGACCTTGAGCTCATTGAAAAGATATTCAAACTTGTCTGAAAGCTCTTTCATGATCGGAGCTTTCACATCAGCCGGGAGGTCCCACCATTTCTGCTTTATCAGGCCGAACCCTTTCTTCCGGGTGCTGTATATGAACTGCTCTTCGGTCTGGCTTTCCTTTTTCTCTTTACCAAAGTTTTCCTTGATATGCTGATAGACCGCATCCCTGAATGACGCCGGCATTCCCGCACTATCGTACATAATGTTTTGAAATCCTGTAGCAAGATGGACTTCGGACGTGCCGGTTTCAGGGAATTTATGAAATGCTTCATCAGGCAGGGTTGACGCGCCGTGCTGAACGGCCCCGGACAGTCCGTACTCTTTTCTCGCTATTTCGGACATCTGCCTCAGAGTCTCAAAATCAATTTTCACCTGGGCCAGAGAACCGTCAGGAAGCACTACTCCCCCATGGGAAGTGCCCGTTTGAACACTCAGCTTGCTCACGCCTTTACCCGCTTTCATGGTTTCCTTAAAGCCGTCGAGGTATGCCCGGAGTTCTTCAGGAGTGCTGTTTTTGCCGCCGATTTCTCCTATCTCTCCACCTATTGAAACCGTGATCCCCTTTGGCTCTATCTCTCTAATATATGCTGAGAGTTTTGCAGCGGCCTCGAAGTTCGGTCTTTGCTCTTCTTTCAGGTCCTTTTTCTCAAGATCACAGAGGGTGGATGTATCAAGGTCGATGTTATAAAATTCAGCTTCTATGGCTTCTTTTATCAGGCCCATTACGTAGTCTGTTTCAGGCTTAGGATCAGAAAGATAATATTTTCTTACAAGCTGGAAATGGTCACCCTGAATGAACACAGGCCCGGTAAAACCTTCCTTTACCGCAGCAGCAAGCACGGCAGCGGAGTATTCAATCGGTCTCTGTTTTGTATAGCCGATCTCGGAACGGGCTATCTCGAATATCATGGCGCCTACATTTTTCTCTATAGCCTTTTTAAATATGACCTTTGACGTGTCATATGTTAGCCCCCTGATATTAATTGCCGGCACGGTAAAGCCGGGATAGTTTACCCCCATTTCCTCATAAAGGGACTGGATGGATGCAGGGACCGCCCCCATCTGTTTGGCTATTTCGATAACGAGCCGTTGAAGTCCTTTTCTTTTTTCTTCATCAGGATTAAAAACTGCTTCATAGATGAGATCGTCCATTAAATCTCTGACTGCATTGCCGTTGCTGACCCGCACCATTCCGTTACTGATACTTATACAAGCCTTGAGTTTTGATAATACGTCTGCCATATTTCCTCCTCAGTGGTTTATTAAGATAAGCATCTCATAATGAAATAAGGAATATATTAACCGATTTTGTTTATTAAGTCATGGCCGACTTATATAAGTCATGAAATAACGGATATTTTCAGATGAAAACATCATATCAAAAACATGTCGTTCTATCAACTGAATTATGTTCCCCGGAGTAGCCATTCAGTTGCGATGGTAGAAAACACCATTTCAGTTGTCATTTCGACATCAGGAGAAATCTTAGCTTTATAGTAATCAAGCAGTCATAGGATTTCTCCCTCTGGGTCGAAATGACAAATTCCACCCGTCACTGAATGGTTACCTCTAATTAATTAATATTGTTTAAAAAACTTGGTTTAGGGTAAAATAAAATAATTCTCAGTTAAAAAATCCTAATATCATTTCTTATATTTATGGCTTGTAAACCTGAACTAGAAGAATCATTACACGAAAGTTACAAACAATACCGTCAGCTTATAGAAAATTCTCCGGTTGGAATCGGCGCTGAATACGATGATAAAATCGTATTTCTAAATAGCGCCGGGGCAAGGCTTTTCGGCGCAGTTGACCCTGAACACCTTATCGGGAAAACAGTCTTCGATTTTTTGCCGTTAGATTATCAAGAGGTTGTCAAGCAACATTTTCAGCAGATAAAAGAAAGAAAAACAGCGGCAAATCCCTTTGATGTAAAAATAAAGCGCTTAGACGGCGCAGGCATTGATGTTGAGATCGCAGCAACTTATTTCACCGTTCATAATAAACCGGCAGTGCAATTTACCTTCCATGAGATAAGCAAACGCAAGAAAATGGAAGCGTTGATTTTTCAGTCAAAACAGGATTGGGAAGAAACTTTTCATACAATTACAGATATGATTACTGTCCATGACAAGGATTTCAATATAATTTATGCAAACAAAGCGGCCCAGGATATACTTAGTTTACCTCCTGTGGATGATACCGCTGTACATAAGTGTTTTAAGTATTATCACGGAACAAAATGCCCGCCGGATGGATGTCCGAGCTGCAGTTGCCTCAAAACCGGGAACCCTGCAAATTTTGAAATATTTGAACCTCATTTAAACATGTTCATTGAAATTAGATCCATGCCGCGGTTGGACAGGAATAATCAGATAGTAGGATTAATTCATATTGCGAGAGATGTTAGCGAGCGCAAGCGGACAGAAGAAGCAATTCAAAAAGCCAAGGATGAACTTGAATTAAGGGTAGAAGAGCGCACTTCCGAGCTGAGAATTATTAATGAGCAGCTAAAAGATGAGATAAGTGAGCGTAGAGCGGCGGTTGATGCACTGCAAAAGAGTGAGAACAAGTACCGGAACCTTTCACAGGAATTTCATGCGCTGCTAAATGGAATCCCTGACAATTTGATTCTCCTCTCGCCTGATCTGAAAATAATGTGGGCAAACAAGGCTGCCGCTTCTGTATATAGAAAGGATGTTTCCGAGCTTAAATCCCAGTATTGCTATAGTTTGTGCTGTAACCTTATTTCTCCTTGTGATTGCTGTCCAACGCAGAGGAGTTTTATGTCCGGAAAAGAAGAAACCGCAGAGATAACAACCGTTGAGGACAAGATCTGGGATATAAGGGCATTTCCTATTAAAGAAGATTCGGGAAGAGTTAAAAACGTCATAGAGTTGGCCAGAGACATTACAGAAAAGGTGAATTTGGAGGCAGGGGCCACACGAACCAGACACCTGGCATCTCTCGGTGAACTGGCAGCCGGCGTAGCTCATGAGATAAACAACCCTATTAATAACATTATCAACTATGCGCAGATATTAATTGATGAGTTCAACAGCGAAAGCAGGGACGATGAAATCGCCCGAAGGATTATTAAAGACGGCGACCGGATTGCTACAATTGTAAGAAGTCTTCTTTCCTTTGCACGCATCAGAAAAGAAGAAAAGTGTATTATGTCCATTCATGAAATCTTCTCTGACACAATGTCATTAACATCGGCCCAAATAAGAAAAGACGGGATTCATCTAAAGGTCGACATCCCCTCAGAACCTATTAAATTGCCTGTACACCCTCAGCAGATACAGCAAGTTTTTTTAAATGTTATCAGCAATGCCCGATTTGCCCTGAATCAAAAATACCCGGGCACTCATGAAAATAAAATCCTTGAGATTAAGTTTGATGAGCTGACAATTGACGAACAACCATATGTGCGGATCGTTTTTCTCGATAACGGGTCCGGCATTTCTGATAATATAATCGATAAAGTCGTAAATCCATTTTTTTCAACTAAACCCAATAGAATGGGCACCGGTTTAGGATTAAGTATAAGCCACGGTATTATAACTGAGCATGGCGGTAAACTCCTGATAAACAGTGTCAAAGGAGAGTTTACAAAAGTAACTATTAATTTACCGATAACGGGCAGGGCATAAGATGAATGCTAAAATTCTCATAATTGATGACGAGGAAGGTATACGGTTTACCTTCAGTAAGTTTCTTTCTGCCGAAAACTTCGAGGTGGCCACTGCCAAAGATTTCGATGAGGCAATGGACTGCATCTCAAAAAAGAGTTTCGATATCGTATTTGCCGACATTATTTTAAAGGGCAAAACCGGTATGGATGTGCTGCGGGAGATAAAGAAAAGAAAATTAAACTGTCCGGTGATCATGATTACCGGTTATCCTAATATAGAAACAGCATCAGAAGCCGTCCGCCTCGGGGCCTTTGATTACATACCCAAACCAATACAGAAAGACGCTCTCTTTCATGCAATTGATGTAGCGCTGCAGCACAAGGCAGTAATTGATGAAAAGGAGAAATTCCGGTCAAATCTTGAAGCCATATTCAGAAGCGTCAAGGATGCGATCATAACGGTGGACAAGGATCTGGTCGTACTTGAGATCAATGACGCAGCCAGGAATATCTGTGGATTTACCCGTGATTCAATCGGGAAGGATTTCAGTTCGCTGAATGAAAGTTGCAGGGGAAAATGTCTTGAAGCGCTGCTGGAAACCGTCAATACAAAACAGCCTGCTGAATTAAATCACATTGAATGCCAGTTCAAAAACCGCATGGAGCAGGTTGTAGCTTTATCTACATCTCCACTGCTGAATAGCCAGGGAGTTTTTTCCGGCGCTGTTATGGTCGTAAAGGATGAAACCCGTTTGACCGGCCTGGAACGGGAACTCAACGAACGTCAACAATTCCACAGGATTGTCGGGAAAAGTGAAAAAATGCAAGAAGTTTATTCCCTCATCGAATTACTGTCTGATGTTGAAACTACCGTTCTTATTTCCGGGGAAAGCGGAACCGGTAAAGAACTCGTAGCAGAGGCCCTTCATTATAAAGGCAATCGAAGCAGGAATTCATTAGTTAAGGTAAATTGTTCCGCCTTGTCTGAGAACCTGCTGGAAAGTGAACTCTTCGGACATATCAGGGGATCTTTTACCGGAGCAATTAAAGATAAAATCGGACGTTTCCAGACAGCTGATGGAGGCACCATTTTTTTAGATGAAATCGCTGATATATCCCCTAAGATACAAATAGAGCTGCTCAGGGTTCTGGAAGAAAAAGAATTTGAGCGTGTGGGTGATTCAACTACAATCAAGGTAGATGTAAGGGTAGTGGCGGCCTCTAATCAGAATCTTTCTGAAAAGGTCAGGGATGGTGAATTCCGGGAAGATCTCTACTACCGTCTTAATGTGATGAGAGTAATACTGCCGCCTTTAAGAGATCGTCGTGACGATATCCCGCTTCTTGTAAATTACTTTCTGAAGAAGTTCAATAATAAGTTTAATAAAAAAATTATATCAGTCTCTAAAGATGTGGAAAAAGCATTTATGGAATATCCATGGCCCGGAAATATCAGGGAATTAGAGCATGCATTAGAGCATGCCTTTATTCTTTGCAGACAGTCTACAATAACGATGGATCACCTTCCCCCTGAACTGAAGACATTTACAGTCAACGAATCCTCTCTTACCGGTAATGGGGAAGTTGATGATCCGCAGACAATCCTTGAAGCTCTTGAAAAAGCTGCATGGAATAAAACAAAAGCTGCCTCAATCCTGGGAATTAGCCGCCGCTCTATTTATAGAAAAATCAAAGAGCACAATATTACTCAGGATAAATCATAGAATCTTTAAACACTCATTTACATCTACTTTTAAAAAATTGAACGGAGAATAGCCTTTTGATTTATCCCGACCCGAAGCTCCACGAGTCATACTGCGACATGGCACATATTTGACACACTATGTCTCTGTGCAATATTATCTTATAGATAAATAATTTATTGATTTTCCTCGATTTTTTGAGCCCTAACTATATACTTTATAAGTAAAATTCTATATATATAGTTTTTCTGTCTTTCTGGCATGCATCTTGCAATTTAATGTTTTAATAAAACTATTTTTTGAGGAGATACATGTTCAAATTAACTACTAATAAAAGACTGTGCCCACAACTTCAGGAACCGTTTGATGAGTGTTATTGTGCGAAAATGAGCAGCCAGGATATAGAGAGAGCAGTCTATTTATGCAGTAATAATTTTGAAACATGTGATATTTATATAAATAGAAATGGTAATGGTCATAATAAATCCAATGGGAATGGCCATAAGCAAGATTCCATCACATGGTAAGAATTTAAAATACTAAAGTAATGACTTTCCATCCATCCCTTCAGCAGACATCCCAAAGCATGACAAAACAGTAGGAGCAATATCCATCAGGCTTGGCTCATTGTTGTTTGTGGCAAAGTTGGTCAATAATATCCCCGGCACAACAGAAGGGTCCATAATATGATCACCGGTCCATTTCTTTAAGTTATCTTCCATTATCTCTGCTGGTGCGCCGCCGATGGCTGTTTGCCACGAGGCCCTGAAGCCGTCTTCAAATCCGACGATGAGGTCAGGGGCAGTACCTGCCTGGCTGCCGGAATAAATGTCCCTGTTCTTATAAACATTCCTGACGGCATGCTGCCCGTCCTTTGGATCGGTTAATTTTGTAAACTTTTCTATTATTGCATTTGAGACAGAATCCACTCCTGCGCCGGCCTCTATAATGCCGCTTTTCTCTCTGCCCTTTATATTCAGGTAAATGCTTCCAAAGCCGAGCGCATAAGCGCTGGTTTTCTTCCAGTCCACAAACTGAAACAGGCCGCCCCCGTCCTTGTCCTCTTTTGTGATTTTCTTTGTCAGCGTCATAAATCCATTTTGCACCAGCCATGAGTTAATGTGTACGGTCCTTCTGAAGCTGGAAAACCCGTGGTCTGAAAAGACCATAAGCGCCGTATTGTCATCGACCTGTTTCATGACCTCTCCGAGAATCCTGTCCATTTTTCTGTAATAATCGTCGATAACATGTCCGTATTTTTCAGCATACGCCTTATTATATAGCGGATGCGCCGGATCTTTGGTGACCCAGAAAATGTGCTGGATCCTGTCTGAGGAAAAGAAGGCGGAGGCTAATAGTCCCTCTTTGAATTTATTTAATTCGTACCAAAGCATTTTCTCCTGCTCTTCAATAATTTCATCGCACATTGTGATAAAGGCCTCTTCATCGGTCCTTCCTTCTTCAACGGCCTTGGTATCTTCAGGCATGCCAAGCGTATAGAAATGCCCGACTTGATTTGCCAACTCCTTTATATATTCATCCGGACTGGAGATCACAAACGCGGGGTCTTTCGGGTTTATCTGCACTGGCGTCATATACATCTCAAATTCCGGATTAACGCCGTTTAAATAAAACTTGACAATGCCTGTTGCGGTCTTCATAAGTCCGAGTTTAAACTTCACCTCAACCCATTCACTCCATTGCCTTTTATTTACAATTACCTTTTTCCCGTCCACAGTTATCTCAACTTTTGAATTGTCGGAGAGGCTGATATTGATGTCTGCCTTTGCCGCTTCTCTTGTCGTCAGTTTCGCGACATTGGGCCCGGAGATAAACGTCTTTATTGAATTGCCGTTTGCCTTGACCTTAATGACCTTTTCAGAGCCCTCTTCATTTTTTGAAATATCTTTGGTCGTATAAAATGCATATCTTCCGAGACCGCCTTTAATATCCGGCACGCCAAGTCCCGCATAAAGTTTCGCCCGGTTCTGCTTCGGCTGAAAGGTCATCGGCCATTTTAATATTGTGGATGAAATATTATTGTCAGACGTATAGTCCCAAAAGGCATTCCCATGCATCACCGGCAGAAACATTGCTTCTCTTTTGGCGAATATATTTTTAGGATTCACTCTCAATATAGCCAGCTCCGGCATATAGTCCGAAATCCGGCGCCCAAGGAAATCAAAGATCCCGTGATGACCGGGATTTTTCCCTGTAGCGATGGATGCCCATGCGACCGGGCTTTGAGCGGGATTGCTTGTCACCATTGGGGAGAAACCTCCGGATTTGCTGAGTCCGGCAAAATTCGGCAGATGCCCCTGCGCCATAAGAGACGATACTAGCTTCGGGTCCAGTCCGTCCATTCCAATGAGGATGACCCTTTTATATTTTGGATTTCCCGTGCCTACAGAATTTTCCTGTTGCATGTATAGTTACTCCTTTTCATATCTTAATAGTAGGGGCGCGTTGCAGCGTGCACCTGCATTATCTCCTGATCAATGCTTTCACATTTGGGAAGGCATCTATGTTTGTATGAGGGATAAACAAGCCCGAGACATATTCGTCCATAAAAGACTTGGAAACTGAAAGCTCTATATAGGTCATTTTCCTGGCTATATCTTCCGCCTCGGCCCTCAGTTTGCGGGAAAGGATACAGAGGTAAGCGCCGATGATTGATGTATTGCCCATGTATTCGAATTTGTCTCTGGGCAATTCAGGGAGCAGGCCGAGAATGATGGCCTTTTCAATGTCCAGAAACTTGCCGAAACCTCCAGCGATATATACCTTGTGCACATCGTCAAACGTAAGTCCCGCTTCATTTAGCAAAGTTGAAAACCCCGCATATATTGCGGCTTTTGCCCGGATTATATTTTCGACATCGGGTTCTGTCAGGACTATATCCTTGCCCTTACCGTAATGGACCACAAACTCCAGGCCGTCTTCGCCCCTTCTTACCCTGTCCGATCTGTCTTTCTGCAGTTTCCCTTTCTGGTTGAGTAACCCTGCTAAAAACATTTCGGCAATTGCATCTATCATCCCGGAGCCGCATATGCCTACCGGCTGGATATTTTCCCCGATTACTTTTATCTCGACCTCAAGGGTATCACGGTTGATCTTCACCCCCTCAATCGCCCCGTCAGTGGCCCTCATCCCGTGTTTCATCCCGCTGCCTTCAAAGCAGGGACCCGCGGAACAGGCTACAGACATCAGCCATTCCGAGCTCCCGAGGACTATCTCCCCGTTTGTCCCAATGTCGATAAAAATGCTCAGCTCCTTTTTTTTATGTATTCTTGTAGCCAGTACCCCCGCAACAATATCTCCACCTACATAACTGGACACACAGGGGAACGCGTATACAGGGATATTGGGATTGGTCTTTATGCCCAGCTCACCTGCATGAGACAGGGGGAAGGTATTGGCCGTGGGAATATACGGTTCCTCCCTTATCGCAGAAGGGTCGAGGCCCAGGAAGAAATGAGTCATGGTTGTGTTGCCCGCAACCACAACACAATCAATTGCATCAGTACTGATATTGTGGGTCTGGCAGAGCAAAGAGATCATATTGTTTATATCATCAGTGACCGCCCTTTTCAGATTGCCCAGCTCATTGTGCTCGGTAGCATTGACGATCCTGGTTATCACATCATCCCCGAAGCGTATCTGTGAATTATATGTTGAAGCAATGTCAACGAGGGCCCCGTTCGTAAGGTCTGTCAGATAAACAACCAGCGTTGTAGTTCCGATATCCACTGCAATACCGTATTGAGGTATCTTCTGGTTCCCGGGGAAAATATTAGTGATTTCATAACAGTCTTCACTATGGATCGTGGCCAGGGTTATTTCCCAGTTTTTCTGTCTGACAGTGCGGGCAAGGTTTGTCATAAACCTGAAAGGGACCCTCAGGCATCCCAGCCCGTTCGCAAAGAGTTCCCGCTTTAATCTTTCAAGGTCACTGATATTGTCATCAAGAGACGGACGGGGAAGCTGAAGGACGATCCTCCCGGCCAGCGGATCCAGGTCCGCCCCTGCTGAATGTAAAAGGTCAAGGAGGTTTTTTGATTTTCCGGTATCGATCTGGCCCTCGACTGTAAGCATTGATTCCTTGGGTATGTCGATAAGCATATCTCCCGAAGGATAGGTTTTACACGCAAGAGAGTAACCCCCTTTTAGCTCTTCCTGAGAGAGTTTCATTTTTGACCGGATATCGGAGGGACCGGACTTTATGATAATCCGGCACTTCCCGCACGTGCCCTTTCCACCGCAGGATGAGGTCAGGAAGATACCCGCTTTTTTCAGGGACTCCAGAATCGATGTGCTTGGAGCGCATGAGATACTCTTGCCGGAAGTTAAAGAAATTTTCATATCAACATATTACTCCTTAACAATTTTCATTTCCAGTAGCCTTTGTCGTTCATGCTTTTTAAAATATGCTACACAGTGTGTAGCTTTTTGAAATATCCCAGACACTGTTTGTTGGAATATATATATGCTTTTTTGCAGGTTGTTTCATCCCGATCCCTTTTCTATCATCTCTTCAACCTTCCGTTTGGCTTCTTGCAAAAGTTCTTTTGCCTTATGGCGGGCGGAGTGTGATTCTGTGCAAAGGGATTCAATTTCATTTGAGGTATGGCTTGCCGTTTTTATCGTAAAGATTTATTGATGAAATAAGTTTTTTTTCAAACAGATTGAGACTGTGTTTTGCTTCCGCAGTTTTAAATATGTCATCAACAGTATAGTTAGACATTTATAAATATCCTTGAATTATTCAGTTCCCTTTATTTTTTAACGAATTCCAATCTCTGTCGGTATAATAAATTTCTTTCTGCGAGCAGATATCCATCTTATTAGAAAATCATCCTTCCCCTGATATTTTTTTATTTCATCCTCAACAATTTTAATGGTAAATAAATTCCCTTCTTTTATAAGCTGTTCTGTTTCATCCCAAACCGCTTTAAATGCGGGTTCGTTTTTAGGATAATGTCTTTTTAAATCAATTAAGGCGCTGGTATCAATACAATATGATTTATCAAAAAGTTTCATTACTTACTTATCAACTCACGCACCTTTGGAATCTGATCAATTTTTACTCCCATGTAATCCGCAACATCCAATGTGCTGATTTTATCTTGATTGTAAGCAGCTAAAACCATTGTGATATATTTTTTGCCTCTTTCCTGAACGCAAATTTTTATAGGATTTTTCCCTCCCTTGCCGAATGGACGATATTCCTTAACATTCTTTTCTCTCCAATTATTGTAGAAAAGACTCGAAGTTCTGCCAAGAATTAATAATCGTCTTAAAATAACTTCTTTGCTTACTCCAAATTTATCTGCAAGTGAGTTTAGAGTTCGATTTTCCCAAGCATTGAAATCTTTATTTTGTTGAACCAGTGTTTGATTTAGCAGTTCTGAGGCAGGGACTAAAAATGCACCGGCAAAACGGTTGCAGAACTGTTCAATCTTCGGCGAATGAGCATCTTCTATCATATCGCATATGCCGCTGGTCTCATTTAGAAGAATATGTGCCAGCTCATGAAACAAAGAGAATATTTTTGAATTTGCTTCATCAGCCTTATTTACTACGATAGCCGGAATCTCACCTTCAATTAATGATAACCCTTTGATTTCACGCTGCTGAATACTGATCTGAAAAACAAGAACACCATTATCTTCAAGCAGTTTTTTCCAGCCTTCAAAAGTATCGTCTCTATTTTCATTTAAAGAAACATTAAACTCATTTAAAATAAATTTTCCCCTTACGTTTTCAGCAAGCATTTCAGGGTCATCATTTAATGTTGCCCTGATAGAAAGTGGTTTTAAGGGGTAGTCCAATTCTTTGTTTAACTCTATTGCAGATGCCTGTAATCTTCTCGCCTTTCTGATTGCCAATAAAGTCTTAGGAGAAAGAGGTTTATGCTTCATAGATAATTCTGTCCTGAAATCTTTGGGTCGTGGTGGTTCCTGCGGTGGTTCTGACAATAGAAATGCTGCTAACGGTCTCTTATAAAGGGCAGCTAACTTTTCGATTTGAGCAAAGGTGGGTTTTTCCCGTCCATCTTCCCAATTGTTAATAGTGGTTTCGCTCGCTTTTGTCTTATCGGCAACGTCTTTTGCACTCAACCCTATACTTTCTCTTGCCCATAATAAAACACTTGGTTTTACCGAGACATAGAATGACATTTTCACCCCTTGGAATTTAGCTATCTACAAAAACAACAATTTAAAACACTTCAGTCAATACTAAAAACATAACAGTCAGATGGTGATTTTATACAAATATCTTCCCCTCAAAACTCAGCACGTCATTTGCATATTCCCTCGCGGACAGAATCCTGCATCTACATTAAACAACAGCTAATAAAAAAACAACTTCCAGGTTTCTACTTTCCTAATTCCTTCGCTGCATCTACCGCATGATACGTAAGTATAAGATCAGCTCCGGCGCGCTTTAAAGAAGTCATGATTTCCATGACGACCTTCATTTCATCTATCCAGCCGAGCTTTGCAGCGGCCTTTACCATTGCATATTCTCCGCTGACATTATAAGCGGCAACAGGGACGTCGAAGGAATCTTTTACGTCAGAGATGATATCCATGTATGACAGCGCGGGTTTCACCATGACAATATCCGCTCCCTCTTCTATGTCGAGGGCAACTTCTTTTATGGCCTCCCTCCGGTTTGCCGGGTCCATCTGATATGACCGTCTGTCGCCGAATGCAGGGGTCGATTCCGCAGCTTCCCTGAAGGGGGCATAAAATGCAGAGGCGTATTTTGCCGCATAGCTCATCACCGGGATGTCTTCATACCCATTTGCATCGAGGATGTCCCGTATGGCCATGATACGCCCGTCCATCATGTCTGACGGCGCTACCATGTCTGCGCCTGCCTTTGCATGCGACAGTGCCTCTTTTGCCAGAAGCTCAAGCGTGGGGTCATTCAATATCTTGCCGTTCTTGATGACTCCACAGTGGCCGTGGCTCATATATTCACACATGCAGACATCCGTGATGACAACGAGATCAGGGAGCTTATCTTTGATGGCCTTAATGGCCTTTTGCACAATCCCTTTTGCGCTGTATGCCTCTGTACCTTTTTCGTCCTTGTGTTCGGGAATACCGAAAAGGATTATTGCAGGAATGCCGAGCTTGTAGGCATGCTGCGCGTCTTTGACCGCTTCATCCACTGACAACTGGGCACAACCCGGCATGGACGATATTTTTTTCCTCACACCCTTGCCGAAGGTGACAAACATCGGATATATAAAATCATTCGGCGTCAGGTGCGTTTCCCGCACCATGCTTCTGATTACTTTATTAAGTCTGAGTCTTCTTGGTCTGTGAATTGGGAAGGCCATAAATTACTCCTTGTATTTAAATTATGTGCCGGTTTACAGCTATACAAGTATAGCAGATTTCTTTACTCTTAAGAATCGATATGAGATTAGAAATTTCTTGTTTCTCTTCTCTCTTTTCTTACTTCCAACTCGTCATAAGGCTCAATATGAACAACAATATCAATAACAGAAGGAAATTTATTTTTAATGGCTTCTTCAACAAAGTGCGCTATATCGTGTGCTTCCCGTGTTGTTACTTCAGGGGCAACAAGTACGTGGAGATCAATATTAACGTAGTCTTCTTTGCCCCTCGTCCTTATTTCATGGCATTCATGTACGCCGTCGATCTTGCATACCAGCTCTTTTATTTCATTCGGATTTATACGCGCCGAGTCGGTCAGAACGGCGGCGGCGGATTTCAGTATGGAATAGCCCATCTTTGCGATAAAAACAGTGATGACAAGCGCTGCAAGCACGTCGATAACAGGATATCCGATCTTTGCGGCAATAAGGCTGATGACAACGGATATCGAAATAAAGATATCTGTTTTTGTGTGTATGGAATCCGCAATGAGAAAATCGCTCTTCAGCTCCCGTCCTTTTTTTGCCTCATACAGCATTACTCCTATATTTACTATCAGGGTGATTGCCATAACTATAAAACTCACGTAAGTCACTTCAATGCTGGAAGGGGTTTGCAGCCGGTCATAGGATTTACGTAATATCTCGGTGCCTGCCCCGAATATCAGAACGGCTATGGCGATGGTTGAGAGGGTCTCAAATTTTCTGTGCCCGTACGGATGACTTTCGTCCGGCAGCTGCGACGCTATCCAAATGCCGATAAGACCGATGACATTTGATGCGCCGTCAGCGGATGAATGGATACCGTCTGAGAGCATACTGATAGATCCTATTGCATGGCCATAGATTATCTTTGCCACAGCAACAGCGACATTGAGAAGAAGGGTGTATAAAAGGACCTGTCTGATTTTTTTAAGGCGCATCATGGGTAAGATTATACCCGAATTAAGTTATTCTTTGAAGGAATTTCAACGCAAGCAGCGTTATGTGACAGTATGCACATTTATTTTATTCTATTGAACTCGATATATCGACTATAGACATTAAAATGTGTTTCATAAATGGATAGGTGGTTGAGCTTGTGGTCAGCAAGACGAAGAATAGTCGATTTATCTTCCAAGGTGATGTCATGACCAAGATAAATAGAGTGGAATGTCCGGGGATGAATGCTGTAGTCGCTGAAGAGTTGATCTGAATTCTTTTCGAAGCTGATTATTCTCCATTCTTTTTCGTACTGCCATTCCAGTCTTTTGGTTATATCGAGTGGTCCGAAAAGTTCCGTGTAATTGAACTCGATTTGTCTAGTAAACAACTTCACCCACAATTCGACGTTCCCCAGTACGGGAGTATCATCGGAATAAATGACAGGTTTAGCAAGCAAGAGCGGGCTGTCATACATGTCTACACATTCCAGTTCAATTACAACCCCTGCATGTTTATCGGAATAATGATGCCACATTGCTGCACTATTATTTATTTCTGAAAGGCATAGCACCCTCGCATGTGGTAAAGTCGATTCCCAAACCTTTTGCAGGTTTTTGAATAATACGGTTTCCTCTATTTTCCATTGATCAAGATATCCTTTGATTTGACAAATCATTTGTTCATATTTTCGATCACGTTCGCCTTCATTACTCAGACTATGGAGGGCGCCAAGAATATCACGTACACTACGACTTTGTATTTGGTGTTTTTCTTCTGCAGGAGTATTATGCATTCGGCAAAACTCAGCAATTAACTTCTCATGAAGTTCCGTATCTGAAAAGCCGAATTGCAACTGCCGTGCCGTATCAAACGGATCGTTAAACAGCAAAGGTGAACTCCACCGTAAAGTCTTATTGACCAAAACATTAACAGCAGTCGTTACGTTCATGTATTTGTAAAAGAACTGCCTGTTATGTGACCTGTATGGTGAAACTAAAGTCATGTCAATGCCGATGTTCGCGGGTACTTTTGATGAGAATATGTCCGTCATTAAGAGAAGCATGAGACGTATTCATAGCATCTTATCTTCGATATTTATCAGTCTCAGACGTAGCTTTTCTACTTGAGAAAAAATAAAAGCCGCCGATATGCCACCTTTTGGTATATCATTCCTGTCATAGAATCGCGCCCATCCAGGACCAGGTTCCGAAGCATATGTGTCAATAGATGGGCTTGATACACTACCTAAAAATGTTTTGTCCGTAAATGAATACATCCCGTTTACCAGAAATGCTTTTATATCGGCTTTATACTCACGCCACCAGCCACGCAATATAAAATACAATTCGTACTTTTCATTGTCTTCTGTGAAGATGGTGAATTCGCTTAACCAAGACTTGGGAAAGATACTCTCCTTATTTTCAATGGCAGTCTTTTCAGTTTCAGTAAACTTCTTAACTAAAATATCCAATACAGTTAAAGTCTCCCCTGCTATATTGTCACCGACCAAATAAAGAATGTCTTTCCATTTTCTTAAGCTCCCGATTGTGCTCTGTGTTTTGTCTATTGCGATTGAGTATTCCGAATAAGAAACAATTAAATTTGTGAAATGCAGCATCTCAGGGATTTCAGGCTGTTGGTTTTGGTAGAGACTGCAACAATAAAATCCTAATTGCTTGGCCTTCTCGATAGCCGGTTTAGCGAAACCGGAGTAAGAAAAGATAAGTCCGAGATTGGCTTTTGATGAAATGAACTCACCATTAAAAGCATCCATGTCTTGTTGATTGAGTTTCCTTTTGTATCGCTTACAACTTATAAGAATATTGATTTCGGTAAAATTAAGCACTTTTGTTCTTACCATAATATCTCGCTGCCTAGTCTTCCCTGTATGTGCGTCAGGCAACTTGGCATTTGGCAATACCGTAGCAGTTGGATCCAAGGCGGAAATGAACATAGCGACCGCTGCTTCAAATTCTTGCCAAGCCAAATCCTTCATGAAAAAATACACTCCAACGGTTTTCCACTCCTTGAGCTTTACTTGTAAATCAGATTAAACAGTTTGTTCGCCTGTTCTGGATCAAGGTCTTTCAGTATCTTATACTCTCCTAATGCAGAGCTTCTATCACCTACTAATAAGAGATAGATAACGCCAAGCTTAAAATGTGCCTCTGCATAATCAGGCTTGATTCTTATAGCCTGCTTGTATGCCTCTATTTCTTCTTTATACATCCTTAACTCACTGTAGGCAAAACCAAGAAATAAATGTGCTTCTGCAAAATCAGGCTCGATTCTTATAGCCTGCTTAAAAGCCTCCATTGCTTCTTTGTACATCCCTAACTTGCCATAGGACAACCCAAGATAATAATGTGCCAATGCATCATCAGGCTTGATTCTTATTGCCTGTTTGTATGCCTCTATTGCTTCTTTATGCATCCCTAACTTGCCATAGGATAACCACCCAAGCTTAAAATGTGCCTCTGCATAATCAGGTTTGATTCTTATTGCCTGTTTGTATGCCTCTATTGCTTCTTTATCCATCCCTAACTCACTGTAGGCAAAACCAAGAAATAAATGTGCATCTGCATAATCAGGTTTGATTCTTATTGCCTGTTTGTATGCCTCTATTGCTTCTTTATCCATCCCTAACTCACTGTAGGCAACACCGAGGTAAAACCAATACTCTGCTGTCTTTTTATAATCTTCTATTTCAGACTCTTTTAATGCAGTAACTTTCTTACTCTCAATTTTGTCTTTTACCAAATTTACCGGCATTGCAAAGTTGAGATTTTGTGCCTCTTTAATAAGGAAGGTAGCGATACCGATAACTTCACCGTCTTTGTTAAACACAGGGCCACCGCTGCTGCCGGGGGATATTGGCGCGGTAATCTGGAGGATTTTTCTATCCGATATGATCTTTCTTATCCCGCTTAATATACCGTCAGAGATTGTATTCTCAAGCCCTTCAGGACTGCTGATAACGTAAACCTTCTCACCGACATTCACCTTTGCAATATCTCCAAGTTTTACAATCGGAAGTTTTTCTTCTTTTACCTTGAGAATAACAAGGTCATTCTCCTTGTCCGTGTAAATAAGACCCTCAACTTCTAAAACCTTATCCCCTGCCTTCACTTTGATATCTTTTGCATTGCTTATGACATGATAATTCGTCACTACCGCGCCGTCGGCGCTTACGATAAACCCGCTGCCTTGACTTATCGGCTCGCCCTTCTCATTAAACGTCACAACAACCACAACAGCCTTGCTGTATTCCTTGAAGATTTTGTCAGCATCAGCAAAGGTGAGCACAGGGGAAATTAGACCGGCTAGTAAAATAAGGATTAGAAGATGTTGGTTGCAGAATATTTTCTTATGCATTTTTGCCCCCTCTTACTCAATTAATCTGTCACTACAATTTAAATATCATTTCCAAAGTCCAAATTACTCCTTTTATGATAACCAAGATTCTTAAGTCTCCTTCTCACAGCCGCAGGATTAACATCAAAATCGTGAGCAAGGGTATTTATGATTATGCCTGCATAATTTGGCTTACTGCCAAAATAACTGATCAAATCATCAACTCTTTTTTCAATTAATTTCTTAGGCATTAATATGGCTGATCCCAGCGCTTTGGCATTTGTTTCTAAAAACCATGCTTCCTGTCGTGTAAGAAGAGATTCTTTTTCAATTCGTTCAGTAATAGTTTTACAATCTTTATAAAGATCATCGTGAATAAGAAAATGTGCTAATTCTTCTGCAAGCGTGAAACGATACCGCTTTTCCTGACGAGGATTATCAATTAACTTATCATCAACAAAAAGACGTTTACCCTGCGTGAGCATAAAAGCCATTACTCCATATCTTGCCTGGAGATTGTAAAAGTTATCAATAATAATTTTGTATTTAGTTTCTATCAACCTTTCAATATTCACACAAAACTCCTGGATACAAGATTCCGCATCTTCCAAGACCTTTTCTGCAATCTCTTCGAGCTTCCAGAGTGGATAGTCTTCAATCAGAAGTTTTCTTTTTATAACGGCCGCTCCTTATGTCTTCTATGAGGCTTTTCAACTGTGACGGTTTTATTTCCTGGTCTTCAATTGTACGCAGCATGGCGGGAATGAGAGAGTTTGACTTAATCAATCTTGCGATATCAGCAGGAATTTCATCTTTTGTCCTGGCAGCCAGGTCAATAAACTTACGATACTCCTGCCCTCCCTGCTCTATTCCAAGCGCTAAAGCTATCTCGTCCAACTTATCATTTGGCGGTGGGAGAGAGCCGCTTTCAATGCTGCAATAATTCGACGGCTGCATTTTTACAATACGCGCAAATTCTCTTAATCCTATCCCCTTTTTTAATCTCTTTGCCTTTAAAAAGGTTGAAAATGTTTGTGCACCTTCCATAATCTACCCTCCTGTTATAAACCATTATAACACTTTATCAAGATAAATTAAAAGATAAAAGATGCCATTATCATGATAGTGATTTTGTCCTCTACTTACCAATACAAAAATTACTGAAAATTTTGTTCAGTATATCATCGGTAGTCGTAATGCCGATTATGTCACCTATAGCATCAAGGGCGTCCCGTAAATCAACAGAGAGAAATTCAGGAGAGGTGTTCTTGTTGACCGCCATGATGAAAGAGTCAATTGACGCAAGAGCTTTTTCAAGCGCACGCACATGCCTGGTGTTGGTAACAACCTCTGCGCTGCTTTCAGCGCTGCCGCATAAAACCGTCTCTGTTATCTTGTTTTTTAATTCATCAAGCCCGGTTTCTTTTTTAGCGGAGATTTTAACGATGTTATGAACTGAAAGGTTATCCGCTTTGTCATTCCTGGCTTGTCGGAATACACTCGTACCGAGACCCGGCATCCGTAGGGGCACGGCGCGCCGTGCCCCTACTTTCGCGGGAATGACATTTCCAATATCCATCTTTTGAGGCAAGTCGCTTTTGTTTATCACAACTATAGTATTTTTTGCTCCCGTTTTTTCAATCAGTTCTTTGTCAGTCTTATGAAGTACCTCGCTGCCATCCAGAACAAGAAGCACCAGGTCCGCATCCTCCATTGCCATCAGGCTCCTCTTTACCCCTTCCTTTTCAGCGATGTCTTTGACCTCTCTAATCCCGGCCGTGTCCATGATCCTTACCGGAACGCCTTTTATGTTTAAATATTCCTCGATGACATCCCGTGTAGTCCCGGGCGCTTCGGTGACGATCGCCCTGTCATGCTCAAGCAGGGCATTGAGCAGAGAGGACTTGCCCACATTCGGCCTGCCGATAATGGCAGTCTTAAGGCCCTCACGCAGAACCATGCCATATCGTGAACTCTCTATGAGTTTTTGCAGGGCCTGATGAATTCTCCGTGCCCTCTTTTTCATGTCTTTCAATGAAAGGTCCTCTATGTCTTCATCCGGAAAATCGATATGCGCCTCGACAAACGCGGCAAGCTCTATCAATTCCTCACGTATGGATTCAACCTTTTTTGAAAGGCCCCCCCTGAGCTGGGAAACCGCGGTCTTCCGGCTCTGCTCTGTAAGGGCATTAATAATATCAAGCACTGCCTCTGCCTGCGCGAGGTCAAGCCTTCCGTTTAAAAAAGCCCTTTGTGTAAATTCACCCGGTTCCGCAAGCCGTGCGCCTGCATTTATCACAAGGTCCAGAATCCTGCGCACTGGTACAGGCCCGCCGTGAGAATTTATCTCGACAATGTCTTCCCTGGTATATGTATTCGGGGCCTTCATCACGGAAACCAGTACCTCGTCGATGGTCTCTTTATTTGAGGGATCTATGATATGACCGTAAAGGATACGATGGGAGGGGGTCTTTCTGATTTTTTTCTGCCTGGCAGAAAGGAATATCTTATCAGCTATCTTTAATGCGTCTCTGCCTGTAAGCCTGACTATTCCTATGCCGCTGTGCCCCGGAGCTGTTGATATTGCAGCGATTGTATCTTCGGTTTGCATGCATGTAGTTTACAGATAATGGGGGGCAGTTGTCAGGACATCTTTATTCCGGGGCTGACTACCGACAGATCATGTTTGTTCAGCGGCTGCTTTTTTATTTGAGTAAAACTGCTGGGCAATGCCGAGGACGTTGTTGACCAGCCAGTACATAACCAGGCCTGAGGCGAACGAGAGAAACATGAATGTAAATACAATGGGCATAAGCATCATTATTTTTGCCTGCTTCGGGTCCATTGCAGAAGGCGTCATTTTCTGCTGAATTACCATTGTGAGCCCCATGACAATCGGAAGTACATAATAAGGATCTTTTATTGAAAGATCAGTTATCCACAGGATAAAGGGCGCGCCTCTTAATTCAATGGCCCTGAGGAGGACGTTATACAGAGCTATAAAGACAGGGATCTGGAGGAGCATCGGCAAACAGCCGCCAATGGGATTGACCTTGTATTTTTTATAGAGAGCCATCGTTTCCTTCTGCATCTTCTGCGGGTCCTTTTTGTACTTTTCTTTTAACTCGGCCATCATGGGCTGTATTGTCTGCATCTTCTTCATGGACTTTTGGCTCTTATGCATTATCGGAATAAAGGGTATTCTCGTAACGATAGTCAGAATGATTATGGCCCAGCCGTAATTACCCAGATAGCTGTAGAAGAACTTTAATACCCAAAAAAGAGGCATTGCGACGATGGAAAACCAGCCGAAATCAATAATATGTTCAAGCCCGGCGTTTAAACGCTTGAGCCTGTCGTATTCCTTGGGCCCCGCATAAAAAATGAAATCATTTTTTTGAGGCTTAAGTTTTAACGCTATCTCCGCCGAATCTTTTTCCTTCCAGACATTTGCGCCCTCAACCGGGGTCACCGGAATAATAGCAGCGGCAAAATACTTATCTTCCTGCGCAATCCAGTTTATATTGCCGGGGAAGTATTTTGAGCTTTTCAATTTCTCGTCAAACTCCTCTCTGTCAGAGCCGACAAGTATGACAGGACCTTTATGCTCGCTTTGCTCTTTGTCATAGACACCAAAATTGGTCCCAACCGGCAGCATGTATGAAGGAGTGTTTGCAGTCTCTACTGAAAAGTCGACCTTGTAGTCATTATTGTGGAATACAAGCCTCTTTTTGATGGACATTCCCTGATTGTCATATGAAAAAATTAATTCGCCCTGTGTGTCACCCCGTTCGGAAAGCGAGAGGTTTTTTGTATTGACCGTATATATTAATTTTTGAGGCAAGTTTCTGTTGGGCCCTTCAAATACAATTCCCAACGGCGGAACTACACCGGGCTCCTTTAAAAGAACGACAGGCATATTATTCTTGTCTTTATATGTTTTCAGCTCCCAGTGTTTTACAATCGCCCCCTCTGTTGAAAAAACAGCCTTGAATAAATCCGTCTCGACTACAACATCGCTTACTTCGGCGCCTGCCGGGGCCATGTATTCACCGAGAATTTGCGGCCCAGGTGTTAAAGTTTCCGCTTTTGCCGGGGCATCAGGTTTTAAAGGTGATGCCTCCTGCCCGGACGGGACAGGGACGGGCTTTTGAGGTTCAGGCTTCGGACTAAAGAAGTATGACCAGCCGAGCAGTACAACAAGCGACAATATGACAGCTAACAGTGTACGTTTATCCATTATCTCACTCTCATTTTTAAGCATGAATTATCCAGGCGTTCAACAGGATCATACCCGCCTGGATGAAAAGGGTGGCACTTTAAAATACGTCCGGCAAAAAACCAAAGACCTTTTACTAAACCATATCTCTCTACCGCCTCCATACAGTAACTTGAACACGACGGGTGAAACCTGCAGGAATGAGGCAGAAAGGGGGATATATATTTTTTATAGCCGATAATGGCAGCAAGCACTAATGACTTCACTTTTTCCTTTATGCAATCAGGTTAATGTTCTTGAAGAGAGGAGATTCGCCCCGGTTATACGGATAATTTCTTTCTGCCTTTGGCGCGCCTGCGTTTAATAACCTTGGCCCCGCCAGGGCTGCTCATCCTTGTTAAAAAACCATGGGTTCTCTTACGTTTCTTGTTGTGAGGACGATAAGTTGTATATGTCATGATGCTCTCCTTATTTAATTAATAACTATCAGGGAATAAATTTAATTCTAAATTTCAAGCTAATATTCTACTGATACCCTAGAAAAAAATCAAACAAGCCATTTACTTAACTCCCCTGTTCCAGGAAAACATGCCTATAATATTTTCATAATATCTTGAAAGAATATATAAATTTCTTCTAATATTAGAATTTCATTAAGTATCCATGGTCATTTCGACACGTAATAATAAATACAGGAGGCATACTATATGATTACCGGTGGAATTACGGCTATCAATGAAAAGGTCCGCGAAGAAAGCGTATTTGTCCAGAGCCTTTTATCGGAATTCGAAAAGGTGATAGTCGGACAGAAGTATTTAATTGAAAGGCTCATGGTGGGGCTTTTGGCAAACGGCCACATACTTATAGAAGGGGTCCCGGGACTTGCCAAGACCTTGTCGGTAAGGGTCCTGTCCGGCGCGATAAAGACAAAGTTCCAGAGAATTCAATTCACCCCGGACCTGCTTCCCGCCGACCTGCTGGGAACACTCGTCTATAATCCTAAAGACGGCAGCTTCACAACAAAGAAAGGCCCTATCTTCGCCAACATTATCCTTGCGGATGAAATAAACAGAGCCCCTGCTAAAGTCCAGAGCGCGCTGTTGGAGGCCATGCAGGAAAGACAGGTGACTATCGGTGAAAATACCTTTCCCCTTGATGAGCCTTTTTTAGTCCTTGCAACCCAGAACCCGATAGAACATGAAGGCACGTACCCTTTGCCCGAAGCCCAGATAGACAGGTTTATGCTCAAGATAAACATCACGTATCCGTCTCTTGAGGAAGAACACAGAATTATGAAGAGCATGGCCGTCACAAACAAGAAAATTGAAGTTAAAGCGGTAGTCGGACCCGATGATATAAAGAGAGCCAGGAGCGTAGTGAATGACATATACATGGATGAGAAAATTGAAAAATACATCCTGGATTTGGTCTTTGCAACAAGAGAACCAGGGAAATATAAACTCAATGAACTCACCAGTCTCATTCAGTATGGGGCTTCTACCCGCGCGTCTATATACCTCAACATAGCTTCCAAGGCGTATGCATTTATACAGGGCAGGGGTTATGTCACCCCCCAGGATGTTAAATCCATAGGGCCCGATATCCTGCGTCACCGGGTAATCGTAAGTTACGAAGCAGAAGCAGAAGAAAAGACTTCGGACGATATCATTAAGAGAATATTTGAGGAGATAGAAGTTCCCTAAACATCGAGTTATGAGTTATGAGTCAAGAGTTAATTGAAAAGATATTCTTTTGATTAACTCTTAACTCGTGACTCTATACTCTTTATAACGTTATGATACCCAAAGAAGTACTTCAAAATATTCGCAGGATACAGATAACCACCTCCCGGATGGTCACGGATGTGTTTGCGGGCCATTATCACAGTGTGTTTAAAGGGCAGGGTATGGAATTTGAAGAGGTCAGGGAATACCAGCCCGGAGATGATATCCGATCCATTGACTGGAACGTGACCGCGCGCACGGGACGCCCCTTCATAAAGAAATTCATGGAGGAAAGGGAGCTGACGATAATGCTGCTTTTCGATATGTCCGGATCAACCTATTTTGGTTCAGTTAATAAACTCAAGCGGCAGTTGGCTGCGGAGCTCTGTTCCCTGCTGGCCATGTCCGCGATTAAAAATAATGACAAGGTTGGGCTTATTGCCTTTACGGACAGGATAGAAAAGTTCGTGCCCCCGAGAAAGGGGCTCAGTCATGTGCTCAGGATAATCAGGGAGGCATTATATTTTGAGCCTGAAGGAAAGGCAACGGACATATCCGGGGCGCTGCAGTATCTGGGCAGGGTCACAAATCGCAGCACAGTCACCTTCATTATTTCCGATTTTTACGATAGGGACTATAAAAAGTCTTTATCTATTGCAGGCAAGCGACACGACATCGTCGCGATATCAATTACAGATCCCAGGGAGACAGAGCTGCCTGACATAGGTATCATCAACCTCGAAGACCCTGAGACAGGCAGGAATTTCCTGCTCGATACCTCAAGTCCGAAGGTACGAAAGGACTATAGCATTAACTCCCTTAAGCTACTCGATGAAAGGCGGCAGCTTTTCCGCTCAATAAATATTGACCACATAGATATACGCACTGATGTTTCATACGCCAGGGAACTGTACAAATTTTTCAGGATGAGGGAAAGGAGGACACGATTATAGAACCGGATGTACGGGACATAAAAGGCCCGCTGAGTTATTATGACTGGACTTATCTCTATATTTTCATTGGGGCGCTTGCACTAATTATCGCTGTTATCCTCATCATTTTATTTTTGAAAAAAAGAAATAAACCGGAAGCAAAAGCAATCCCTCCGAGACCTGCGCATGAGATTGCCTACGAAGCGCTCAGAGAATTAATGAGCAGAGATTATCTGAAGGCAGGCAAGGTCCGGGAATATTATTTTGAGCTGTCAAATATTGTAAGGCATTATATAGAAAACCGTTTCCAGTTGAAGGCGCCTGAAATGACCACAGAAGAATTTTTGACAACCCTGAAGCACGCCGAGATTTTAAACAGGGAACAGAAAGGCGTCATAAGGGAATTCCTTTCTCACTGCGATATGGTCAAGTTTGCTAAATATCTGCCGGACGAAAGAGAGATTGAGTTGAGTTATGATTCAGCAAAAAAGTTGATCGATGGAACAAAAGAGATAGCCGTTCAGGGGGCAGGCAGTTAAATGACCTTCCAGAATCCGTGGATATTAATATTACTGCCGGTAGCTGCCGCTGTCCTTATTTACAGCAGGAAGGGTGAACGTCAGCCGGCGCTCAGGTTTTCAACAGGCAGTCTGCTCAGCGGATTAAGATCAACCTTTAAGTTGAGACTATTCAAAGGAATAATAATTTTACGGATGTCGGCCCTTTTTTTAATAATCATCGCATTAAGCCGCCCCCAGTTAATGCTCCAGGAATCCCGGATCGAGACTGAAGGCATTGACATTGTGCTGGCTATTGACACGTCGACCAGTATGCTGGCTGAGGATTTTGAACTTGGGGGCAAGCGTGAAAATAGGCTGGAAGTTGTCAAAGACGTTGTTGATGACTTTATAAAGAACCGTCACAGCGACAGGATCGGCATAGTCGCGTTTGCTGCAAATGCATACACTGTATCGCCACTTACCCTTGATTACGGATGGTTAATGCAGAACCTGCAGAGGGTAAAGATAGGCATGATTGAAGACGGCACGGCAATAGGCTCTGGAATAAGCTCGGCCCTTAACAGGCTGAAAGACACCGAAGCAAAAGGCAAGGTTGTTATCCTGCTGACTGACGGCAGAAACAATGCGGGCAATATATCACCGCTTACCGCTGCTGATGCGGCCAGGGCCCTGAATATCAAGGTTTATACAATAGGCGCCGGTTCAAAGGGACTGGTGCCCTATCCGGCAAAGGATTTCTTCGGCAACACTGTTTACAGACAGGTACAGATTGATATAGATGATGACACCCTGAAGAAGATAGCGGAAAAGACAAAGGCACTGTATTACCGGGCCACAGACACAAAATCACTCAGAAATATTTATGATGAAATAGACAAAATCGAAAAGACACCCATTGAGGAAAAGGGATATACGGAATATAAGGAGCTGTTCCACTTCTTTCTGATACCGGCCCTTGTCCTATTAATAATGGAAGTGATATTGAAAAATACTGTGTTGAGGAGGATACCATAAAGGCTAAGAAGATGAGAAGTTGGGAAGTTAAGAAGATGAGAGAAAAGAAATGACATTCGGAAACTTTCACGCTATACATTATCTATGGCTCCTTCCGGCACTGGTACTCTTTTATGTCTGGTCAAATAAAAAGAGCAACAGGGCGCTGGAGAAATTTATACATAAGGACCTTCTTGATCAATTAATTCCGTCGTTGGACAGAAGGAGGCAGAATATTAAAGCGCTGTTTATCCTCCTTTCGGTTTCTGCAATTACCCTGTCCCTGATGAGGCCGCAATGGGGCTTTGAGTGGAAAGAGGTGACCCGGAGCGGACTTGATATCCTGATCGCCATTGACACGTCCAAGAGCATGCTCGCAGAAGATGTAAAGCCGAACAGGCTGGAACGCTCCAAGCTGGCAGTCAAGGATTTGATACAAAAGCTGCGCGGCGACAGGATCGGGCTTATCGCCTTTGCAGGCAATGCCTTTTTGCAGTGCCCTCTGACCGTTGACTACAGCGGCTTTATGCTCTCGCTCGATGACCTGAATGTTAACACTCTTCCAAAAGGCGGGACCTCTTTATCAGATGCAATCAGGGTGGCACTTGACAGTTACGAGGGGGGCAAGAAAAAATATAAATCGCTTGTGATTATAACAGACGGAGAAGACCACGAAGGCAATGCAGCGGAATGGGTTGAGAAGGCAAAGGAACAGGGCATGAAAATATTCACCATAGGTATCGGGACTAAAGAAGGGGAGCTTATCCCTGTTACCGACGAGGCCGGCAACAGGATGTTTTTGAAAGACAGCAGCGGGAACGTTGTAAAGACGCGCCTGGATGAGAGTACCCTTAAAGAGATCGCCTTGACTACAGGCGGCAGCTATGTAAAGGCCACTGCAACTGAATTCGGCCTGGACCTGATTTATGATGAAAAATTGTCAAAGATGGAGAAGAGGGAGGTTGAAAATAAAATGATCAGGAAATATTATGAGAGATATCAGATACCTCTCGCAATCGCCCTTTTGCTTCTCTGTATTGAACCATTTATAAGAGAGAGGAAGTCTTAAGTTAAGAGTTATGAGTTTAGAGTTAAGAGTTAAAAGAGGAAACAAGCAAACACTATTTATAATAATACTATTTGTTTATTGCTTACTGTTTACGGCTAACAGCTCTTCAGCATCTTCTGCCGGTGACATCAGAGCTGGAAATAAATTATATAAGCAGGAAAAATACAGTGAGGCAGCAGACAGGTATAATCAGGCGGTAACGCAATCGCCTGACTCAGATATCGCTCATTTCAACCTTGGAGATGCCTTATATAAGAAGGGGCAGTACAAAGAGGCCATTGATGCCTTCACAAAGGCATTGAGCACTGATAACAAGACCCTTGAGGCAAAGGCCATCTACAACCTGGGAAACAGTAAGTATAAACTCGGTAGTCAGGCGGCAGATTCAGATTTGAATTTTGCGATAAGTATGTACCGCGAGGCCCTCGATTATTACAAACGGGCCATAGAGCTTGATGAGGGCGACAAAGACGCAAGATATAATCACGAGCTGGTTGAAAAGAAGTTGAAGATACTCCTGGACCGGTTAAAGAACCAGCAGCAGAACCAGGATAAGAACAAAGATAAGGACCAGGACAAAAAAGACAATCAGGACAGCAAGCAGTCACAGGAGAAATCAGACCGGCAAAAAGAAGAAGAAAAACAGCAGGCCGGGCAGCAGAGGAAGCAGGGCACTGAGGGCAAGTCAGCTTCAAAAGATGATGCTAAAGGGACACAGCCTTCCGGTGACGGGAAAGATGATTCAGAGGGCATGACTCCTGAGGAGGCCAGGATGCTCCTTGAAACATATGGCCGGGAAGGAGCAATAGAGGATAAGCATGAAAACAGGGGACATTCCGGGGAAGTCTTAAAGGATTGGTAATATAATGAGTTTCAGCAAGAAATATATAATGGCTGTTATCAATTATCTTGTATTGGCTGTCTTTCTGATATCATCTGCCGCTTATGCCAAAGAGATTAATTTCCAGGCCTCCCTGGACAGAGACGAAATATATCTTGGGCAGAGCGCTCAGCTTCAACTCCAGTTCCAGGGTTCCACAGACATCCCGGCCCCGGATATTACTGCCATAGACGGTTTTCAGGCCCGCTATGCCGGCCCTTCTACCATGATGTCAATAGTCAACGGCAGGATGTCGTCTTCAGTTACGCACATATACCGGCTTGTACCGTTAAAGACAGGAAAATTCCAGATAGGCCCTTTCTCCATTCAACATGAAGGGGATAAATATACGTCAAACGCCCTTACCGTCGAAGTCCTCGACAGCGCCTCGAATGCAGGGGGCCGCAGAGAGCAGCAGCAGAAGCCGGCAGCCAACCTGGGCGACAGGGTATTTGTAAAAATGCTGACCGGAAAAAAGAGCGCGTTCATAAATGAAATAATACCGCTGACAATAAAACTTTACGTGAACGGAATAGGTGTACGAGATATCCAGTACCCTGAATATAATCATGACGGATTCTCCGGCGGCCAATTCGACAAACCGGGCCAATACAAGGAAACAGCAGGGGGCTCAGAGTATGATGTTATAGAGTTCAAGACCAGGATATTCGCAACCAAAGACGGGACATTTAAATTAGGCCCTGCCAAAATCAAGGCCAATCTTGTTACACAAAAGAGCAGAAGAAGATCTTCATCTCCTTCTGACGATTTTTTTGGTCGGGACCCCTTTGATGACTTTTTCGGTAATTATGAGACCTACCCTGTAGAGTTGAAGTCTGAAGCGCTGTCTCTCAAAGTCCTTCCCTTGCCCGACAAAGGGAGGCCGGTGGACTTCAAGGGGGCCCTCGGTAATTTTAATTTCAACCTTGAAGTGTCCCCTGCTGAGGTAAAGGCCGGAGACCCTGTTACTTTAAAGATGATCATTTCCGGGAGCGGCAACTTTGATTCGGTGACCAGTCCCTCCCTGAGGCAGCATGACGGATTTAAATCTTATGAGCCGCAGGTTAAACAGGAGGGGAACAAGAAGATATTTGAACAGGTGCTGATTCCGACTACGGATACCGTAAAGGAGATACCGGCAGTTTCCTTCAGCTTCTTTAACACGGACAAGGGGCAATATCAGACAATAGAAAGGGGAGGTGTCCCGCTGACTGTGCTTAAGCCTGATAAGAAAGAAGAGGTAACCATACTTGATGCCCCGGAGAACACTGCAAGGCCGGCTGTCAGGGAGAAATTCGGCAGAGATATAATTTATATAAAAGAATCCCCCGGGGTACTGACCAGAAAAGGCAGGTACCTTTACAAAAATCCCCTGTTCTTACTCCTCCAGATAGTGCCTGTCCTGGCGCTTATCGGTGTATGGGTAGCATTTAAGCGCAAAGAGAGACTACGCACGGACACAGGATACGCCCGGCGTCTCTCAGCTCCCCGGAAGGCCCGTAAAGGCATTCGTGAAGCAGAGGATTTCCTTGGAAATAATAAGACAGGGGAGTTTTATGACGCTGTTTTCAAGACCCTCAGGGAATATATCGGCAACCGCTTCCATGTCCCATCAGGAGGGATGACCGCTGATTCAGCAGGTGAAATACTGAAAGATAAGGGCCTTGATCAGGACATGCTATCGAGGTTGATAAATATATTTAAAGAATGCGATATGGCGAGATACGCCCCCTCTGAACTCAGCAGGGACAAGATGCAGGAGACTCTAAAGGAATTAAAAGAGCTTATCGATTATCTTGAAAGGCATAAGGGATGAAGCGCAGGCATTTGATTTTTCCATACATCATCATTATCTTTAGCATGCTCATGCTTGCGCAGGCAGCATTTGCCCAACAGGAAAAGAGTCCAAGGAATATCTTTAATAAGGGCAACGCATACTATGAAGAAGGCCGGTATGACCTGGCGATAAAAGAATACTCTCAACTGCTTGAGCAGGGATTCGAGAGCGGCAATCTTTACTTTAACCTCGGAAACAGCTATTTCAAAAAAGGCGGACCGGGAAAAGCGATATTAAATTATGAGAGGGCGAAGAGGCTTATACCGAGAGACGGCGATTTAAAGACAAACTATAAATTTGCCGGTTCTAAAATAGCGTACAACACTTCTGAAGGACCATCATGGCTGCAAAGGGCGCTTGACCAATTCAATATATTTACAGTCAATGAGATTACGATTATCCTTTCCTGTATATTTATATCCATTATCCTGTTCCTTATTGTTAGCATCCTTGTAATAAAAATAAGACGATATGCATATATAGTCATGACCTTATCAATAATTATCTTTTCA